>JALNXN010000031.1 GCA_023230325.1 archaeon | reverse complement strand
ATAACATAAAAAACAAAATAATGAGAATATTTTTATTTTTTTCCATATTTTAAAAATATTTATAGTAATACGTTTATATTATAACATATTTAAAAAAGGAGGTGAATTGTTTGTTGTTAAACTTCAACAACGTAATAATTATTAGCGTTACTTACTCCCGAACCATAGCAATTTATAGTATGCTTCATAAATAGGCCATCATAACGCCAATTCTGATCCCATACCTCGATTCCTGTTATAGTGTATCCACTGTAGATATATCCTTTGAAAATTGCTGTATGTCCATAGTAAGATTCGCCCGAGAAGGTAGCTATGGCTGTGCCTGAAGCAACTCCGCCACTTGTTACCTGACTACCCTTGATCCAGTTGGCTGTAACTACGTTGCTTCCACTCAGTGCTTTTACTGCGCTAACGCACTCACCCCAGTAATACCCGTAATTGTCAGCAAATTGCGTATCTGCTCCGCAACCTCGGCTATAGCTGGCCACAAGATTCTCTCCGAAATATGACCAATATAGGTATCCCTCGTCATGATAAGCATATCCAGGCATACCATTAAGGCCAAACAAGTTGAATGGCGTGATCGTTAATGGCGTACTAGCACTGACAGGAACTATTACGCTTAAAGATATTAAGCATAAAATTCCAATTAAAGAAACTTTACTTAATTTCATCAATATACCATCCTGTTTTTTTGTTTTTAACATAATCTCTCTCGCGTTCTAAATTAACAACCCACAAACAATGTAACACCTCCTTTGAATTGCTAAACAAATATTAACATCTTACCATGTTATTTTCAACAATCTATAAAATATTCAACGAATGTTGCCCTCACGATTATTTTGGTTATTTTATAAACATATATCTCGACGCGTCTCGTATAGCGCTCAAAGTGGCTGAGCACTTCAAGTTAGAACTATTAAATCCCTAATACCTGTAAAGCTTTCTCAATCATTCTTATTTTTTCTTATTCTACGCTCTTCGTGCACATGTTTATTGTAGCAAAAAAGTGACAAAAGTGAAACTTTTTAAAAATAAATTTATTTTATATTTTTTACTATGCTAGATTTTAATTGCCCGCAACCAGCATTAATTTCTCTACCTGTACTTCTAGTAAATAAATGATTAATGTTATTTTCTTTTAAAATATCAATAAATTTTTTTGCATTCTGAGAGGATGTCATGAAATACTTCTGATTACTTATTGGGCATGGTTCTTTAACTACAATTCTAACGTCTCTGTCTCTAAAAAAATCTACCAATTGCAATGCATCTTCTTTAAAATCATTAAAATTTTTAAATAATAAGTAATTTATATCTATAGGCAATGTTCTTTTGCCTCTTTTTTCAAAGGAATATATCTCTGATAATAAATTATTATAATTAAACATTTTACTTATTGGAATAATTTCATCTCTTTGATCCTGATTGGTCGCATGTAATGAAACACATAAATCTATATCTAATTTATCCTTTATTATTCGATCAATCTTTCCTTTTATGCCCACTGTTGATATTATTATTTTTTCTTTGGTATTTTTTTTAATATTAAAAACAGCTTCTTTTACACAATCATAATTTAATAAAGGTTCTCCTATACCCATAAATAAAATATAACCATTCTCATCCTTATTAAATTCAGAATATTGCATAACAAGTTCGTACTGTTCAAAAATTTCTTTCGCGGTCAAATTTCTAATTAAGCCATTTTTCCCACTCTCACAAAAAACACAACCAACGCTACATCCAACTTGAGAAGACAAGCAAATTGTGTGATTATTCTTTTTAAAAGAAACTGCTTCTATTATATTATTATCATCTAATAGAATTGCAAATTTTTTAGTGTTGAATCCGTCTTCTATTTTTTGTTCTAAAATGATTTTCATTTTTTATTCTTTTTTAAATAATGGTCATAAGAAATGGTTATTATCTCCACTCCAATCATAGCAACTACTGTAACATAAAAAATAAGATAATTATCCATCAAGATACTATAAAGCAATGGGATTAAATAAATTCTTAATCTTAATCTTGCCAACAAAGGAAAGCTTCTAGCAATTTTATGCTGAATTAAAATAGTAATAAAATCCAATAAAAACAATAATAAAATCTGTAAAATTACAAAATTAGTAAAATCTATAATATATATACCAGCAAATAGCATTATTGTTCCTGCCAATGAATGATTCTTATAATCAAGCTTGATCATAAAAAACCAATAAATTATTAATGCGAAATAATTAATAGCAATTGATTGGTCGAAAAACATTAAAAATGCTCCCAATATTCCCCATATTATTCCAAACAAAATATCAGCATGTTTAAACAATTTTAATCCATGTTCATTTAATAAATCTGCTACTTTATTGGTAACTCCAAAAAAGAAAGCTAATGTTAATAATAGTATATAATTCATAAATAATACTTATTTAATATGTATGCATCATTGTAAACATGATTAGAGATGGAACCTAAATCAAATAAAACACCCTTTTTGTCTTTATCAACTAAATTACTTTTCAAAACAAGCCTTCCATAATCCAATGAAAAATTAATTAATTTTTCTATGTTTATATTAATATCTCCTATCTCGTTAGTTCCATTTGTATGATAAACTGTATACAAAGGAATTATTCCATTCTTCAATAAAAATTTTACACCTTTCAATGAAATATCATTCTCTTCTTTTCCATTAAAAGTATCTCCTCTGTTTTTAATTAAAGATTGTACTCCATAAACAAAATTAGAATAAACATTTCCTGCTCCAAATATAGATTTCGCTTTTTTTAATTTCTCAACATATAAATCATAACCTAATAAATTTTTTCCTGGAACCATTTTCTCAAATCTTTTTCTTTCAAGCATTTCTATATTAAAAGCTACCATATCACAACCAACATTTTTAAGCTTAATTAACAATTCATCATCACTAGGTGGCATTAATGATAATAAAATTTTTATGTCCTTGTTTATAAATTTAATTTCTTTTATAAAATCAATAAAAAAAACAAGCATCTTATCATAATCCTTGTTAAAATTACCAGAGGTAATTGATAAATATTTTATATCTTTTTTTGTCTTTATTTTTTTAAAATGCTTTAAAATCTCTACCCTGCTCTTTGCTTTTACATTAAAACAGTTGCTATCTATTTCACAAAATCTACATTTTTTATTATCATGCACAAAATGACAATAATTACTCAAAACAATTCCCGCCAAATTAACTCCTAAAATTTGAATAGATTCAGAAAATTGATAATCATACAAATTACCTATCCGAGTTGGTTCTATAATATATAAATTATCTTCATATTTTAATAACAAAATATTATCCTTTAAAAAAACTCTGTAAGGAGATTTTTTATTGAATCTTATATTACAAACTATGGGTAATTTCGTATTCTCATCATGATAAAGTATTATCTCTTGAGGAATTTTATCATAATTATAAGGAGTATGTGAATATAACGCATCCACCTTCTTTTTAAAACTAATTTTTGTGTCATCTAAATCAACATTAATTCCTGTGACTAATAAATTAATTTTTATTTCAAAAGCTTCTTTAAAATTATTAATTCTCTTATAGTTCATAACTTATTTAAATAATTTCCAAAAATTTTTATCATCTTTCAACTCCTTAACCTGTTCTAATGCTCCTAGTGAATTTTTAATAAAAAAATCACTATAATTATACTCTTTTATATGCGATTTAAATTCTTCCATATCTAATATTTCCACCTTTTTAAAATCAGATGAAACAACTAAATCAATATCCATATCAATATATTCGATATACTTATCCTTTATACTAGCAGGACTTGCAATGTTGAAATAGAATTTTTGTTTTTTGTCGTTCTTATAAAAAACAAATGCATTAAACCATTTTTCTTTAAAAATTATTAAATCCATTCTATACCCCTTATCTCTCTCTTTACCATTCTTAATATACTTAAAATTATTTGTAGTTAATATTAAAAATTCTTTATTATCTAGAATAATTTCATCAAAAAAACATCTCAATGATTCTTTTTTATTATACTTTTTAGCTATAACGATTATTTTTTCTTTTGAATCCATTCGGTTTATATTTTTATAAGACATACTTCATATATAAAATATTTTTGATAATCTGTAAAGCTTTCTCAAACATTTTTATTTTTTCTTATTCTACGCTCTTCGTGTGCATTATATCAAAAAAATAAAAACAACAAATTTTACTTTATCTTAAATTTACTTTCAATAAATTCACTTGTATCATTAATATAATTTGATAAAATAAATACCATATCATTAAGAGTAATAGATGGTCTTTTTCCAAAAATCCTTATATTATCATTTTCAAAAATAACCCATCTTGTAATTTCTTTATGGCCAGTTTGGTCATGCATTATATAATCATCTCTATATTGTGTTATAAACACATCAATCGCCTTTAATCTATTTAAACATTTTTCTTTAAAAAATACAATATCCCCATCTGTTTCATCGTAAGAATTCAAATCGTTATAAAAATTAGTAACTGACTTATCTCCAATTCCTCGCCAATTAAATAGAAATCTTAACAATGAAACATGTTTATCAAAAAAAATTTTTAAAAAAATATAAACACTTTTAAAATCGACAAAAGCTTCTCCTTTCAACTTATCCATCTCTTTTCTCAACTGTTGTCCTTCTTTAGATATTTCTTCCTTGTCTTCTTTTTGACTTCTTTTATTTATTTTTATTGATATTTTTTCTATATTTTTTAAATTTTTTTCTAATCTCAAAAAAAGAATTTCTACATCAACAAGACTACTTAATACAACAGAATACATTCTATTAAAAATATTATCTTTATGTAATCTTTTTAAATCTTTTCTTTGGTTAATAATTACACCAACCCCTTTGAACGTTTCTTCTATTTCTTTTAAATTATTAGATATAAGTTCACACATTTATTTTAAAAAACACCCAAATCAAAGGGTGTCTCCATCATAATTAGTTATTAATAAATTGTTATTTATTCTAATCATTTTTAATTATTTCTTTCTTAATTTCCCGACTTCTTAACATGCTTAAATATAAGTAACC
>JALNXN010000030.1 GCA_023230325.1 archaeon | reverse complement strand
ATTTCTAATCCGTAGGTTGCAGGTTCGAATCCTGCCGGGAGTACAAACACTATGGTGGCTATGGTGTAGTGGTAGCACAAGAGTTTGTGGAACTCTTAGCACGGGTTCAAATCCCGTTAGTCACCCCAATTGTGAGTACTTTGATACTCAAGCACCCTCTCGAAGGGTGTTTTCGTTTTAAATAAAAGCTTTTTGCCGTCTAACTCTAAGTTCTGAAATACAAAATTCACTAATTGCCTTTTTTCTTCTGTTTCAGAACTTTCAAAGATTTCAGGAGCTCTTTGAGCTAAGGAAAGTATTGTATTTGCAGTGATATAGTAGTTTTTATTGGCATTGTTTAGTCTTTTCATTTTAAACTCATTTTCCTGCTTCTTTTCCATTAACTCTTTAAACTTTTTGTTATAGAAATCAATAGTAATACTTCCTGAAAGTCTATCTTCATACATTATTGATATTTTTTCCTCTATTCGATCATTTTCTTTTCTTAATTCTTTTAATTGCATTTTTTGAAATTCATTCTTCCCTTCTTCTGTTGCTTTTAAAGAATTAACAAGCCTATCTTTTTCTTCATCTGACAAAACTAACTTACTAAAAACAGCTTTTACTTCTTTTAGTAAATCATCTTGATTAACGTATATCTTTTCACATATTTCTTTATGGTTAGTGCAATGATAATAAACATATTTACCTTTTTTAAGTTCGGGTGTAATTCTACATCCACAATTAGCACAAGTCATTAATCCTTGAAAAACAAATGGCTTTTCAGAAACCTTTCTTGGTATCTTTTTATATCCTTCTTTTACTTTTTGACATTGCAAAAATAGCTCATAACTTATTAATGGCTCATATTTATGAGGATAAAGCTCTCCTTTATATAATTGATAACCATAATAAAATGGATTTTTAAGAATTAATTCCATTTGTCTTACTCCAAGTTTTTTTCCTTTTTTAGTGGTTAAGCCCTCTTCATTCATTAGTTTAGATAAATATTTCATTGAACAATCGCCTGTTGAATATAATTTAAATATTTTACAGATATATTTAGCTCTTACCCTATCTACAATTACATCTTTTTTCTCTGTAATTTCATCTGTTACATTTAAATAGCCGATAGGGGCTCTACCAATAATTTCCCCTAATTTAACTTTATTTGAAAATGTTCTTTTTACATTATCACTAATTTGCAGAACAAAGCTTTTAGCCACAAAAGTTGCTAAATCCCATCTTTGTATTTCTGAACTATTAGAATCCTTATGAACAATTAAATTTTCCCTTATAAAATGAAGTTCTAATTTTCCTTCTTTTCTTAAAGCATCTAATTCCACTGATTCTTTAAAACTTCTTTGCAATCTATCAACAGTTTCAACAATTAAAGCTATAGCTTCCTTTGACTTTCTAATATCCTCTATTACTTGTTCAAACTTAACCCTCCTATCTTTTGTTGAAGATTCATCAAATTGATATTCTTTAACCACGTCAAAATCCTTTCTTTTAGCATATTCTCTGGCACGATCAATTTGAGCAGGAATAGACTGCCCTTCTGTCATTTGTTCTTCTGTTGAAACTCTGGCTAAAATTATTGCTTTCATATTATTTAATATATATTTAAAATATTATCTCTAATAATTTTAGGTACAATCGGGAAACTGTCTAATATAAACTCAAGATCATCTTTTTGTAGATTAAATAGTTTAGCTATTACTACATCTAATTCATTTTTTATTTTTTGTCTGTCTTGTTCATAAACAATAAGGACTTCAGATACCTCCTTGCCTTTGATTTTTTTTGTTAAATTATTGAAGTCAGAATTAACCGCAGAAAGAGAAAGCGACATTTCTATAATTTTCTCTCGTACATCTTCTGGTGTTTTTTTATAATTAGGGACAATTAAGGTATCTAGAATAAACTTGTTTAGATTTGTGGCAACTTTTAATCTTGCTTGCCAGTCAACTATAAAACTATTAAGTATAGCTGAATAAAAGACAAGTTCTTCATCTGTGTTGCCAATAAAAAGGTTACCAAGACTATTATTTGTTAGGTGTTTTTTAGGAAGGATTGCAGAATAAAGTGTTCTCATATTGTTTATTGCCCCAGTAACTGTTTGGACCACAATTCTGTAATCACTTTTATCTTGTGAATGATGACTTTCTATTCTTTCGGGTACTTCATTTACATAATACTCGGTTCTATAATTTTTCAACTTAGGGAATCCAACATTCCGCCACAAAGAACTCCTTCCATGTTTCTCTAGCCAGCTTTTAAGCATACAGTCAAATTGTCCAATTGCCTTTCCTGAAAATAAAAGATGTCCACCAGCTTTATCATTGAAAAGATTTGCGTCCATTGTAACATCATACTCCCTCCAATAATGGTAATTTAATTTAGAAAGAGTTAAAAAATTATCATTAGAGTTAATTTTGCTTAAGATGCTGAGATTTCTTCCAGTGTCTAAAAAAATTGTTTTATTATCATCAAAATTCTCAAAAAAGTTTTGATCAACTTCGATAACTCCAATGTCTTTTATATCATCAAATCTAGGAATCCACCCAAGTGTCTTAATTGTTTTATTAGAATTGATATGGTTTAGCAATATAAAGGCAAACTTTTGATTATTATCTACAGCAGAAAAAAGACCATCCTTATTACTAAAGCCAATTATTGTTACGATACTTTTATCTTCAAAAAACTTTTCTCTAAACAATTTACCTCCTTGATCTACTGTAATTTGACCTGGTATCAATAATGCTACTATATCTGAAACATTGTAAGTTTTTTCCAAAAACAACTTATACAAGTTTAGATCGCTTGATCCTTGAAGGTTGTATTTTTGGTTAAAATAAAGAGCCATATCTTTGTATTTCAAAAGATAATCCTTATATGCATTTGCAATTTGGGAATCTAATAATAATTCATCTTTAAGGGATTTTTGTTTATCTTTAGATAATTCACGATAGTCAGCATAATAACTACTAAAAAACTCGGGATCTAGTGGTTTAAACTTTTCCCAAGGCGGATTACCGATTGCGATATTAAACCTATCGGTACCAAACATAAACCCTGGATTAAAAAAGCTTGCAGATGATTCATTGTCAAATGGTTTATAAGTTTTTAATTGTTTTGACCTTAAAGATTCTCCAAATAAATTCTCTTGTCCGCTTACAAGTTTTTCATACTCTGATCTTAATTTTTTCTTTTTGTTTAAACTTTCTGTGTTAAAATATGCATCTCTAATATTTCGAAGTTTAACATCTAAATTTGAATCATCTCCCAAAACAGATGTACCGTTATCAAGATCAATAAGAGAATTTGCGCATACAAATTTAAACTCTAAATTAGGAAGAGGTTTAATTTTTTTAGAATCAGATTCTTCATCAACAATGATCGACAGCCAAGTCCTTAATCTTGAAATCTCTACCGCCATTGGTTCTATATCAACCCCATAAATATTTTTTTCTATAATTTCTACTTTAGTCTTATAAGAATCAAATCTTGATTCTAATCTTTCATAAACTTTTACTAATAATTGCAACATTCCTATTGGAAATGCTCCTGATCCACAAGCAGGGTCTAAAACTTTTAATTCATCTAAAGCTTTAATTATATCTTCTTTGTATGGCTTCCAATCTCTTCTCCAATTATGGTCTTGATCCTGAAAATCCTTATCGGGAGCTTCTATTAATTGGTATAATCTTTGATCTCTAAATTCATCTTCCTTAAGTTTGGTTTTTAAATACTCTTTCAAGGACTCCTTACACATATAATCAACTATTTCTCTTGGGGTGTAAAAAGCGCCTTTGGCTTTTCTCGCTTGCTCTCCTGTTTCTTCAGTAATCTCTGCGAGTAAGTTTTCAAAAATTCTACCAAGCATTTCTGGATCAATTGCCACCTGCTGAAACTGACTTGTGCTCTCATCGGTTGTGAAGTTATAACTTAACAAAAAATTGTATAAATCATCAAAATAATTTTTAGGAAATACTAGCTTTGAATCTTTATATAGATCATTCTCTCTCGCCTCAAACAATCCACCATTTAAAAATGGTGTAACATTGTCCTCTACTTTTCTATCTTCAATGGGAGTATTTAATACCCCAAAAAACAATTTTTCTAATTTTTCTCTGTAATACTTATTATCATCCGCAAAACTCTCCGAATCAAAATATTTAAAATCTGAATTTATAATTCCTTTTTTATTTAAAAACCAACAAAAAATTATTCTTCCAAGAAGTCTATTTGTAAAAAAAGATGCGTGCTTTTCATCAAAGACCCTATTTTTAACTAGATATTGACGTAAAATATTAAATCTTTCACTTATACCTGCATAAAATTTCTTATTAAGAGGATGTATATCAAAACTATCCCATAATATTTTATGTAATTCTTGCCTATTATCAAAATGCTTTATTTCAGCCCATTTAGCGAAAATTTCTTGATATGTAGCGGTTAGCTCACCTTTTAATTCAAGCGTTCTAATAACCCAATTATTGCTTAAAATAATAATAACTCTATCAAAACTTTCAGGAATCACAAAATCAATTCCAATATTATAATTCTTGTTGTAAGGCTCATCTTCAAAATTTGGAGTAAGAGCTTGAACCCAAGAAATGATTCTTTTTACGGGCTTCTTAACCCCATATAACTTAAAATCTATGTTTAAATTATTATTAGAATAAACTTTATAAGTAGCTTTTCTGTCTATTATTATTGGATCTTCATAAAACCAACTCCCATTTGCCCTAATCTTCCCATCGCTATCAGTGAACAATTGAAAAATATCTTTATCATCAATTGATATAGAATCGTCTAATAATCTAATAATAGAGAGTATAACTTTTTGAGCCTGGAAAAAATCTTTCTTTTCGTTAAGCACGATTAATTCTCTTTGTATCTCTTTAATTTTGCTTGATATTTGTTCACTCATTTTTATTTATATAAAACAAAACACCTTTTGCTTCTTTGAAAGCTGTAGAAGTTTCTTCTTCTTTTTGTTTGTTAACTTTTTTGGCTAATTTAATCAAATCTCTCAATTCTTGTTGATAAACTTCATTTTTGTTCTGCTTTAAAATTATTTTCCTTTTTAATTGATTAATGTCTCTTT
>JALNXN010000004.1 GCA_023230325.1 archaeon | reverse complement strand
GAAAGTCTTTCCCCAAGTTAAGACTACTGCAATTAACACCACAGCAACAACAACTAAAAGGATAGTTGCAATTAATGGGGAGATTGATTTTTTCTTAAAAATGTTTTTGTTTTTATTTCTGTTCATATTTTCTGTCATAAATCTATCTTTTATAAATATGTTTAATAAACAATAATATTGGATAACACAAATATGTTTAATAAACAATAATATTGGATAACACAAATATTTTTAAAGACTTGAGATTAGAAGAAAAAAAAGAAAAAAATATGTTTATAAAAAGAAAGTAACAATATATATAAATGAGCAAAGAAAAAAACTATATTGAAGATTATTTAGATAAAATTAAAAACTACCTAGAAACTAAAGACCTTGATTATTATGATATTAGAATAGATGATAATAAGTCCACAAACATAATAATTGATAAAAAAGATATAAAAGAAATAATTGAACTTGAAAATAAAGGAGTTGGAATTAGAATTTATAAAAATAAAAAATTAGGATTTTGTTCCACAAACATTTTTGAAAACTATAAAAAAATTATTGATAAATGTATTGAAGATACTAAAAAACAAAACAAAACTACATTGCTTTCTAATTTTTCAAAAAACAAAAACAAATTTATAGTAAAACATAAAAAATTTGAAAATAAAGATATACAATCAAAAATAAAAGAACTTCTTGAACTTAATAAAGAGCTTCTTAAAAGAAATATTAAAGAATTTAAATTATTAGAAACTACTTTAAGATATAGTGAAATTACAAAAAGAAATTATTTTCTAAGTCCATATGCAGAAATCTATGAAGAAAAACCTTTCTTCTTACTATACAACTTCATAACAGGAAGTAAAGATAATAATATTGAAAATGCACTTTCTAGAATAGGATACCTTGCAGGATTAGAAAAAAGAAATTATAACTCAGAAAAAGAAATTATAGAAGAAAATATTTTACAACTAGATGAACTTCTTAACTCTAAACCTTGCCCAATAACAACCTCAGACATCATACTTTCTCCTGAGGTTTCTGATCTTTTGTCACATGAGGCAATTGGACACTCTCTTGAAGCAGATGCAGTTATTAGAAATGAATCTGTGTTAAAGAAAGGTATGACACTTACTAAAAATCATGAAATAAACATCACTGACAATCCAGAAATTAAAAAATTTGGATTTTACAAATATGATCAAGAAGGAATTGTTGCAAAGAAAAGAGAACTTATAAAAAAAGGAGTTGTTAATGATTATTTACTTGACTTAGAAAGCTCAACCAAACTTAAATTAAAACCAAACGGAGCAGCAAGAGCAGAAAGTTATGCACAAATCCCAATTCCAAGAATGAGTAATACCTATTTTGAGACTGGAAAAGATAAATATAAAGATCTTTTAAAAGACTTTAATGGTTATTTACTTAAAGGCTTTTCAGGCGGACAAACATACCCTAATATTGGAACTTTTATGTTTGGTATAAAGCAAGCTTACAAATATAAGAATGGAGAGATTGTAGATAAATATAAACAAGCTTCAATCTCTGGAAATATAGTTGATTATTTAAAAAATATTGAAGGAGTTTCTAACAAGGTTGGAAAAGATCTAAATATTGGATTTTGTGGAAAAGGTGGACAAACAGCTTTTGTTGGTGGGAAAAATCCATATCTAAAAATTAAAAATATAGTTGTTGGTGGAACCAAACATGAATAGAGAAGAAATTTATAAATTTTGTAAAAATCTAAGTAAGAAAGAAAATGTAGAATTTATTTTTACAAAATCAGAAAATGAAAGTGTGTCACTTGATGGTTTTAAAATCTCAGACACAAGAATCAAAGAAGGAGAGTCATTAAATATTAAGATAATCTCTAATAGTTCCTTTGGAGAATCAAGAGTAAACCATATAACCAAAGAAAATATTCTTAAAGGAATAATGATTGCTAAGAAAAACGCAAAATTAAAAAAAAATGAAATTAAAATTAAGGACTTTGGAAAAAATAAAGAAAATTTAAAAATAAAATATCCTAATGATATTAAAGAAATCTTGTTTCCTGAAATTATAGAGAAAGTGAAAAAAGAACTAAAAAAAAAGAAGTATATTGTTAGCTATTCAGGAAAAGTTTCCAAAAATATTTTTAAAAAATTATATATCAATCCACACACAGAATTTGAAATTGAAAAATCAAGCTTATATCTTGGAGTTGTAGTAAATACTAAGAACAAAAAACCATCCTCTGGAGATTATGAAAACATCTTTACAAGAAAAGAAGATATTAAGATTTCAGAAACATTTAATCAAGCAAGAATAAATGCTTTAAACCAAACAAACCCACAAGCAGGGGAGAAAGGAAAATATACTTTGATATTGACTCCTGAGATGACTTCTGAGTTTGTTGAGGAATTAATCTTGGAAGCAACAAATGGAAGCCTAATTAATAAAAAGGAAAGTTATTTGCATAATTTCAAAAATAAACAAATATTTAGTAAGGGTTTTTCAATTATGGAAAAACCACATCTTGATTATTTCTTAAGCTCACAAGCAATTGATGATGAGGGCTTTAAGACCACAGAAAAAGTTATTTTTGAAAATGGAGTTTTTAAAAAAGAAATATATGATCAGTATGACTCTATAAAGTATAATAAGAAGCCAACAGGAAATGGTTTTAGAAAAACACTAATTGAAACTGACTATACAAACATTATACAAAAACCAGGAACAAAGGGAATTGAAAAAATTATATCTTCAACTAAAAAGGGACTTTTAGTTTATAGTATCATTGGCTTTCATACAAATAACCTAGTAACAGGAAACTTCTCTTTAACAATATTAAGTGCAAAAGAAATTGTTAATGGGAAATTTACAAAGACAATTACAAATTTTACATTCTCAGGGGACTTAAAGACTATGCTTAAAGACATTAGTTTTTCAAAAGAGCAAAAGTTCTTTGGAGACTCCTTGTATTCCTTTTCAGTAATTCCTGATGTTAGTTTAATTTAGGTCTAAAAATTATTTTTTAACTGCCTTCTACATAACACAAAGTGATTTTAACTAAAATTCAAGTGTAATAGCAAACTAGCATTTTATTTACTTCTTTGTCTTCTACAGATATGGGGTTGTAAAAAGACAAAAAAAGTTACCCAATTATCATCTAATAGAAAGATGTCATGCATTGTTAAACTTTTAGGTTCATATTTATTATTGTTAAATGTTTTCACAGTTTGGAGTTGTGTAACATGTTGCATGATTTATAAAATTAGAAATATACTTTATATACAATTAAATATGGAAAAAATAAATATTGAAGAAGTTTATAAAATCTTAGAAAGAGAACTAAAAGATTACACCATACCTTTAGCTGAACAAATTCAAATAAAAACAAAAAAACCATTCTTTGTCTTGATTGGAACAATTCTTTCTGCAAGAACAAAAGACAAGGTAACAGCTAAAGTGTGCAACAAACTATTTTTAAAAGTAAAGACTATTGAGGACCTTAAAAAAATTAAATTAGAGAGTTTAGAAAAAATTCTTAAGCCTATTGGGATGTATAAGACTAAAGCTAGACACTTAAAAGAATTACCATTGATTTTAGAAGAAAAATTTGAGAACATCATTCCTCAAGAAATTGAAGAGTTAATAGAGCTTGCTGGGGTTGGAAGAAAGACTGCAAATCTAGTCAGAAGTGTTGCTTTTAAACTACCAGCCATCTGTGTTGACACACATGTTTTTAGGATAATGAACAGAATTGGGTATACAGATTCTAAAAACCCCCTAGAAACAGAAATGATCTTAAGAGAGAAGTTGCCACCACACTTATGGGAAAAAACAAACCACCTTTTTGTTATCTTAGGACAAAATATCTGTAAACCAAGAATTCCTAATTGTTCAAAGTGTCCACTAAAAAATATGTGTCCAAGAAATAATGTAGAAAGATACACCTAAAAAATTATTACTTTTTCACACAAAATTAAATTTATTCTAAACAAACATAAATATAAATGTGTCCAAGAAATGCTGTAAACACCCACAACTATAAAAGAAAATTATTTCTCCACACCGCAACCAAATTCCTGCAAAAACTCTTCAGAATAATTATCATAAAGCTCATAATAGATTTTGCCGTTTATGTAAACTGCAGGTGCACTAGTTACATTATAATCTTTAATTATCTGGTCAAGCACAGGTATATAATCTAGATATGGCAAAGCTATAGATCTATACTTACATTTCTCAAGCAACTTAGCCAATCTGTGTTCAAAGATTTTAGTTTGAGCATCACTTATTGCTTTTTGAGAACTGTGTCCTGCAATTTCTGGATAGAAGAAAAGTACAGTTTCATTATCTATGTTACAATCTTTATTAACTTTATTATACTGCAACCATAACCTAATATTTGTTAAAACATACATATATTTTAAAGAATTGTCAGTTTCTACAATTGCATTCTTATTTATTAATCTTAATCTCTCAAACAACTCTTCATTTATTTTTAATTGAGAAGAAATTTGTTTATTTAAAACTTCACATTTTAGATCTTGAGAATTAACATCACTTAGATAAGAGTTATAAAGATCATTTAAAAGAATCTGTTGATTTAGTAAAGTAAAGTCATCCTGTATTTCTGATTTTTTATATTTATCGTATAAGACTATTCCAGAATATATTGCAATCATTACAATTAATAATAATAAAAATGAAACTAACAATATATTTTGATTAAATTTATGTTCTTTTATTTTTTCTTTTCCTTGTCTCATACTCTCTCAATTTCTTTTTATTTCTTACAATCTTCTTTTAATATAAAATTGTTTTTTCAGATCTTGCAACAATTCATATATCTTATGTTCAATTTATTTTATAAACATTTATGTTTCTCTTTTAAAAATTGGTAATCTATAATTTATCATTTCTAAAAAGATTGCAACAATATATACAAACCCAATCAAAAACACATAACAAGTTGAAAAAATTATAAATGGAAATAAGTGTTTTAACTTAAATTTAAAATTACTTAAACTAAAAGCATTAATTGAATAGAGCATAAAAAACACAGTAGACACTAATACCAAAAGTAAAGTTGAAGGAAAATAAAAGTATGTAAATTTTGGAAGGGTTATCCAAAAGACTCCTGACTTTATAAATTCTATAACTAAATAATAATATGAAACAAAGGTTCTTGAGAAGAAATTAAAAATTAAACCAAAAGCCATGGCTATTCCTAAAGTCTGTAATAGAAAGGTTATTGGTAAAGTAAAGGTTCCAAAAAAACCTAACTTTTTATTAAATAAAAAATGCTTATGTTTGTAGATTGTTGCAAGCTCTCCTCTAGACCACCTCATTCTTTGCTTAATCCATTCTCTTAGGCTTGAAGGGGTTTGGGTGTATGACTTTGCAACCGAAGTAAACTTTATTGAATATCCTTTCTCTAATAGTCTATAACCAAGCTCTCTGTCTTCTGTGATGTTATTTACATCATAACCATTAAGCTCTCTAAATACTTTATTTTTAATAATAAACATCCCACCTACAGGAATACTTATTGAGTTCATGCTTGATAAGATTCTAAGTGACATTCCCCAATTTATATGATATTCAAATAATTGTACTTTTTCAAAAAAAGAATTTGTGTTTTGTGGAACTAATAGGCTGTTTACTGATGCAACTTTACCTTGTAGAAAAGGAGTCATCTCCATTAAAGCATTTTCATTTGCCATGGTATCTCCATCAACACAAAATAGATTTTCTTCAGTTATGTTTTTTAGACCCTCATTCATAATCTCTGCTTTGATATTTCTTCCTTTTTGAAAGTATTTTTTATCCACAGGAATTAATTTTACATTTTTGAATTTTTTTAAAAAAGAACAAGTTCCATCTGTTATAACATAGATATTAAAAGGAATTGGATATTTTAATTTTTTTAAAGATTTTACAGTTTCTATAATTGGTTTAAAGTCATTATAACCATAAGTAATAACTGCAACAGTTGGCACTTTTTTTGGAAATGAGGGTCTATCTTCTATGTTTGGATAAGTGTAATAGATTATTAAAAAAGAAATAATAATATACATATAAAAAGAAGAAAGAATTAGAAAGCCAACAAGACTTACCTTTAAGCTTAAACTAAAAATCACAATAATTAAAAGAAAGATAGTTAAAAAGAATATTGTTTTTTTCAAATTAAATTTCATTTGCTTTCCTTTTCTACATTTTTGTTGTAATTTGTTATTTATTATAATTTAAAATTTATTATTATTTTTATCTGATTATAAATTGATTAACCTAATCCTAATAGTATATCTTAGAGTAAAAAGATTTAAAAAAACATTTAATTTTTGATTTTGTAAATATATCATAAAACCTATAGTAAATTGTTTGTTAATTATTAAATGCAATTTTTTTATGTGTATAATATTTTGCAATAAATATAATAAAAACAACAATTATTTTTGAAAAGATATACCACACACTAAAGTATTCTGTTAATATCTTAATAAGTATTATATTAAGCATTAAGTCAATTACAGAGATTATTACAAAATCAATAAACTTATGCAGGTTCTTCTTCTTGTTCTTATCAAAAGTGTATTTCTTGTTTCCAAAAAATGCAACTAACATTCCACCAACATAAGATATTTTTACAGACAATAGATAATATATGCCAATAAATTCTGTTAATATAAATAATATAATAATATCTGTAATAGTTGCAACTACAGAAAAAAAAGAATACTTTCCAAATTTTCTTAAATTTCTAAAATTTTTATTTTTAGTTTCTAAAAAATCAAATACTCTGTCTAAATAATTTTTACCCATATGTAAATCAGTTTGTTTTATATATATTTTGAAACTAATATTTATCTATTAACATAAATATTTATAAAGATTGATTTTTAATGTATAATAATAAAAAAGTGATAATTGTTCTGCCAGCATATAATGCAGAGTCAACTTTAGAAAAAACAATTACTAGTATACCTAAAGAGTATGTTGATGAAATTATACTTGTTGATGATTTCTCAACAGACAATACCGTCTCTCTTTCTAAAAAACTAGGGCTAATTACTATTAGGCACAAAAAAAATAAGGGCTATGGGGCTAACCAAAAAACCTGTTATAAAGAAGCTCTAAAAAGAGGTGCAGACATTGTTGTTATGATCCATCCTGATTACCAGTATGATCCTAAGATCCTAAATAATATGATTATTCCTATTGCTAAAGGAAAGGTAGATTCTGTTTTTGCTTCTAGATTTTTAAATAAAAAAGACCCTTTAAAGGGTGGAATGCCTTACTATAAATATGTTGGAAATAGGGTTTTAACTTTTTTTGAAAATCTAATATTAAGGACCTCTCTAAGTGAATTTCACACAGGCTATAGATCTTTTTCAAGAAATGTTTTAGAAAATATTTCAATTTATAAAAATTCAGATAATTTTGTTTTTGATACTCAGATAATTATACAAATGATTATTAAGAAATATAAGATTAAGGAAGTTGCAGTTGAAACAAGATATTTTAAAGAAGCCTCTTCCATAGACTTAAAGGCATCAATTGTTTATGGTCTTTCTATTTTTAGAGAACTTTGTAAGTTTCTTTTAACCAAATGGAATATTAAAAAATATTCAATCTATAGTTGATTTATTTTGTAATTTAATTTATAATTAATGTCTTTTTCATCAATTTCATAAGTAATTTAATTTATAGATATAATGTTTAGTTCCATAAAAATCTTCTGTATAAACAAGAGTATATTCTTCTTTAAGTAAGGATAAGAAAAGATCTAGTTTTTTAACACACTCTTTGTCTCCTTCTCTCCAACACACAAAATTCCTTTCTTCATAGAGTATATACTTTATAGGTTGGTTTTCTAAAACCACAGCCTGTGCATAGAATGGTCCTGCTAAATAAACAATTTTGCTTTTTTCATTATAAATACCAAACACTGGATTGTCAATTGCTACTAGACCTTCAAAGTCAGGATCTGTTTTTAAAATATACTGGTAGTAATTATCAATTGCTTCAAGATCAGTTTGTTTATTGTTACTTATCTGTAGATTTATTGAAATTGAATAATTAAATATTAAAACTATTAAAAATATAATCTCAAGTATCATAATTGCTTTTTTAAAATTTATTTTTTCAATAAACTCAGTTGCCCCAACCCCAGAGATTATAGCAAAGAAAGGAAGTGCACTAAAGAAGTATCTTGGTTCATAGTGCACAAGGCTAGATAAATATATTAAATAACTTATAGCTATTGTAAAGGGGATTAATAGATTTTTTTTTAAAAAGTCCTTTCTTATTTTCTTAAACAATACAACCATTACTATAAACAAAATTGTAAACAATAATAGAAAATTTTGTAAAAGAAGAAATTTTAAATAATAAATAAAACCATTAGTTACAAGATCTTGTGCATTTGCAGCAACCATTTGAGAAGCATGTGTAAATGGAGCTATTATTTTTGAAAAAAAGTTTGAGGTTATATTTGGTAAAAAAAGATAATTGATGATTATAAAAGGAACCACCAACAAACAAAATCCAAGCCCATAACTTAGAATGTTTTTTATTTTTTTTAAGTTTCTTTCTTTTAAGAGTTCAATTACTAAAAATACTCCAACAACTCCAAAAACAAGTCCTGCAGGGTACCTAAATAAAAAGGCAAGAGAAAAAATAAATCCTGATTGAAAATATTTTCTCTTAGTAAATAAATAATATGCTATTATTGACAAAGAGGTTCCTGGGATCTCTGTTAAAAGCCTATTACTAAAAGCAATTATTGGAAGTATAGATGCAAATAGGAGTGTGGTAATTATTCCTGTTCCTTTTTTTATATCTTCAGCAATTCTATAAAGGTAAAATAAACCTAATATAAAAATTATACTTAAAATTATTTTTGTAAATATAACTTCATTTATACCAATAAACCAAAAGAGACCAATTAAAATACCCATTATAGGTGGTCTTTGATATTCATAAGTAGAAATTTCCTGTGCTGAGAATAAAAATTTGCCATTATTTGTGTAGACTGCTTCATCCCAATATGGTAGGTAGTTTATCATCGCATAAGTAATTGTAAGTAAGAATATTAACATCAACAATAAATTTATTTTATTTTTTTTTATTTTTTGTAAAATCTTTTTGAGCATAATTTTCTGATTTCTGTAATTGTTTGCCTAATTTTATTTGATATATTAAAAATATATAGGAATTGTTTTAAATAAGTTATCTTTCTCGGCAAACTACCCCCCTTAGAAAAGAACCCTTGTTTTGAAAACCATATATTATTGCCTTTTAATAAAATAATATGTGAAAAATAGGATGAATAGATTATGGACAACTTATATTTAACTAATACAGTTTATGAAAATGAAAGAAACAGAATTATTTTATATTTTTCTAAAAATCCTTTCTCAACTAAGTCAGAGTATGTAGAGAAGGAGAAGTTCTTTCCAGAAATTAATATTGATCTGCCTAAGGACTTTCTACAAAAGATCCTCTCTGATTTTAGAAAGAAAATTAATATTGAAAAGATTAAAGAAAACCTTTGTAAGATAACTTCCAAAAACTATAAGATCTTACAACAATGTGCAAAGATATTAAGTCTTGCAACTTCTAAAAACATTCTTCTAATTGAACCTGAAAGACAATTTTTAATTAAAAGGAATTGGAGTTATTATGATGTCTTTGTTCAAGTAAATAGGAATAAGATTAATAAGATTAGAGACTATGATGTAACAAATAAAGCTATTAAAGAATACTTAACAAACATTGATGACTTCTCAAAAAAGAAAATAACACCAACCATAACAAGAAGGCTTATGCTTTCTAATCTTTTAAAAGTAAAACCTGAATATAATATTAAGAATGATGAGATCTTAAACATCCTTTTTGAAAATAATTTCTTTGAAAATAGATTAGTCTTAAAAAACAAGTCCACAATTGATTTTTCTAAAAAAAATGAACTTATAAAGAACACAATTAATATGGATTTTTCTAATATTTGGGCCTATCTTCTACAAGATGATTTTTATAACATCTCTTATGAAACCATAAATTGTAATTGCTGTAAACCAAAGGAACTGTTCTCAACAAACACACTTTCCTCATCTTTAGTTGAAGTTATGTTTCTAAATAATGGTACATACTTTCTGTCTAAAAATAAAGAGTGGAGTAGAAATTATCATAAGAATAATAGTTGTAAAGAAAATAGGGATAATTACAAGAAAACAAATGGTCTTAGAGAGTACCCTGTTGGTCCTTTTTTTAAAAACCAGAAAGAACAGATCTTGTTGTTTGATGCTGTAAGACTACTTGAAGAAAAAGAGATTACCTTAACTTACAATAATAATAATATCTCTTGGTTTTGTGAGAAAAAGGAATCTTTTGTTTCTAAGTTAATTCATTTTATTAAAAATAAGCTTAATCAAATTGAGACTTCAATAAATCTAAGCACATATGCAAACTATTCAAAAAATATTAATTCCTTAGAACTTGAAAATAATACTAACTTTATAATCTACATTACCCAATATAAATTATTAACTGACCTTTTAGAAGAGATCCCAAAGTTTATGTTACATAGAAACACAAAATTTTATGATCCTGAAATTGAGAAAGCTATTAAGTCAATTAAGCTTGAGACAATCAATAAGATTAATACTGACAATTGTAGATTGATTGAGCAGACAGAAAAGATCTCAACAAAGAGCATAGGGTTTGTAAACAAGGTCAACAGTTACTTTATAAAAATTAATTTACCAATCCCAAAATTGATCACAAATTAGATTTCTTTACTTTAAAATCAGATTTATTTGACTTAAAATTAAGTTTCTTGAAAAAAGAAAAAAGAAAAAAAAAGATCAATTTTAGATCTTTTCAATTCTTACTATAGCCCATATTGCGGACAACCCAACCAGGATATACACAATATCTCTTAATACTGGAATAGAGCCTAAAATTGATTGAACTAAATCAAACTTAAGTGCACCAACTAGTAACCAATTAAGACCTCCAATAATTAAAAGAATCAGAGCTATCCAATCCACTGTATTTCTTTTCTTCATAAAACCACCTTTTTTTTATAAACATTGATAAGATTAAAAAATTATAATAACAACTATTTAGATAACACAATCTCAATAGCTGACACCTTCATCGGAGTATTATTCTCTGTAATTATTTCTTCTGTAGAAATAATAATTTTTTCAACTTTTAAAGAATTTACAAATTTATTTTTTACAATTTCAGAAACATCAACAGCTTTAGAAATGGTTTTTCCTCTTGCCTTAATGGTTACCATATCTGCGTTCTGATTAAATTGAGTAATAACTGCTAAAACATAAGACATGGTATTTTTCTTACCTATAAAAATAGTATTCTGGTCCATCTCTTTTTTGTCTTCATCCATCTTCTTATCCCCCATAAAACTGAAAAGTCTTTAGGCGTTTTTTATAACACCATATATATTAATTATGTCAAAGACTTTAAAATCTTTTTGATTACAAAAAAACTAACCACAATTAATAAGTTAAATTTTAAATTAACACTTTTAAAATTATTAAATTCCTTTTTATCTAAAAACATTATCTTTTTACAAAAACAATTCCTTTTTTAAAGTTTTTAAACTATAATATATACAATAAAAATAAAATTTAAAAATTAAAAATACAAGGAAAGACATTATGTGTGCTGACTACAAGGTTACTGCTTGGGAAGTTTCAGGAACTATTGATTATGAAAAACTAATTAAGGAGTTTGGAACAAGCCACCTTACAAAAGATCTTAAAGAAAGACTTAGACTTAAAACCAAATCTAAAAAATTACATCCTTTCTTTAAAAGAAACTTTATCTATTCTCACAGAGACTTTGACAAGGTTTTAGAAAATATAGACAATAATAATTTCTATGTCTACACAGGCAGAGGTCCCTCAGGAGAAATGCACCTAGGTCACCTAATTTCTTTTCTAACTTCTAAATGGTTACAGGATGAATTTGGTTGTAATGTCTACATTATGATATCAGATGATGAGAAGTTTAGTGTTAAAAAAAATCTAACCTTAGAACAAATAGACAAACAATCAGATAAGGACATAGAGGAGATTGCAGCAATTGGCTTTGATCCAGATAAAACCTTTATCTTTAAAGATACAGAATATATTAAACATCTTTACAAATTTGCATTACAGTTTGCAAAAAAAACAAATCTTTCAAATGCAAAAGCAATCTTTGGTTTTACAAATGAAACTAACTTAGGGCATATGTTCTACCCAAACATCCAAAATGCACCAACTGCCTTTGAAAGAAATAAATTTTGCTTAATTCCAGCAGGTATTGACCAAGACCCCTACTGGAGAATCCAAAGGGATGTTGCTGAAAAGCTTGGGTTCAAGAAAGTCACAGCAATACATAACAAATTACTACCACCACTTCAAGGAATGGATGGAAAAATGTCCTCCTCTGATAACAAAACAGCAATCTATCTGACTGACACTCCTGAGCTTGTTAAAAGTAAAGTTAACAAATATGCTTTTTCGGGAGGAAGACCAACTCTTGAAGAACACAGAAAGTTAGGGGGAGTCCCTGAAATTGATGTTGCCTATAACTGGTTATACATTTTGCTTGAAGAAGATGATATTAAGATTAAAGAAATATACAATAAATATAAATCTGGAGATATGACTTCTGGTGAAATTAAAAAAATACTTATTGAAAAACTAAATATTTTTTTAGAAAATCATAAACAGAATAAGGTAAAAAATAAAAAACTAATTGAGAGATATAAATATACAGGTAAGCTTGCAAAAGAGATGTGGAAATTATAACTTAAACTTCTTTTTTAGAAAAAAAAGAGCCCGATGGTGTAGAGGCCAAGCATATAAGATTCTGGGTCTTATGACAGGAGTTCGAATCTCCTTCGGGCTATTAAAATTTGAGAATATATGAGAATAGCAATAGATATTGATGATACTATTTTTCCAACAGTTAAAAAATTTATTAAATATCACAATCATAAATATAAGACTTCTAAAAAATTCAAAGATTGTAAAAATCTACATGCACACAAATTATTTAATTTAGATTTTGAAATCTTCCTTGAAAGATGGACTGCATTTACAAACACAGACTACCATAATCTTATGAAACCCTACCCTAACTCCATAGAGATAATTAAAGAACTTAAAAAAAATAACGAACTCTATATAATTACTGCAAGAAACAAGAGGATGGTAAAAAGTACAAAGACATTAATTGAGAATCATTTTGGAAAAAACTTTTTTAAAAGAATTATTCACTTAGATTATAAAGACCTTAAAAGAGATGAAAAACACGAAATTTGTAAAAGACTAAATATAAAATTAATAGTTGATGATTCTCTAGAAACAGTTCTTGCATGCTCTAAAGAACAAATAAATTGTATTCTTTTCAACTATAGAAACACCTACAATTGGAATAGATATTCTAAGACCAACAAGTTTATCAAAAAAGCAAGTTCTTGGAAAGATGTTGAAAAGAAGATTATCATAGAGTAGAGTTTCTAATTTAAAAATTTAAACCCAAATACAAATTTTAAAGATCTTGACTTTTCAAAAATTTAATAAACTCTCTAAATATGTTTGCATAGAATGAGAAAGTTGAAGACTTTAACTCTTCAAAAATTTAATAAGCTCTCTAAATAGTGAGAAAAACTTTCTATTAAAGAACAATTTTCTAATAAATAGACTTGGATAATCAATATCTCCTTCTTTCTCCAAAATTGAAGATATACCTATATCATTTAATTTCTGAATTAACTCGTCAAGCTCAGAGTTACTTTTTGAAAGAATATACCTTCTAATCTTATAATGTAAATTTAATTCAGAAACATATCTTTTAATGTCTTTGTTGTAACTTTCTAATTTTTTAAAGTCTTTTATTCTGTTGGTAATTGCATTTGCTGCAATCTTTGCAGACATCAACCCAAAGTTAACTCCCCCACCAGTTGTTACTTTTACAAAGCAACCAGCATCCCCAATAATTATGACATTGTCCTTTACAAAGTTTGAAAGTGGTTTAGAGATTGGTAATAAGGCTGAACAAAAGCTTGTTTCTTTATCATAAATTATATTGTTCTTTTTTATAAACTCATACAATTGTTCCTTAGGATTATTTTTCCTTTTAGAATCAGAAGATAAAGACACTCCAATACCAATCTTTGCAGAGCTACCAGATTCAGGAACAACCCATGAAAAAAGTCCTCTTGAAAAATCATTAAAATAAAGATCTACCTTGTTTTTTGTAAACTCTCCTTCAACATAGATCTGATAACCAATAATAAATTCCTTTTCAATATCCTTATATTCAGGAAAGCAAGTTTTTCTAACAATAGAGTTTGGACCATCTGCACCTATCAAGAAATCAAATTTATATTCTGTTGAACAATTTTTTTTAAGATCATCTACAAAAACTGTATTTTCTTTAACATCAACAACCCTTGAGTCATAAACAATCTCAACACCAACAGAGAGTGCTAGGTCCCTTATCTTTTTATCAAACTTTCCTCTATCTAAGACATATGCCTTGTCAACCTTTGAAAGAACTTTAAAATATGATTTGTAGGGTCCATAGATGTTTGCTCCTTTTACCTTGTTGTCTACACAATCATTAATTATAATATACTTTAACAAATCTGTTTTTTTAAGACCATCAATTCCAATCAATCCACTACAGCAAATTGGTATTCCGATTTCACTATGTTCTTCAAACAAAGTTACCAAAATATTTGGATTTTTCTTCTTAACCAAATATGCAGAATAAAGTCCAGCAGGGCCTCCCCCAACAACAACAATTCTGCGATCCATTCCTTCAATCATATTTATCTAATTATTTCTTACTCATTTTTTCAATTATTTTTAATCTAAATTATTTCTTTTTAAAACTCAATTATTTCTTTTTATCTCTTTTAACAGCATCAATTATATAATCATAATTACTTTCAAAAGCATTCTCTTTTGTAATCTTACTTTCCTCAGAAACAGACTTTTTTTCTTCAGGATTTGCTAGACTTGTAGAACTTGCACTCCCTTTCCCCAGGTAACGATTTATTTCTCCTTTAGAGTTTGCAATTGTTTCTAAGTTTCTTTCCTTATTTCTTTTTGATTTTAAAATTTGCCAAATTACTATAAGTATGATTATTATTAAAATTAAAACAATTCCAATTATTCCAAAAATCTTAGAATCAGAATTATATTTTGAAGATTTTTTAAAAATCATTTGTTCTTCTAAAACCTTCCCACTAAGGATGATTGGTTTTTTAAAAACAATCTGATCATATTTAGTTAGAACATCAAAATCTGTGGCTATGCTTTTTTTATTATATCTAAAAGTATATGAGGAGTTTTTAGGAATTGTAATTGTAGTATATACAACTGGGTCAGCATCTAAAACATTTACATCCTCTCCAAAAACAAGGTCTGAAAGTTTAGTTGCAAATTCTTTTGGAATATCTTCTATAAAGGTAATTGTAACATCTTTGTTTGAGGTGTTTTTAAACTCTAAAGATACAGAAAAATATTTAACAGAATCAATTTCCTGAACTATAAAGTTTCTATCAACCATAAGTATATTTTGATTATAAAGCTGGTTTGTGTCTTTAATAATATTTGCATCAGTTGTGTATGTTGGTATATCTACTGATTTGTTTACATCATAAAAGTAAGTAAAAGATTTATTTTTAACAACTGATTGTTTTGGCAACAAAGTGATTATCTCTAATAGTAGGTTGTTTGTTTCATTATACAGATCAATGGATGGTGAAAGGTTATTAGCATCAATCAAACTTTGAGCAGAGGTTGCCTTTGTGTTTGCAGTTTTTAATTTTTCTGAAATTGAGTCATCTATTTTAATTAATAGCTCTTCATATAACTTTATAGAGGAATTAATAAAATCTCTATTAAAGTTCACTTGTTCAATTAAATTGTTTAGCTCAACTTCAAGTTCATTAACATTATCAATATTAAAGTTTATTTCTACAGTTGAAGTGTTTAGTGCATAATCATAACCAATGATGCTGATGTTATAATCTCCATCATCAAATTTATTAGTATCAAATTCATAATAGAAATCTTCATTTGAATCTTCAATAATTGCAAGTCCTGTTTTATCATTTAATTGATATTCAACTTTATAGAGGTCAGGAGAATAATCTTTTAAATTAAATTTAATTATTGTTTCATTAAAGATACCATAGTCTACTTCAAAAGTTGGCGGAGTAGCATCAACTACCAAATAATAGGTGTCTGTTGAACTTTCTCCAGCATTGTTAGTTCCTGTAATTTCTATTTCTACATTTCCATCTTCAACAAAATTGTATTCAAAACTTGTAATTAGATCTAAGTAACTTGCAATTATTGTTTCTTGAGCTTTTGAATCAAATTTAATTCTTACTGTTGGAGTTTTAGATAGTGGTTCATCACTTGCTACTTTAAATAAGACTTTCCCTAACCCCACATAGTCTACACCATCTATTAGGTTTGATGGATTTAAGTTAAATGTAAATGTTGGACCAAATCTTTTAGTTTCTCCACTAACCTCAGAACTTAAAGATGATTGGTTTCCCGCATTATCAATTGCTGATATTTTAATATAGTAGGTTTGGTTATTGTTTGGAGTAAATGAATAATTTAGAGCTGTGCTTGTGTAATAAGAATTGTCTGTTGTTACTCCTGAAGCTGTAGAATAATAAACTCTATAACTTTTAACACCACTATAGTTGTCATCACTTCCAGACCAAGTAAGTTTAAGACCACCATTTTGTAAAGGACTTACTTTTACATTTGTTGGGGTTGTTGGTGGAGTTGCATCATACTTTACAGTATCAGATTTTCTTGTAACTGGGTAAGGAGAATTTTCACTTTTTGCCTCCACATATACTTCTTTAAGTTCAGAGGCACTTGTACATCCATTTCCAGAAGTAATATTAAATTCTGAATAGGTAAAAGTTGTGTTATTGACTTCTATCCAAGAAGTAAAGCTTGAGCCATTACAACTAAATCTAACAACATTAACATCAGACCCTAAAGTTAAAACAATGTCTGGTGTAGGGTTGTTTGTGTAGCTCTCAGAAACATCAATATTAACTTCTAATTTTGGACCTGTCTTTATGTTACTTGTCTTCACAGCACTTAGATTGTTAGACTTGTCAACAGCAACCACCCCATAATAGTAAGTTGTGTCATCTGATTTAGAGAATGTGTCTACACAGGTCCTTGCTTCTGTTGCTTCAACTGTACAAATAAGACTTTGGTTTGTGTAAGAGGTAAAACTACTTGTAGACCTATAGACTCTATACTCTTTTAAACCACTACCAGTGTCAGTTGCTGTTCCCCAGGAAGAGACTGTGATGTTGTTGTCTATACTTCTGGTTAAGGTTGGAGCTGTTGGGGTTGTTGGACCATTACTGTCTATAAAGATATTAAAATCATAAGAAATATTATTGTCCACAAAATCATTGACTTTAAAAGAAACCTGGTAGACGTTTCCGTCTGTGTAAGTTGAGGAGATTGGCACAAAAAAACCATTTACTGAAGAATTGTAATCTCTATTAAAATTTAAAGGAACGCCCTCTGGAGTTTTTACAGTAATTGATGTTGGGGGGTTGGTTGGGTTTATGCCTGAAAAAAGATCTTTAAATCTAATAGTTATATTAAAATTTCCTGAGTTTACATAGTAGGTGCTTTTGTCAACTAAAGTTCCTAAATTAAAATTCTCTACAATTGGTGAAAGGTTGTCTAAAGAAAGACTAACTTTATTATTCTTAATTGTAGTTTCATCTCCTGTGTTTAAAGAGACATCAACTGCATCTACTAACAAATAATAATCTCCATCATGAACTTCTGAATTTAATTCTAATTTTATTTCTGAAGAATTTGTGTCTGTTGTTTTTTTAAGAACATAATTTGTTTTAAATGTTTCTAGATTAGAGGGGGATACTAAATAAACAATATAATTAGTTATGTATGTCTGGGGATCTGAAAAACCACTTAGATTAAGGTTAACATCTCCTCTATAATAATTATTATAATTTGTTCCTAAAGCCTCTATTGTGAAATTTCCAATTACTGGCTTAACACCATCAATAATCAAGGTGTCTGTCTTTGCAGGAAAATCAATAGAGCTCACGGTAACTATGTCTGCAGAATTTACAATTATTTTTGGCCAACCATTTTCTGTGGAGCTAGAAGAAGCTGTAAAGTCTATATAGAAGTAAGCTTTAAAAGTGTTTCCTGAATCTAAATCAGCATAAAAAGATATTGGGGTTGCTTGTTTGTTAGAGTTTATGGTTAATGGAACTTGAGAAAGCCCCTCAGAACTGTCAACCTCTATTGTTACAGAGAAACTTGATGAATTTAAGCCTCCATAAGTTTGATCAATTTCAATTGAATATGCACTTATTTGATTTAGTCCAAATATTAAAAAAACAAATAATAGTATGATTGTTATTTTCTTTTTCATAAAATGTAACCTTTTAAATATATTTAAGTATATTATATTTACTACTTAAAGTTTATAAATATATTTCTTAAAGGGATAATATGAAAAAGGTAATGGAAATTAATAAAAAGAGATTAATTGTTGTTGGAACAGCACACATCTCTAAAAAAAGCAAGGAACAAGTTAAAAAAACAATTGAAGAAGAGAGACCAGAAGTTGTTGGAATTGAACTTGACAAGCAAAGGTTTTACTCAATCATGAGTAAGAACAGAAGAGAGGTTAAATTTTCAGATATCTTTAGAACAAGAAGACCAGGAGTTTTTTTTGTACAATATTTCTTAGCAAAATATCAGAAAAAGATTGCAGGACAATTTAATATTACACCAGGAGCAGAGATGATCCAGGCAATCAATAGTGCAAAAGAGGTTGATGCTAAGATACTTCTTGCAGACAGAGATGTAAATATTACTCTTTCAAGATTATTAAAAACTCTTAACTTTAGGGACAAATGGAGAATATTTTTTAGTGGATTTAAAATTAAAAAAGAACTTGGGGAAGATTTAGATATTAACAAGATTTTGTCTGAAGTTGAAAAGGAAGATGAAGACAACACACAGATTAACAAGATCATGAATATCTTTATGAGAGAACATAAAAAAATTAAAAGAATATTGATTGATGAAAGGGATCTGTTTATTTGTTATCATGTTCAAAAGGTGTTAGAGGACCCAAAAGTAAACACTATTGTGCTTGTTGTTGGGGCAGGGCATATGCCAGGAATTATTAAAAATATAGAAAATAAAAATATTAATATTAAAGAACTTTTGGTTATTAAGAAAGTAAAATTAAATTCTTAATTGGTTCTTGTTATTTCTAAAAAAATATTTGTTTACAATCTAAACTATTTGTTTACCATCAAGTCAATCTTTTTTAAAGTCTTTACAAAGACATCAACTTCTTTTTTGGTATTATAAAAATAAAAGGATGCCCTAACAACTCCCTTTCTATCAAAGGTTTCAATTATTGGTTGAGCACAGTGCATGCCTGCTCTTGTAGCAACTCCTGAAATCTCATCTAAAAGAGCTGAAAGTTCAATTGCCTCAATTCCTTTAAGATTAAAGATTATTATTCCTATCTGGTTGTCTATGTCTTTACAATTATAAATTATAATATTTTTAATTTCTTTTAGTTTTTCATAAGCATATTTTAAGATCTCTTTATCATGTTTGTAAATATTATTAACACCAACTTTTTTAAGATAATTAACAGCTTCTAAAAAACCAAAGACTCCAGAGATGTTTGGGGTTCCAGCTTCAAACTTATAAGGTAAACTATTCCATTTTGATTCTTTTAAGGTAACATTACTGATCATGTCTCCTCCAAACCTAAATGGTTCAAATTTATTTAATAACTTTTCTTTACCTATAACACAACCAATCCCAGTTGGTCCAAGCATCTTATGTGCAGTTGCTACAAAAAAATCACAATCTAATCTTTCAAAGTCTATTTTTAGATGAGGAGCTGATTGAGAACCATCGACTAGCACTAATGATTTTTTTGAATGTGCAATTTTTATTATTTCAGAGATTAGGTTAATTACTCCTAAGGTGTTTGAGATGTGTGCAATTGCCACTAATTTTGTTTTAGAAGTTATTATTTTTTTTAAGTCTAAAACATCTAACTTTTGATCTTTTGTTAACTTTATAAACTTTAATTTTAATTTTAATTTTTTTGCTAAAAATTGCCAAGGCACAAAATTTGCATGATGTTCTTCTATGCTTGTAATTATTTCGTCGCCTTTCTTAAAATAATTTGAATTGTATAAGCTATACATTATTAGGTTAATTGCATCTGTGCTATTCTGTGTAAAGATAACTTCTTCCTTTTTGCAATTAAAAAAAGAAGCTATGTCTTCGTGTGCTTTTTCATAGACAATCGAGGCTTGCATGGAGAGCCTATGTATTCCTCTATGCACATTTGCAGGGTAGTCATTATAATAATTATTAATTGCTTTAATTACCTGTTTTGGCTTTAAGGAAGAAGCAGCATTATCAAAATAAATTATTTTATTTTTTTTTAAATTTAAAATTGGAAAGTCTTTTCTATGTTTTTCTAAGTTCATCTTTAATAACCTCTTTAATATTTACTTCAAATTATTTATAAATATATTTATTAATTTTAAGAAAAATTAATTTGTAATTTAAGATTTAGATGGTAAAAGGAAAAATTAAAATCGAAATGGAAATCAGACGCAGAGGACGAGATTCGAACTCGCGAAGTCTAACGACTCAAGCTTTCCAGGCTTGTGCATTTGACCACTCTGCCACCTCTGCGTTACAAAAAAATAAAAAATTTAAAAAAATATTAAAAAGAAAAGTTAATGAACAGGAGACCCATTCTTAACATCTTGTGAAGGGAATAACAAAGCATCAACATCAATCTCTCCAACTGCAAGAATCATCCCTTGACTATTTAGTCCCATTATCAATCTTGGCTCTAAATTTACAATTACAGGTATCTGTTTACTAAGTAAATCTTCTTCTGTATATTTAGTTGCAATTCCGGCAACTATCTGTCTTTGAAAATCCCCAAAATCAAATTGCATCTTAAACAATTTATTGGAGTTTGGAACTTTCTCTACATTTATAATTTTTCCAATCTTAATGTCTAGTTTCATAAAGTCTTTAAAAGTTATTATTTCTTTAGTTTCACTCATAAGTAATCTTTCCTAAATTGTAAATAATTAAGGTAAGAAAAAGAATATATATATATTTATTTTAAAAAAAGAGAAAAATGAAAAAAATTAAATCTTTTTAAGAACAAAAGAAGAGATCTTTTCTTTTTGAAAGAAAAGCTTACTAACTTCCATAATTATAAAACCTAAACTTGAAACTACAATTATCTTTACCCAATCAATTAAGGCTAAAGAAACTGTTCCAAAGACAATTTGTAATGGAGGGAAATAAATTACAATTAATTGAATTGCTATTGACAAAAATATTGCACCTGATAAATATTTATTTGTAAATGGGTTTAAGTGTCTAAAACCACTATACAACCTTCTACTACTAACTACTGCAAAGACTTGAAACATAACAAGAGTTGTAAAAGCAACTGTTTGTGCCTTAGAAAGACCAAATGGTAAATAACTATTAAATAATAATAATGTGCCTAAACCCATAATAAAACCAAAAATAATAATTGATAAAAATAATTTTCTAGAAATTGGATTCTCATTTGGCACCCTTGGAGGTCTTTTCATAATCTTAGGCTCTCCTTTTTCAAAGCCTAGACCTAAAGCAGGAAAGTCATCAGTTAAAATGCTCATCAACAAAATCTGTAAAGGTAAGAGTGGTAAAGGAAAGCCCAAAAGTATTGCAAAAAAGACAGTAAAGATTTCTCCAGCATTACAAGATAACAAATATTTTGCAGACTTAATCATCTTATCATAGATGTTTCTACCTTCTTTTATACCATTTACAATTGTTGCAAAATTATCATCTACAAGTATAGCTTTTGAGACTTCTTTTGAAACATCAGTTCCAGTAATACCCATAGACACCCCGATATCTGCCTTTTTTAAAGCAGGAGAATCATTAACACCATCTCCTGTCATTGCAACAACATGCCCTTTCTTTTGTAAAGCAGAGACGATTCTTAATTTCTGAATTGGTAAGACTCTTGCAACAATTCTAATTTTATCAATTATGTTTTCAAGTTGTAAGTCACTCATTTCTTCAACATCTTTTCCAGTTAGAACAACATCATCTTTTTTATAGATACCAATCTGTTTTGCAACAGCAATAGTTGTTGTCGCATGGTCTCCTGTAACAATCATAGTTTCTATTCCAGCACTCTTACAATCAGCAATTGCCTGTTTAATTTCGTCTCTTGGAGGATCAATCATCCCCACTAGCCCCACAAAAACTAGATCTTCTTCTATGTTTTTAAAATTATATTTTTTAAGATTAGAAACATCTTTGTAAGCTAGACCTAAAACTCTTAGAGCTTTGTTTGCAAAAAGTATATTTATTTCATTTAACTTAGTAATATCCTTTTTAGTAATTGCTCTTATCTTTCCATCATCTAAAATCTTTGTGCATCTTTTAATTAAAAGATCATAAGCTCCTTTAACATATGCTTCTTTTTTGTTAACTAAATTATTACTATAGATTGAAGACATTATTTTTCTATCAGAATCAAATGGCAATTCTTCAATTAGAGAATAATTTTTAAGATCTTCTTTAATGTTTTGTTTTTCACCTAAAACAATCAATGCCCCTTCTGTTGGATCTCCAATTATCTCATGTCTATTTTCTTTTTTTGTAAGCTTTGAGTTATTACACAAGTAACCTATCTTTAATAATAATTCTAATTCTTTTTTATTTACTAATCTATTATTAAAATAGAATTCTCCTTTTGGAACATACCCAGTTCCTGTCACATCTATTATTTTATGATTTATGTAAAGTTGCGTGGCTGTCATTTGATTTTTGGTAATTGTTCCTGTTTTATCACTAACAATGATTGTTACTGAGCCAAGGCTTTCAGCAGCAGGAAGAGTCTTTATTAGAAGGTTTTGTTTTGCAAGTTTTTTAGAACCAATAGATAAGCCAACAGTTACAATGATTGGTAAAGAATTTGGAATTGTAGACACAGTTAAAGCTAAAGCAAACAAGATCATTTTTTCAAAAGATAAAGTGTTTTGTAAGAGTCCTAAAAGTAAAACAATAATAATTAAAATTACAGCAACAATTCCAATCTGTCTTGCAAGTTTTTTAAATTTTATTTGTAGAGGTGTAAGTGTTTCTTTTGTTTCATGTAAAGATTTTGCAATCTTTCCAAACTCTGTGTTCATTCCTGTACTTGTAACTAGATATTTTCCTTTACCATAGGTTACTGTTGTTCCCATGTAGACAAAGGCATCTTTTGTAATTGTTTGAGAATTTATATCTTTAGAAGTAACAGATTTTTTTGAAGCTAAAGACTCACCTGTCAAAGAAGCTTCTTCAATTTCTAGGCTTGAAGTTTCAAACAAGACACCATCACAAGAAACAATATCTCCTGCCTCAATAACAACTATATCTCCAACAACAACTTCTTTTGAAGGAATTTTTAAAGTCACACCATCCCTTATAACTCTTGTGAATGGTTCTGATATTTTTTTTAAAGCATCAATTGCTTTTTCTGCTCTGTATTCTTGGATAAAGCCTAAAATTATATTTAAAATTATAATTACAAAAATTGCAATTGACTCAATTGTATTTCCTAGAAACAAAGATAGAAAGCCAGCAAAAACAAGTAACAAGATTAATGCATTTTTAAATTGCCTTATTATAATTTTTAGTAGATTCCCTTTTTTGTTTTTAATTAATTCGTTTGCTCCAAATTTAATTAATCTTTGTTTTGCATCTTTACTTTCTAAACCTAAAGTTACAGAAGATTTTTTTTGTTTTAATAATTCTGAGAATTTTGTATTTATTAAGAACATATGTGATTTCTTTTTTTAATTATTTGTATTAAAAGTTATTTGTATTAGAATAAGGGGTCATATATTTTATAAAGATATTTATATTGTGTGTAAAGAATAATGTATTTTAATTATAATATATAAGAAAAAGATATTTATAATTTCTATTTTTGAAATTAATAATTAAAAGTTACTAAAATTAAAGAAAAGGTAACGGTAATTAAAAAAAGAAAAATTAGATTATTAAAAAAAGTTATTTAAAAAATGAAAATGTTCAAGATGAGGGAATCAGTCCTAATATGTTTCCATGAAACCTGGTGGGTTTATTCCCTCAACTATCGGATTGCAGTTGTATAGTCATCAATTATTTTCTCCGCTCTTTATACCATCTCCTTTTGATAAGCTCAAAAACTCTCTCTCTAATTCTTGAACCTAACTTTGAATTAAACAATCCAATATAAGTATAGTGTGAGCCGTATATATATATTTATAAAATATAGGTGTGCATAAAAATACATTATAAACACTTTAAAAGTACCACAAATAAGAATCATACTATATAAAACAAAAATAAGCAATATTAGAGTTATTTACTAATAAGAAGTTAATTTAAAAGTTATAAAGTTTGTGCAAGAGTCATTAGAAGAAAAGCTGAAAAATTATATAAAAAATGTGCTAAATAATTAACCCAAAGATTCTTAGTCTTTAAATAATATTTACCAAGAACAACTCCAAGAATAAAGGCACCAATAACTTCAACAATTGAGCCATATGAGATGTGCCCTATTGCAAACAACAAGGAAGATAAATAAACTCCAATTCTGTTAACAAGAAAACCTCTAAAAAACCATTCTTCTAAAAATACTCTAATTACAAATAAATAGAAGATATACAAGAGAGGTATAGAAAGAATTGTGCTACTTACTAGATGAAGATCATCTAAACCTACAAAAGTAAAAATTGTGCTTAAAGAAATACTAATTATAAAAATTAAAAAAAAAAGAATTAATGTGTGCTTAACTAGATTAGAAAAAGATATCTTTCTTAACCCAAAATTATAAAATATTTCTTTTAATTTTATTTTTCTATTTAAAAAAAACACAAAATAAATTGGAAAAAAAAAGAAAAAGAAATCTAATAGAAAATAAATCTTTAATCACCCTTTTTTACTTTCCAATCTAAATTATAAAAAAACTATTCCCAAGTAGTAAGTCCGCACTTACCACAAGCAAATCTAGTTTTATTATCTTTCTCCTTATGTGCAGCCATCTTTACTCCAGCCCCACATTTTGGACAATCTTTTCCAAGTCTTTCAACAGAGTTATTAGAAACAGTATAAAACTCACTTTTTTTAACATTAGTTGTTTTCTTCCTAGTTTTTTTACCTTTCTTTTCTCCGCCACCTTTCTTCTTTGCCATAATCACTCACAATTTCAATTTTATTTATTCTTTATTTTCTGGTTTTATAACTTCTTCTTTTTTAGACTCAATTACTTTTTCCTTTTTAGAATCAATCACTTCTTCAATTTCACCAGTTCTTTTAATTTTATATTTCAATTCTATTTCTTTAAGTTTCTTTGCATCATCATAGACCTTTAGATAAGCACTGGCATTTTTTTCTCCAAAATTTTGAGCAATTTTATCAACCACTACTAAACTCTTGTCTACACCTAACATCGCAGAAACCTTAGAAACAAGATCTTTTCTAGAAACTGTTTTTGCTGATTTTATTTTTGCAAAAACATTTGTTCTACAAAGCAATTCATTTCTTGATTTTTCTATTTCAATATCCATAAAATTTCACCTAAATTTATTTAATTTTTAAAAAAAATAAAACATAAATAATTTTACTTTCTAAAAATTTAATTTATAAAATAACTATTAATTTCTTTGTTTAAAATTTATCTACTTAACCTCAAAGCATATTTCCCAGGAACTGAAACATCCATAGCTTTACCAATCTCTGACTTGTCAGGATCAATAACTAAAGCTGTCCCTTTCCAAAAGGTAGTAAACACAGTTGATCCACAAACAGGACAAACCTTTAAACTTTCTTCCTTACCTTTAGCATTTATTTCTGTTTCTACAATTATTTTTCTACATTTTCTACAAACTTTTTTATTCATTTTTTACCACCTTTTTTAGAACCTGCAGATTTTTTTGTTTCTTTCTTTGTAGTTTTTGACACTGTTTTTTTCTTATCAGTATCTTGTTTAAAGTCCATTGCTTGCCATTCAACTTTCCCTAAACCATATTGTCTCATTGTTAAACCAATCTTTGTTTCTGCAATTGTCTTTTTAAAACTAATATTTGCAATTCTACAAAGACCTTTGTCTCCAACAACTAAAGTTTTTTTACTATCTTTTGCAACAAAACCAGGAAGTTCAGGATTAAAGGAATTAAAGTCAGGCATTACTTGAGAGACATGGCATAGTCCTTCAAAAGGGCCAACATTAATAAATGCACCAAAGTCTGTTGCTTGGGTAATTTTTCCATAAACAACCTCATGTAGTTTTGGTAAATAAGTTATTACTGAAAATTTTGCTTTAAAAAACACATCAGAATCTCCAGGAATAATTTCCCCAATGCTGTAATCTAAAACATCAGTCACACAAATTACAAGTCCGATATCTTTATCCATAATTCCATCATAATCAACACTCAATTGCTCAAGGATAATATCCTTTAAATCTCCTGCAAGATTAAGAGGAGAGACAGCAACAGTTCCTTCAATATTAAATTTTTTATAACCCATTTTTATTTCACCTTCAAATAATTACAATTTTTTAAATAATTTTAATTTTTAAAAATAATTTTAATTTTTAATTTAAGACAACACCATCTCTTTTTAATGTTAATACTTTTTTATTATTTAATTTTAATTTCTCTTTAAGTTTTCGGTCATTTGTATAAACTAAATATTTATCACTAAAATATACTAAAAGATTATCAACTTTTAAATATTTTGGACTTAAGTCAATTATCTTTTGATCAACTTTAATAATTTTAAATTTATCAATAACTTCAAGTTTTTTTAAATATCTTTTAATTAATTCATTTTTTATAGGTTTTGTTTTATAGACTTTGTCTAGTTCTTCATAAACTTTATCTAAAATATAAAAATCAACATTTGGTATTAAAGATTTTACATTTTCAAAAATATCTTTTTTATTTTCATACATGTAAATAAGTACATTTGTATCAATCAAGACTTTATTTAACCGTGCCATAACCTGCAAGTCTCCAACGACTATTTATGTTTCTACTAATTGCAATTTTATCATTTTTAAAAAAAACATTTGGTTTGTTTAAAATTAATTCTAAATTATTTTGTTTTACTTTTCTTACAATTCCAAGGCACGCTGAAGAACCGATAACTAAAACTATTTTTTCTCCTGACTTTATATCAGTTTTGTTAGGTTCAATTAGTCTTTCAATCTTTGTGTATTCTAGATCAATTTCTGTACTTAACTTTAGATCAATTTTTGGATCACACACTATTTGACCAACCATCTTATCAGAATTGCAAATAAAGGGATCTAAATCTGTACCCACTGCAATTAAGCCACCTGGATGGGCGCCCTTATAGTCGCAACCTCCGGAGTTTAATGATTTTACCTCTATCTCAAATGGTTTTTCTAAACCCGGATAGACCCAAACTTTATCCCCCACTTTTATAACACCTTGTAAAATTGCACCACCTAAGATTCCACCCTTTAGTTTTGAAATTTCTGTGCTTGGTTTGTTGATATCAAAGGATCTTACAATTTGCATTTTTAAAGGAGCTTTTAGATCAAAGGTTGGTGTTGGTATTGTTTTTAATAAAGCATAAATTAATGCATCTAAGTTTGTATCAAAGTTTGCAGAGGTTGGAATGATTGGTGCATCTTTATATCCATCATCGTCTAAGAATTTTCTTAGTTTTTGATAGTTTTTTAAAGCCTCTTCTTTTGAGACAAGATCAATTTTGTTTTGTGCAACAACTAAGTTTTTTATACCATGCATCTTAAGAGCTAAAAGATGTTCAATGGTTCTTGGTTGTGGGCACTCTTCATTTGCAGCAACAACTAAGATTGCTCCATTTAATAATGTTGCCCCTGAAAGCATAACTGCCATTAATGTTTCGTGACCAGGAGCATCAACAAATGATACTTTTTTTATAAATTCTGTTTTGTTGTTTGTTAAAGGATGAACCTTATGTATGGTGTAAGCAGAGATACCATCTAGTTTTGGATCTTTATAAAATTCTGCATCAGCATATCCTAACTTTATAGAGATACCTTGTTTTATTTCTTCAGAATGTTTGTCTGTCCATTTACCTGTTAACTTTGAGGTTAATGAAGTCTTACCATGATCAACATGTCCAACAACTCCAATATTTATTTCTGCTTGTATATTTTTTACCATAAATTAAAAATCCTTTTATTTGTCATCTTCTTTTTTTTCTTCTTTAACTTTTGTGTATTTTTCAACTAATACCTTTGTGTCTCCAGATACTATTTTTAAATTAACTTGTTGAATATTTTGAGAAATGATTCTTCCAGCTACTTTTTTTCTTTTTCTTTCTCCTTTCTTCTTTGGTTTAAACCCAACACCACCTTTTAGAAGTAATTTTTTTCTAAATTCTGAATCAACTGTTGGATGCATTGGAAAACCGTCTTTATCTGAACCACCAGTAATAACTGCCTTAAGTCCAGGGGTAATAAAGGAAAGTTCAACTTCATCTTTCATTTTTTTACCTAATAAATTTAAACTTGTTTTTTCATCAGCATCAACTGAATAAGTCTTTGCTGATTTTGGATCTGATATATTTAATTTCATAGATTTTACACCTCTTTAATTGTCTAATATTTTTCTTTATTTTTTATTCAAATTATTTTATTTTATTTTATTTTATTTTATTTTTTATTTGTAAGTATCTAATTTATTTTTTATTTGTAAAATTTTAATTTAATTTATCTTATTTTAATTTATTTCAATTTAAAAAACATTTTGTTTGTAAGTATTATTTTTCACAGATTATTTTAAATCTTTAGCCATTTTCACTTTTGCTTCAATTATCAACTTTATTTCTTCATCAGTAAGTTCGTCTTTAATTTGCTCTAATTTCTCAAAAGCTGATTTAGGGATGTCAACTTTTAATATATCTTCTTCAAGAAAGTCCTTTAAAAAAACAGCATGCTTTATTGATATTGCAGCTTCCTTTTCTGTCTCTAAAACCTCTATTTTTTTCCCATCAACCTGAATTGATTCTACAACTCCAATCTCAATTCCATTCTTTAAAATCCTAGTCCCAGAAACTAACTTTCCCACAAGCACCCTAATCCCAACAATTGCAGGTTTACTTGTCCTAAACACATGATTTTTTAAAATTTTAAATTTACAAGGATAGATTATTTCTTTTAGAAGTTTATCCTTTTCTGTTTTATTTTCTTTAAGTAACCAATCTTGGTAATCTTCTATTAATTTATATATGATATTGTTTTTAAATATAGGGATTTTATCTTTTTCTAACTCAATTTCAAAATCTTTTGGTAGAGGTATATTAAATAAAAATAAGACCCCCTTTTTCTTATCTCTTTTCTGTAACAGTTTTAATTCAAGTATATCTTTACTTGTCAAATTACCAATGTCTGCTCTTGCAATACAGATGTTATTTTTTAATAATAACTTTGTTAAAGCTTCTAAAGAACCAAGGGTATCTGTTTTTACAAAAGCACCATCAATCTCATCATCAACCATACAAGATAAAGGCTTTTCTTCTAAATTTCTCATAGCCAACTCATCATCAACAGAAATAACAACAGAACCAGGCACACATTTATCTAGGTCAGGGGCAACAATTTTGACCCCACTTGCAGCAGATACAAAATCTACATGCTCATAGTTGGTTTTTTTGTTGATTGCAGATAACATGTTTATTTTTAGTAGGGCTTTGACTTTAGTTTTGACAACTCCGTTTCTTGAAAGAAAAGCAATATTATCTTTTACTCTTAAAATACCTTGATAAACAATTACGTCTGCAGTACTACCAATTCCTTTAATTTCGCCTAACTCTAAGATTGTTCCTTGTGCCTTTCTATTTTCATCAATTGTAATTCTGTTGCCTAAAAATTTTTGAGAAAGTGTAGCTAGAAATAAGATGGCCTCAGTTAATCCATAATTTTTTTCTGCAGAAATTGGAATTATTGAGATTTGTTTTTTAAAGTCATCAACTCTATCAAATCTCTCTGCTTGAAAACCGTGATCATACAACTGTCCAACAATTCTGTATAGCAATTCGTCTAGCTTGTCAGAAACATTTTTTGATTGTGAGTTTAAGGAAGTTGAGATGTCTTTACCTTGTTGGAACCATCCTGAAATTAGGTCTACTTTGTTTGCAACAATTATGAAAGGAACTTTATACATCTTTAAGATTTTTAAAGTTTCTACATCTTGAACTTGTAAGCCTTTGTTAATGTCAACAACTAGGACAACCAAGTCAGCTAATGATCCCCCTCTTTCTCTTAGGTTATCAAAAGCATTATGTCCTGGTGTGTCAATAAACAACAACCCAGGAATTGTAATTTCAAATTTATATTTTTTAGAAAGATGACTGCAAATTTTATTAATAACATCTAAGGTAATTTCTGTGGCACCAATATGTTGAGTAATTTTTCCTGCTTCAAGTTTTGTAATTGCAGTTCCTTTTATCTTATCTAAAAAAGTTGTTTTTCCAGAATCGATATGCCCCATAATTGTTATTATTGGTTGTCTATACAAATAATCACCAATTTAAAAAAAGTTTAAATTTTATAAAAAGAAAAAAAGAAAAAAATTATTTTTTTTCTAAATTTTTTAAATGTCTTTTTTTCTCTACATGGAACATTTCTGTCCATCTTGTTTTATGTGGTTTGAATTTTTTATCTAAAAGACTTTTTTTACATTTACCTGAACAAAAGTTATATGTAGTTCCATCTTTTTTTGCATAAATAATTCCTGTTGCTTCTTTAATCTCTACTCCACAAAAAGTACATTTCATTTATAATCACCTTAATGAACCCTTATGTCTTTTGCTTCTGTTTCTGGATTTAGTAAAATTAAGACATCGCCTTTTTTGACATTACCTTTTACATTTCTTTTCTTAATTCTACCTTTTTCATAGCCATCAAGAACCTTACAAAGAACTTGGGTTGCTTCTCCTCTGGAGCCTGTTCTTCCAACAATTTCTACAATTTCTGCAGGTATTCCTTCATCAGACATAACTTACACCTCATTTCTTAATTTCTTCTTTTTTCACTTCTGTCTTTGGTTCTTCCTTTTTAACTTCAGCTTTAACTTCTGTCTTTGGTTCTTCCTTTTTAACTTCAGCTTTCACTTCAGCTTTAGGTGTTTCCTTTTTAGCATCAGCTTTTGGAGCTTCTTTACCACCAATCATATCAGAAATTTTATTAATCAAAGAACTTAATTCTTTTTGAGAAACTCCAGCATCTATAATAGCAATAGAACTTGCTTTTGCAGAGATACCAACAGCTTTACCTAAATCTGCTTTTGTTTTAAAATAAGTAAATGGAATTTTTTTCTCTTTTGCAATAACAGGTAAATGCATTACAATTTCTGCAGGAGTAACATCTTCAGCAATAGCAACTAATTTAGCAGTGCCTCTTTCAATTGCTTTTGTAACTTCATTAATTCCGATTTTTATTTTTCCTGATTTTGATATTTTCTTAAAAACCTCATCTTGTAAATTTTTTAATTCTTCAGAGATTTTAAACTTAACATATTCTGACATTTAAATTACCTCCTTATATGTCATTGGCTCTTTTATTTTTATATTTAAAAAAAGAATATATTATATATAATTAATATAGGCATAAAAAACTTTATAAATAGATTTGTATTGGTAAACACCCCTTTTGGTTATTAAAGATATGTAGATTTTGAAAAGAAACTACTTTTCTAAAAAGATTTAACTTAACATTTATTTATTTGTAAATTAGAAATTAAAAGAAATTATAAAAAGAAAAAAATCAAATTTAAAAATTATGTTAAAAGAGAAAAAGAAAATCATTTCTTCCAATATTCATCAAAGTGATTTAATAAAGCATTTACAAGAGAAGTATTATTTTCAAGAACTGTTAAATGATAGGTCTTTTTTGGAGTCTCTAAATTATTTAGAGCCATAATTATTTTTTTCTTGTCAATTATAAATGCATCCATAGAATGATTATTTTCTTGAACAGAAAAGTTTTTAGGTAACTTATGAACCATACTCATTGGCTTTGTTAAAATTTTCACATTTAAATTTTTATTACTAGTTATACCTTTTAAAGAATCAATTCTTTCATCTAAATGAGTAAAAGCAAAGATCTCTTTTTGAGCAGATTGAAATTCTTGTGCCAAAAATCTATTATAGTCCTTTAAGTTGTTGACTTGTAAAATCTTTTCTTGAGAATTGTTCAACTCAGCATTCCAGTTTGTGGTTGACAAGATATCATCTACCTTGTTTGAAAGGTTAGTGAAATCTTTTTGCTTAACAGATAATAAATTTTTAAAAATCTCATTAGGATTTAAGACCTTAAAAGTTTTTGGACTTTTATAAACCTCTAAAACAAAACCCTTTTCTTTAAGTTTATTTAAAACATCATAGATTCTTGTTTTTGGAATTTCTGAATTTCTACTAATGCTTGGAGCATCTAGTTCTGAAAACTTAAATAGAGTTACAAGTGCCCTTGACTCATATTCTGTGAGATTTAGATCTTTTAAAATAAGGATTAACATGTTCTCTTTCATTTTTAATTACGCCTCAACACTAATTAACTTTGCTTAATTAATGGATTACATATTAAGTATTTTACCAAAAGGTTTTTAAAATCTACTTTTTGTAAATTTCTTAACAAATCTTGGTTTTTGTTGCTTCTTTTCCCCATCATCCTTACCATCAGCTAATGTGTAAACAAAATCTTCTACTTTGTAAGTATATTCTTCAGGAGTTTTGATCAATCCATGTTTTAGTTCAAGTTCTCTATTAAGTAACCAAAAGAATAATGCAACTGATTTTCTACCTTTGTTATTAAAAGGGAAAATAAAATCAACATTTCTAGTGTTACTAGAAGTTGTTGCAAGTGCCATAATTGGGATTCTGATTTTAGTTGCTTCTAAAATTACTTGTCTATCAATGTTTGGATCAATTACAAAAACCAACTTACATTCAGTAAAGTGTTCAGATTCTGGGTTTGTAAAGGTGCCAGGAATAAATCTTCCAACCTTAACTTTATAATTATAATTTTTTTCAAGTAAGGAAAGTCCAGGAAAAGCATATTTCTTTCTAGAGATAAACATTACTTCTTCAGGCTTATACCTGCTTAAAAAATCAATACCAATTTTTATTCTTTTATCTATAATTTGGACATCCATAACATTTAGTTTATCACTTCTAGATTTAAATATAAATTTTTTCATAAATCCATTTTTATATTTTGTACCAATATGGATTCCATTTTTTAAATATAAATCAACATTAACCAAAGTCTTTTGTTGTGTATTTGGACTATTATTTTGTTTTTCTAAACCACTCATTTTTTTCACACTCATTTAGTTTAATTATATCTCATTATCTCATCAATAGATTCAACATGAGATAAAAGCATTCTTCTACAGCAATATTTTTTAACACCTAAGCTATCTAAAGCTTCATTTGGTGTTTTTTTATCTTCATTGATTAATTTTAAATACTGATCATATTTGTCAGCAACAAGTTGTCCACAAGAAAAACAACGAATAGGAATAATCATTTTTAATTCACCTTTTAGATTTTTGTTTCATTTTTCTAGCACCTTTACCTAGTTGCTTTTTAGGTTCTTTATTTCTAACATCATCAATTAATAGATATCTATTTGATTCAGTAAATTTATCTTTTATTGATTTTTTGTTACCTGTAGCAACAACAATTCCTTTAGCAATACAGTTTCTAATGGCTTGGGCTTGAGAAGAAACTCCTCCTCCAGAAACATTAATTTGAAAATCTAATTTACTAAATTCTTCAGGAACTAGATGTATTGGTTCTAATATTAATAATTTTTTGTAACCAGTAACAAATGCATCTATATGCATATTGTTTATTCTAATATTTCCTTTTCCAGGCTTTACAAATGCTCTTGCAGTTGATTTCTTTCTAGAAGCTTTAACATTATAATCTTTTACCATAACTAATCAGTCTCTATCTTTTTTATTTTTGCACCTAACTTAATAGACAATTCTTCTAATGCAATGTGACTTACATTTTTTAAAGTTTCAGGTTTAGGTAACAAATCCTTATACTCTAAAGGCACAGCAATATGTGTTGTTAACTTTTTAAGTGCATTTACTCCTTTTGGGTTTCTTGGAAGCATACCTCTTACTGCTCTTTTTACAATTGTGTGGGGGTATCTAGGATATTTAGGATTATTCTCTGGGTTTCCTTTTCCACCTCTATCTAATCTTTCTAAATATTCTTTAACAATTAATGTAGGATTTCCACTAATAATTACATCTTTAGAATTAACTATAACTATTTTATCATTCTGCTTTAATAATTTCTCTGCAACTTCTGTGCAAAGTCTTCCTAAAATTTTATTTTTTCCATTTATTAATATCATTTTAATTCACCAAACATAATTTATTTAATAATAATTATTTTTTTAAAGTCTACATCAGCATCACAAAAATCATCTAAGTTTTTTATATTTTTGAATTTTGTTTTTGCTGTACTAGAATATTGATAAGCATATATTGTAATCTTTTTTGAAAGTTCACCAACACCTAAAACCTTTCCTGGCACAACTACCACTGAGCCGTCTACAACATTTTTTAATTTTTCAAATTTAGATAAATTTACAGAAGCTAAATTTCTACTTGGTGTTTTTAATATCTCTGCAAGTCTTCTAAAGATATTTTTTTTCTTAAGTCTATAAGTTTCATATAACTTATTTATTATATCTTTTTTTTCTAAATTAATTGTATCTCTTTTTACACTCATAATCTTCACATCATCTTTATTAATTTTAAATGCTGGGAACAGGATTCGAACCTGCGAAGCACTAAGCACAGGATCTTAAGTCCTGCCCCTTTGACCACTCGGGAATCCCAGCAGAATAAAAATCTCTTTCTCTTTTTTTACTTAAATCTTATTTTATTTTCTTTTTAAAGACACCTATATTTTCTACAAGATATCTTTCTGTTAATTTTAGTAAATCATTTATTGAATTTTGACCAATTAATTCTATGGTTAATATATAATTATTGGTACTGTTGATTTTTAAACACTTTTTATCACACTTTTCTGCACAAGATACACAATAATCATAATCTTTTGGATTTAATAAGATTTGTTTTGTTGAATCTTGCTTAATTGAATTCACCAAACACCTTTCAAAGCAGGCTTTACAACTTTCACAACCTCTTGTAATTTCTAAATCATAAACTTGTGCGTAAGAAACAATTGCAGGAGAATATTTTACATGTTCTCTACCGCTTCCAACATTTGCATAAGCTTCTAACTTTAGTCTTTCTCCTTCATTTAATTTTGTTAAAGGAATGGTGTCATACACCATTTTTATTTCAGGATCATTTGATATAAAATCTTTTGAATAAACTGTTTTTGGACCTTCTTCTTCTAACTTAAATGTAACTTTTTTACCAGTATTAACTAATGGCGTGTTGATTGGGCAAAGTCCAATTCTGTTTGCAAGCATCTCATCTACAACTACAGAATCATTTTCAAAAAAATCAATTTCATCAATACCATAAGTAGGCACTAAATAAGTGATAATCCTTCTTATTGCATTTAAATAAGAATAATCAGTATTTTCTAAAAGATATCTGTATACCTTACCATCATTTTCTAAAAATTTAATTCTAACCATATTCAATCACAAACTATTTTATTTTTCTATGAAATATTATTTTTTTCTTCTATGAGATTTCTTTTTTCTACAACCATCATGAGGCATAGGTGTTGTGTTTAAGATACTGATTATTCTTAAGCCATATCTTGTTAACGACTTAATTGAAGGCTCAGCACCTTGTCCAGGATTATTATATAAATTACCACCTGGTGCTCTAATTTTCACATAAATTTCTTTAATTCCTTTTTCTTTTGCTTTTTCAGCAATCACTTGTGCCATCTTCATAGCAATATAAGGAGATCCTTCTTTATGTTGAGATTTTGTTAATTGTCCACCTGATGATTTTGCAATAGTTTCTGCACCACTTTCATCTGTAAGCACCATGATGGTGTTATTTCTTGATGCAAAAATATTTACAACTCCAACTTTTTCAGCACTAGCCATTAATCATCACTCCTTTTTAGGTTCTGCAGTTTCTTTGTTTTCTTTTTCTTTTGCAGATTTTTTTTCTTTAGATACTGGTTTTCCTTTTTCTTCTAAAGACCTATCTATTTCATTTTTAATTTTAGTATTTGAATATGCAATTAATTCTCCTGCTTTAATTAAGGAGCCAGGAATTGTTCTAACCTTTCCATTAACTAAGATGTGATTATGTGTAATTAATTGTCTAGCTTGATTAGCTGTTAAGGCAAGTCCATTTCTAAAAACTAAAGTCTGTAATCTTCTGTCTAAAAAATCAGTTGCTTCTAGTTTTAGAACATCTTCTATCTTGGAGTCTTTAGATAAAATTCCTATGCCTTCTAATCTTTTTAAAAGTTCATCCTTTCTTGTAGCATAGTCATCAATTCTTCCTGCCAAAAGTAATCTTGCTCTTTTTCTGAACTTTCTAACTTCTGTTTCTGCTTTCCAAATTTCTTTTTTTGTTTTTAAGCCATATTCAGACATTATTTTTTTATCAGCTCTAATTTTTGATTTATTCCATTTCATTCTTGGAACATCATATTGTCTTTCTAATCTTTTAGGATCACCCATAATTCATCACTTATTTAAATTTTATTTCTTTTTAGTTACTCCAACAGCCCCACTTCTTCTAAAGCTTGATTTTGTTTTTTGTCCTCTTACTGTTAGACCCCATTGTAATCTTAGACCTCTATAACTTTTCATTTTTCCAAGTTTTTGAAGATCTTTTCTAATTTCTAATTTTAGATCTGCCATAATTAAGTTTAGACTTCTTCCATCTGATGTCTTTGATCTGTTGATCATCCAAGCAGGAACTTCTTTATCAATATTTAATAAAGTCTCTTCTAACAATATAATTTCCTCTTCTGACAGATAACCAATTTTTTTAATATCTTTTCCAATTTTTTTACAAAAGACTTTATCAATTACTTTTCCTAATCTATCACTTACTCCATAGATCGTTTTTATTCCATTTCCAATTGATAAATAACCAGGAACATCTCTATTTACAAGTCTTACAATTTGTTTAAAGTCACTACCTTCCTTTGTTAGGTCTATGTGTGTTGGAACAGGTCTTGTCTTTTGTTTAAAAACTCTTTCTGTTTTTGTAACCTTTACAAGATCTTGCTTACCACCTTTCTTTGGGTTCTTTTGACCCTTTTGACCTTTAGATCCTTTAGTTGGTTTTTTACCTTTTCCACCTTTTGTGTTTGTTTTTTTAGCCATAATTATTACCTTTCTTTATTTATAAAGGAAATACATGTAGTATTCCTACTTTTTTTAGTTTATCTTTATCTTTATAATAAATAAAATTATTATCTAGTTTTTCAATTTTAATTTTTTTACCAAAATCTGTACCCTGCACTAAGATACATTCTTTTCCAACTTTTAAAATACCCATAAATATCACTATTTTTTTATATTTCTATTTTTCTACTTTACTTATAATCATACCAATATATTTTTTATGTCTTAAGTCAATATCATCTTCAGTAATCAGATTATACTTAAGCATAATTGACTCTATGTAAATATCCTTTCTAATATCTGGTGCAATCATTGAAGCCAATGGATTTTCAGGTCTTCTTTGTGTCTTAAAAAGTCTTGCAACCTCAAAAGGTCTTTTACCATTAGGCATACCAAACAATGGTTTTTTACTTAATGCACAAACATGTTTTGAAGGTTTTTTCTTAAGTATCAATCTACTTTGTTTTCCACTTGGGGTCTTTACAACTTTATGTTTTTTATATTTTTGATTTGGATTTGGCATAACATTTCACCTATATTAATTTTAATTTCCTCTTTAATTTAAATTTCTTTTAAATTCAAATTTTTAATTTTCTTTTTTAAATTTTTAATTTTTTTCAATTTTTAATTTCTGTTTCAATTTTTAATTTTTACTTTTTTCAACCAACCCATTTGGGTAATACTTCTTTACTAGCACCTTATCATAAATTCCACTTATAATCATAGAAATTACAACTCCTAAAATAACATAAGCCCAAAAACCATTTACAACAAAGAGTCCAAAATTATAAACCAATTCACTATAATATTCTTTTACAAACCACAACAAAGGGAATGCAATAATTAACATTATAAACATTGATTTTTTAGTCATCTTAAATTGATCTCCAACCAACTTAAAAGCCTCTTTCTGTTTAGCCTTAACTTCTGTCATTTTCTGTTCATTAGCTAATACTTTCATTTCTTTATTAATTGCTTTTGATTTTAATTTAACATAAAAATAATCTTTTGGATTAATTGTTAAGTGTTGTACTAACTTGTTTGCTACTGCAAAAACAATAACAATAATTATCATATCAACCCAAACATTAACTAACGGAGAAACAAACATTTTTTTCAAACCTCTAATTTTTATTCTTACCAACTATATTTTTCATCAACCCACTTGATACAAACATAGGGTCTTTTGCAATTTGTTCATAGAACTTATAAATAATTCCAACTGTTAATAGGATTCCAATTCCAGAACCTATAGCACCTGTCAGGTCAGAAAAGAATGCAAGTAAACTAACAAATATTGACCCTAATATAGTAATTGTGGGTATATATCTTTTTAATACGGTTGTTAACACTCTCTGGTCCCTTCTAAACCCAGGAATTGACATACCTGAGCTCTGCAATTGCTTTGCAACTGAAGCAGAATCTTGTCCTCCAACCTGCACCCAAAATTTACCAAACAACACACAGGTTACAACAAATATTACCATATAGATTAAAGCGCTACCCCACATCCCCCAAGTAGCACCACCTAAAATTGTACTTTCTAAGAGCCCATACTGAGGGGTTAATACTGCTGCTATTTTAAACATAATATTTTCTAAAAATGTATTCTTTGCAAGATTTACAAACAAAGCAACATTTGCAAACAAAGTTGCTGCTAAAATTACTGGCATGTTAGAAACATATAATAACTTTACTGGATATTTTGCACCAATACCACTTCTTCCGACCGTTAAAGGGATATTAACATGCATTCCTTCAACATAGACCACAATCAAAAAAACTGCAAAAGTTACTAGCAAAGGAATTATAAAAGATGAAATTAATTGAGAGATTGCACCAGTTGTTATAGAATCAAAAGCAACAAACAACAACCCCTTTGTTCCTAATGTTGCAGAAGGAAGTGCAAACAATCTCCAAATAATTGATTGAGAAACCCCTGCTGCAATAAACAATCCAACACCTGAACCAATTCCATACTTGCTTACCACTTCATCTAAATACAGTAGCAATATAGAACCTAAGGCAACCTGTATAACAATAAACAAAGCCATACCTGGCAAAGGAACTAACATCCCTACACTTACGGCAACAACTGCCTCTACAATTGACAAAACAACTGCAAACAATTTTTGTAAAATACTAAATTTTGCTCTATCTTCAGGATTTGAAAAATTTAAATTAATAACTTTTACTCCAACCAACAACTGCAAGATAATTGAAGAAAGAACAATTGGACCAATTCCCAAACTGATCAGTGTTCCTAACTGACTAGCCATAATCATTTGATAATATTCTAAATTAACTAATGCTGTTGGAGAGATTCCAATTAACTTAACTGTACCTAAGATAAAGAATACAGCTAAAACAATTCCTGTCCAAATTAATTTTTTTTTAAGAACAGGAACTTTTGAAGGATCTTTGACGGAAGGTAAGATCTTTTGAGCTATACTATAAAAACTCATTCAATCAAGCCCCCAATAGCTTCAATCTTTGATTTTGCAACTTTTGTTATTGCCTTAACATTTCTAATTGTTACTTTTTTAGAAATGTTTCCTGTTCCTAAAATCTTTTCATAACCTAATTGTTTTAAATCAATTGTTGTCTGATCTCTAATAATTAAATCTAAATCTGTTAAAGTAATTGTCTTTAATTGTGTTTTAGCCTTTAGTCTTGGCTTAAGTAATTTTCTTACACCTATAAGTGGAGCATACTTTGTAAATTTGTGTTTAAAAGAGCCACCTCTTCCTCTACCACCGTTACTTCCGCCACCTCTATTGTTTTTGGTGTTTCCCTTACCATGAGTTCTTTTTCCTCTTAATCTGTCTACTTTTGATTTACTCATACCTTTTCACAAATTTAAAATATATATTTTTATAAAAACATTAATTTAACTTAGATCATCTTCTTTAAAAGTTTATTAATATTTTCTCCTCTGTTACCTAAAGCTCCGCCTTGAACATATGTTTTTTTAACACCTTTTCTATCATATCCTTTTGATGGTGCCTTTAATCTAAATACTTGTTTAATATTATAATCTTTAATTGTTTTTTTATCATCTAAAAGTTCAGTAATGATTTTGTCAACATCTTTTGAATATTTTTCTTTAAATGGAACTAACTTGTTATCTTCTAGATAAACTTTTCCTCTTTTTTCTAAAAGGGATTTTAGGATGTCTTTATTTATTTCTCCCCAGGTTATATAATCTTTGCCTTTTCTTAGCATACCCATTAACTCAGGAGATTTTTTTAATAACACACAATGATTTACTCTTGTTAAATTTAGTAATTCTAAATTGTGTTCTATTTTATAGTTAACGCCAATTTTTCCTCTAACTCTTAATATTGCAAACATAGTTATTCCTTCTTAAAATATAAAATTATTTTCATTCTTCTTTTTTGTTTAAAACTTTTAAATTACTTAAATTATTTAAAGCATCAATTGTTGCTCTAACAAAATTTAATTTAGTGTCTGTTGCTCCTCTTGTCTTTGACCAAACATTAGTAATTCCTGCTAACTCAAAAACTGGTTTAATAGATTCACTTACAGCTAAACCAATTCCTTTTGGTGCAGGCAACAACTCTACTCTTAATGACGCACATTTTCCAATTGTTCTGTAAGGTACAGAGTTATCATCATAGGTGTTACTTTCCCAACTTCCTGATCCTCTTTTGATTCCAATAATATTTAATTTTGCTTTTTGGATTGCTTTTTCTTGGGCAGTTATTCTTTCAATATTCTTTCCTGATCCAAGACCTATATGTCCAGCACCATCTCCAACAATCGCAGAAACTCTAAAAGAAAAATGTCTACCTGCTCTTGTAACTCTTGTTGTTTTTTTAATGTCAACAATTTTTATTTTTAGATCAGGTATTAGAAAATCAATGATCTCTGGTTCCATAATCTTTCCGAATTTAAAAACATCTTCAAAGGTTGTTAATTCTCCATTCTTTACTTTATTACCTAAGATTGTTTTTGGAACCCATAAATTTTTATCAAAATTTATATTTAAACTTCTTTCAGTTCTTGCTCGTCTTTCTCTACCCTTTCTTTTTGGGTTATCAGTTTTTTCTTTTCTATCTACAGACATATTATTTCACATTAATTTTAATTTTTTAAAATTTTTGATTTAATTTCATTAAAGTCTTTTGTAATATTATTTTTCAAATGACTATCAATATGCTTTCCTTCAATTCTTTCATCTAAAGGGAAAGCTTTTTTATCATAAGCACATTTTAAATTTGAATCTGCAATTGCTTTTAAAGCTGCATAGATTTTTGATTTTGGTTTATATGTTTTTAAGCCAGTATCAAAAATTACTTCATCAATTCCAATTTTTTTTGCTTTATCACACAACATCAATGCAGTTAAATAAATTGCAGGAGTTGTGTTTAAAGAATATTTCCAAGAATATATTTTTTTTAGATCATTTGAATTTACTGACGCTAGGCAAACATCTCCTTGTGTTTTATAATCAACAACTTGTGCTCTTACTAGCTTGTTTGATAGTCTAACTACAAATCTATTTTTCTCAGATTTTAAAGAACTTAATCTTTTCTTGTAATCTGTTTTTTGTGTTCTTTTTCTTCTAAATTGGACATTATAAGTTGGGCCGCTTTTCATTTATTTTCACCATTAATATATTCTTCTAAATGTTTCTTTCCTCTAAAATAGTTACCAGTAATCATCAGGTATACTTTTTTATAGTTTTTACCATTTAGTTTATCTTCTTTTTTAATTTCTTTTAATCTTTTTCTAAGACCTCTAACTTTTAGGTTATGCTCATTTGTAGTTTTTCTTGCAGCCTTTGTTCCTTTCCTTTTACCAGGTCCTCTTTTTCTTTTTAGTTTTTTCTTTTCTAAAAGAGCTTTAGATCTTCCTGTTGATTGACCTGTGTTTTTTTGTTTTTTAATAACACCGTCGTTGATCAATTGTCTAACATCTTCTCTAGTAATTGAGTCTTCTACTTTTTTTTTGTGAACTTCTAATTTCTCAGTATCAACAATCAATTTATGTTTTCCTTTTTTTAATAACTTTCCAGCTAAATCTTTTAGTGTATTTAATTTCATAAATGTCACAATTTTAATTTAATGTTCTCATATTTAGTTTAATATTTTCATATTTTTTTCTGTTGCAATTTTTGTTAGTTCTTCTTTTTTCTTTTGACCTAATGTTTGTGAAAATCTAATTGCTATTTTTTCATCTAAAACATTTAAAAGATCTGTTTTTGAAGAAACTAAAATCTCTTTATAGTTTGAAGGATGTTTAAACTTATCTTCAACTTTGTGACCATACCCAATTCTTGGCATAGGTCCTCTTTTTTCAGATAAAGATCTGTCAATTCCTCTTGGAAATCTCCATTTATTAACATCTCTTCTTTTCTTTCTTCTTCTTGTTGTTAGTCCAAAATGACCTCTAAAGTTTGGGGTATCTTTACTCATAAATATCACATTATTTTAATTTACTCTAATTGATTAGATTTTTCAACAATATAAATTCCATCATCAAAAACTCTATAATCTTTTCCTCTAACCCTTGTAGTTGTTTCAAAGTTTCCTGCTGTTTGACCTACAAAATATTTATTTTTACCAGTAACAACTATGTCTTTACCATTAACTACAACTTTACAACCTGGCATAACTTTTGTTCTTCTAGGCTTTTTTTCTCCTAAAAAATTGGAAATTATAATATCATTACCTTCTACTTTTACAGTCATTGGAAAGTGAGAAAATACAATTGATAATTTTGCTGTGTATTCTTTATCAAATCCTGAAATTGCATTAAGTACTATTTTTCTTAATGTGTTTATTACAGACACGAAGTTTTTTTTCTTACTGTTTGCTCTAATCACTAACTTGTTATCTTTAAAGTTAACACTTACAAACACAGGATTGTATGTTATTTCTTGTGTTTCTCCTGCTTTTTCTAAAGTTATTTTACTATTTTCTATATTAACTTTAATATCACTAGAAACTTCTATAATATTTTCTTTAATTTCTTTTCTAACTATTTTTCCATCACTCACAAACATCACATTTATAATTTAAAAATTAAAAACTTATTTTTAATAAACATAAGCAATTAATCTTCCACCTAGTTTTTGTTGCTTAGCATCTTTGTGAACCATTATTCCACTGGTTGTACTCACCACAATAACACCTACGTCTCTAGAAATCAAATAAGATTTTTCAAACTTTTCAAAATCAAAGTGTTTTACAGCAAACCTTGGTTTAATTGCTTTACACTTATTTATTTTTCCACCTAAATAAACTATTAATTTTTTATGTGGTTTTCTATCTAGTACCTTATAGTTGTTAATATATCCTTGATCTACAAGAACTTTAATAATATTCTCAAGCATCTTTGAATGGTTTAAAGAACATGTTCTTTTAGCCACGTTTTCCGCATTGTTTATATTATTTAAAGCATCAGCAATTGGATCATTTAAACTCATCTACTCACCTAATGTCCATATTAATTTAATCATATTTTTTAAAACCTAATTCAGCAGCATAATCATTAAAGCATCTTCTACAAATATATAGATTATACTTTCTAATAAGTCCTCTTTGTGTTCCGCAGAATTTACAAACTCTACTTCTTTTTAATTCTTTACTAGTTTTGCTTAAAACCACTTTAGGTTTCTTTATTTTTTTTACATCATTTGTAGTCATTCAACCACAACCTTTAACTTTTCTTGTGCAAACTTAATTGCATCTTCTTTTGTAATTTTTTGATTCTTACCTATTTTAGAGTTATTATATTTTCTTAATTTTACTCTATAACCTCTTCTTTTTAAGTTCACAGTAATATCAAAACCTCTTATTCCAATATCAGGATCATATTTGATTCCAGGAACATCTAAGTATTCATGTATTCCGTAGGAGAAATTTCCATCAACACTAAATGATTTTCTTTTAATTTTATTTTTCTTTGCTTTTAAAGTAAGTGTAATAAAGTCTAATGCATCTTGATCTCTAAGAATAGCTTTACAACCAATAGGCAGCCCTGGTCTAATTCCCCAAGTTGGAAGCTTAACTTTACAAACTGTTTTTACAACTGGTTTTTTAGTTACTAATGCTAAGATTTTTACAGCTTTTTCTAGCTCTATACCAGACTCTCCAACACCAATGTTTACAGTAACTTTATCTACAAAAATTTCTTTCATTGGGTTATCTTTTTTATTTATTATTTTTTCATCAGACATACAAATCACTAATTAATTACAATTATATTTTTTTCGATTGTTTCAAAATCTACGCCATCTTGTTTTAATTTAATTAACATTGGTCTTCTCATTGTGCTTAGTTTTATTTCTTCAATCTTTGCAACAGAACCAATGTGCTTTCCACCAATTACAAAGACATCTCTGCCAACTTCTAAAGGGAAGTATTCTTTTATAATACCTTCCTCTAAATCTAACTTGATTGTAGCTTTTGGCTTGTAGGCAAGGTTTGTTGTTATTAACACTCTACCTTCATTTGTTACTAATTGAATATTATTTTTTGAAATTATTTTTTTTGAAATTATTTTACAGACTTTAAATTTCGCTTCATTTTTGTCAATCTCTTTTAGATAGTAAGCACCATTAAAACCATAATATACTTTGTAAGCTTTATCTAATTTTGGAATTTCTATAATGTCAAAGATACCAACTGGTAATCTATGATCTTTTACTTTTCTTTTATCAACAATTACCTCTCCATTGTTGATTATGTATTTAACTTCTCTTGTATTGTCTGCAAGATTAAGTAAATTTTTTAAAACAAAACCAATTGAGATTGTGGTTTCTCCTGTATGTTTACCTGGTTTAGGTTTATATACAAATCTTTTTGTTTTCTTTACATCAGTTATTGCAGAAGCATTATTAATTTTCAAACATTTTGTTTCGCCTTTACTAGCCATTTCTTATTCACCTTAATTATCAACTTTTGGTGTTTTTGTTTTTTTTTCTTTTATTCTTTTTGAATCATCTAAAATAACATTAGTTAACATTAGATTGGATGCAGTAAATGGTATTAACTTCTCTTGTCCTCTAGTATTTTTTGTTTTAATGTCTTTGATGTATACTTTTACTTTTGTATAATCAACAACCTCTACTTTTCCAGACTTACCTTTATGATTTCCAACCATAACTTTTACAGTATCGCCTTTTCTAATGGCTATACTTTTTTTATTAACTTCTTTTTGAATGTTCTTATCTATTGGTGCAACTAATAATTTTCGTTTTTTATGAAGTGCACTTTGATACATTCTTTTTCTTTGTTTATTTGGTTTTTTTGTTTTTGCATCCATCTTAAATCAAATTTTCAATTTTTAATTTTTTTATTTTTTTTTAATTTTTTTAATTTATAATTTATTTTACTATAATTTATTCTTTATAACTTTTAAATTACTGCAGAAGCTAAACCAGCAATTTTTGGAAATCTTTCTCCAACTTCTTTTGCAACACAACCCTTTACTTCTGAAGCTTTAGGAAATCCCTTTGCATCAGTTAAAACTACAGCATTGTCTTCAAAACAAATTCTTACACCATTTTTTCGTCTGTATTCCTTTTTAACTCTTACAATTACTGCTTTTTCTACTTTCTTTTTCATAGATGGACTTCCTTTCTTAACTACAACATTTACTAATGAAGCGATGCCTGCTGAAGGAATTTGTCTTCTTCTAGTTTTAATATTTAATACAGAAATAATCTCCACCATTTTTGCACCGCTATTATCTGTGCAAAAGCATCTTGTTTTTGTTACTATTCCTTTTGTTGGGTTTGCACTAATTTGTTTCATTTAAATCACCATCAGTTGGTACTAGAACTTCTTCATCTTTTATAATTTTGTTTGTTGAAGCTTTGTTTGTTGAAGCTTTGTTTGTTGAAGCTTTGTTTGTTGAAGCTTTGTCTATTTTTTTAATAATAATCATTGATTTTGTTTTACTTATTTTTTTTGTTTCTCCACACAAAACTACATCATTAACAGAAACATCAATATCTTCAGGCACATGAACTGCAAACTTACTTTTCTTAACTAAATATCTTTCATATTTTGGAATAAATTTAGTTCTAGTAATTTCAATATGGGCAGTCTTTTTAGATTTCATTTTAATAATCTTGCCTTCTATTAATTTTCCTCTAACACTATGTTTTGTTGAAATATCTTTAAAATCATTTTTTGTCATAAAAATCACATATAAATTTTATTTTTAATAATTTCTGATTTTCTAATCTTAATTATTTTTAAATCTTTTTTTCTTAAAACCAAATTATTCTTTGTTTCAAAAATCACAATCCCTTTTAAGTCATTTTTTGTTGGGTCACTTGAATTTATTATTTTTATTTTTTTCCCAATCAAATTAATATTACTAACTTTAAGCATCAATTAACTCCTTTTGATATCCTTTGAGTATAAGCAATTCTTTTACCTTGTCTTTATTGTTGCTTTGAATTTCTACAGTCTTGTTTTTTGTAGTTCCGCCACAAGCTAATTTCTTTTTTAAATATTTTTCAACATCTTTTGCATCACTTTCGGAATTAAATCCTGAAATTATTATTGCAAATTTTTTGAACTTTTTTCTTTCAACACGAACTTTTATTTGTTGAGATTCTTTTGAAATTGTGTTTAGATCAAAAATGTCTTTTGAAAGATGACTAACAGCACTTATGTCTTTCATAATTATTTTCTACCCTCCAAGGTTTTAATTATTTCTTTTTCTCTTAATTGATTTTTTTTAGTTAAAAGTCTAGCAATTTCTTTTTTCATAACACCTTTTTTAGAAGTATTATTTACTTTTGTTTTAGATACAAGCATACCTTTGTACTTTGCAAGTTCTAATTTTAATTCTTGTATTCTTTGATCAATTGTTTCTATTGAATTTAAAGTAACTTCTTTCTTTTTAACCATTTACAATCACTTTGTAGCTTCTTCTGTTTCTGAAGAAGTTTTTTCTTTTATTATCTTCTTTTCTAGCTTTTCTTTTATAACTTTCTTGTCATCTGTCTTTTTCTCATCAGACTTTTCTTTTATAACTTTCTTGTCATCTGTCTTTTTCTCATCAGACTTTTCTTTTATAACTTTCTTGTCATCTGTCTTTTTCTCATCAGACTTTTCTTTTATAACTTTCTTGTCATCAGACTTCTCTGCAGAAACTTTTGTTTTCTCTAGTTCTTCTTCTTCCATTCTTATTTTAAAATCTTTTGCTAGAGCAGAAACATCTACCTTGTCACTAAACAAAACGTTTGGATTAACAATTCTTAAAGTTATCCCAATTGTTCCAAGACTAGGGAAGGTTGTTCTTTTCTCAATAGACACCAAGTCCTTTTGATCTCCAGCTTTTTTTAAGTACCCAAAAAAGAAACGAGATTTTCTTTTTCTCTGCCCTTTTCCAGAAGTGTTTCCCTTTGCAATAATTTCAGCCCCAATTGCTCCAGCTTCTTTAATTTGTCTTAAAGCCCCATAAACAACACTCTTCCAAGTCATGCCTCTAGCAATATTTGACTGAATTGATTCCATAATAACTTTTGGATCTAAATTTTTGTTTGGGATTTCTCCAATCTCTATATGCACTTTATTAAATCCAAATTCTTTTTCTAAATCATCTGTAAGTGCTCTAATGTTTGAACCTTTCTTTCCAATTATAAATCCTGGTTTTAAAGCATAAATAATTACTCTTGTATGGAATGAAGTTTTTAAAATATCCACATCAATAAATCCTGCAGATTTTAATTTCTTTTTAAGGTAGTTTGCAATTGATATCTTTTTAAGTTTATCTTTAATAAAAATATTTTCCTTCACAGCTTATTCCTCCAGAACAATAACTTCAATGTTTGTAGACTTTGATTCTCTTTGTTTTCCGCCAATTCTTCCTTGTGGTTGAGTTTTTCTTCTTGTAAGTCCTAAATTTGCATACATGTGGATTATTCTTAATTTAGTAACATCTAAATTTTTATCCTCAGCATTAGACTTTACGTCTTCTAAAAGTAAACCAACCTCTTTTGCTACATTGATTGGCCATCTACCAGTTGGAGTAAATCTTTTTGTTTGCCCTTTTCTATGAGCAACTTTTAATCTATATTTTACTAATGGTAAAAAGTCTTTTTTCTCTTTAATGTCGTTTGCAATTTTTATAGCTTTAGACAACATCATACCATTAAAGTAATTACAAAATTCTACAGAATATTTTGTAGAGATCTTTGCATTAGACTTGTATGCTTTTGCAATTCTTTTTTCATCAACTTTTTTTTGAAAATTATAATTTATTGTAGTCATAATATTCTACCGCTTTACTTTCTTTCACTTATAGCAGTACTTGATTTTGTAGCACCAATACCTGCTTTTCCGTGTGTTAATCTTTTTCTAGTTAATACAAATTCACCTAAATAATGTCCAATCATCTCAGGCATAATAACAACTGGTTTAAACTCTTTACCACTATACACATAGATGGTTTTGTCAACCATCTTAGGAGTAACTATAGTGTCTCTTTTATGAGTCCTTATAGTCTTGTGATTTTGTAAATCTTTTTCAATTCTTTGATAAAAAGGATCACTTTCATTTCTTTTTAAATTTCTTTTAGCTCTTGAGTTTGTTAGTTCAGAAAATTCCTTTAAAGACATTTTCTTTAGTTCTTCTAAGGTTTTTCCTCTATATCTAAAATCTGTATTTTCATCCATAACTAATATCACATTATTTCTTCTTTCTACCAGTTCTTGTTGATGCTATTGCACCTACTTTTCTACCTGAAGGAGCATGTCTTGAAGTAGACTTAGAATGCCCAACATGATGTTGAAATCCACCAAATGGGTGGTCAACAGGATTCATAGCAACTCCTCTAACTCTTGGATAAGGTTTACCTTTAGCTTTCATAGCATGGAACTTATTTCCAGCAGTAACAAATGGTTTACTTGTTCTTCCTGATGCTGCAACAAAACCAATAGTTGCTCTTGCATTTAATGGAAAGGACTTTATTTTTCCTGATGCCATTTTTACAAGAACTTTATCTTTTCTACTAACTAAAGTTGCAGAACCACCAGTTGCTCTTATAAATTTTCCACCATCTCCAAAATTTCTTTCAATATTAAAGATTTGTGTTCCTGGGGAGATTTCATCTAAAAATAAAACATTACCAACTCTTTGGGCAGCACCTCTTCCAAACTCAACCTTGTCTCCAGTCTTAATTCCATTTGCACAAACTAAATTTTCAAAAGTACCATCACTTAAAAGAACTTTTGCAACAGGAGCAGACCTGATTGGATCTGTGTACAATTCAATAACTTGACCTTTTACTAGTCCCTCATATTGTGAATATCTAATATCTACTTTGGCATTAAGTGTTGCTTTATATTTTGGAGAACCCTTTCCCCTTCTTTGTGATTTTAGTCTTCTTCCCATAACAAAAACCTTAATTTATAAATTTATAATACTCCTAATTTGTTTGCTACATCTTGAGCATTAGAAGTCTTAGCAAGAGTTACTAGTGCTTTTTTTCTATTTTTTCTGTCAAGTAAAACATTTACTGACTTTACCTTAACAGCATACATTTTCTCAACTGCTTCTTTAATTTCTTTCTTATTAGCTTTCTTATTTACTATAAAAGTTAATCTGTTAGCTGTAGATATCAAGTCAACTGCTTTTTCTGTAATCACAGGATATTCTACAACATCATAAAATTCTAATTTTTTTGAAACCATTTTAAATCACCTTAGAGAATCTCTCATTTAATTTCTCAATTGCGTTCTCTGTAAAGATTGTAAGTCTACCTGCATGTGTTCCAGGAGCAAGTTCTTTGATTGATAATTGTCTTGCTGAAACAACATCAACACCTTCAAGATTACCAATTGCTTTATGATTTTTGTTATCTCCTAAAACAACAAGTATACTTTTTCTTCTCTTATATCTTCTTCCTCTACCCTTTCCTTTTCCTGCTCTAATTGTTTTAGTTTCTTTTGCTCTTAGAATAGAGTCAGATAATCCAATTTTTTCTAATAGTTCAAAAACTTCTTTAGTTTTTACAAAGCTTTCAAACTTGTTATCAATAATTATTGGAAAAGTTAGGTTTTCTGGAAGAGAATTACTTCTTAAACTAACTAAACTTAAATTTGCAGTTGCTGAAATTGCACTCAAGATTGCTTTTGTTCTTTCTTTTGAGTTGATCTTTTTTACTAAGATTTTTGCAACCTTTGGAGGATGTGCTCTTGGTCCACCAACAGCTTGGGAGATACCTGCAACCCTACCAGCCATCAAAGCACTTCTATTTTTTAATCTTGGAAGTCTTGCTTTACCAGTATTGATTGAAACGTTCATTTTGTTTGGTTTTCTAACACCCCTGTATTCAGCAGTATTTAATCTGTTTGAATATGGAGAGATTCCTTTTTTCTGATAAGATTTACTTTGAGAAGATATTACTGCTCTCTTTATCAGATCAGGTCTATATATTTGTTCAAAGTAAGTAGGAAGTTCAATTTCCTTAATTATTTTCCCTTCTAAATTATAAACATTTGTTTTCATAATAATCATTCTCAAATTATTTTAATATCAGTTAGTTCTGTTTTACTTTTGTTTGGTCTTATAGCATCCCTAATAACAACAACTCTTTTAATAGAGCCAGGAACAGATCCAGAAACTACAGCATAATTGTTTTTAACAAGTCCATAGTTTGTAAATCCACCTTTTGGGTTTATCTTTGGATCATTACTAACAATTAATAGCTTTTTATTAAAAGTAGTTCTGTTGTGAAAACCATGTTGTCCAGCTCTTGGAACAGTGTACATTACAGTTGATGGGTTCCATGGCCCAATTGACCCAACATGCCTTTGTATCTGTTGAGCCTTTGGTCTTAAAATCTTAATTCCAAATCTTTTAACAGGACCAGTAAAACCATGTCCTTTAGTTACAGATTTTACATCTAAATAGGTGTCAATTTTAAAAACATCTTTAAAAGAAATAGTTTTTAAAAAATTTTCTTTCAAGTAATCAATTTTTGCTTGGTAAGTGCCTGAAAGTGGAACTTCAAAAATTATTGGTTTTTTTTGACCAGTAGAAGTCTTACTTTCATCCAAATATGCAATCAATGTTAAGTTAGAGGCTTTATCTTTACCTTCTATAAATTTATCAAGTTCAATTTTTTTTGTAGATTTTTTACCTTTTATTTTTCTAGAAACAAGATTATCAAAACTAATAAATTCATCTACAGTTGATTTTCCAAAGACAACATCATTATCCTTATAAAATCTAGCACCAATTATCTTCAAATCAGGAGTTTCAATTATAGAGACAGGAACTGCAATTTCTTGACCATAGCTTGAAGAATTTTTATGGGCATTCTTTGCAAGTACTTGTGACATACCCACCTTTACTCCAAAGAAACAAAGAGGTTTTACTTCTCCCTTAGAGTCTTGATTTAAAAAATATTTATATTTTGGAACAATTGATTTTGCTCTTACTCTTGGATAAAAAGCCATTGACCCGGCTCTTGGTTTATATTTTCTAGGCATAATAAATACACATTATATCTTTATAAATTATAAATTTTAATTTCTAAAAACCATTAAATTAACTCTCTGCTCTATATTTATATGTTAACCAAATTTGTTCAAAAAATGGTTAAATATATTCTGTTAACACACAGTGTATAGAACATCTATATAATAAATAATTGAACAGAAAACTTTATAAATGGGTTGCTTTTTTACTCTAAATTAAGGTACAAAATTTAACCAAAATCAAATAGAGTAAGCTAAAAGCCTCTTTTTACAATTACAAGCATAAAAAACACTCTAAATTGAAAATAAACTAAATTAAGTCTTCTCCCTTCCCTTTTTTCTTACTATTTTTAAAAATTACTTTTCCAGTATAAAAGATTACAAGAACAAATAACAAAATTAAAATAATTGATTTTATAGAGTTGCCCACACTATTAAAATTAAATAACCCAGTTATATAAAAATTCTTTTTAGAATCTAAAGTAATCTCTTTTGAAACAAGCAAAGATCCTGTCAAAGAATCAACAACTTTTAAAGTAGCTAAATAATTTGAGGATAGATCTTGATTAGAAAAAATTCTTAATTCAGAATCCACAAAGCTATTTGCAGGAACAACAATATTTCTATCTCCCTCAATTGTGAAATTTAAAGGTAACTCTAAATCTAAATTTACACCTTTACTAACATCAGTATTATTTGATAACTTTAATTTAATTAAGTGAGAGGCAAACTTGTTATCATCACCAATTGTAGGAAAACTACTTGAAATCCTACTAGTTTGCACATCTAAAGAGATATCTTCATTTCCCACAACACTTTTAATAACTGTTGAAACTTTTGATATAACTTTATTGTCTACAACCACCTCAAAATCAACTGTCTTTTCTGTCTCACTATTTAGGTAACTGTCAGGTACACTAAATAAATAATTGATTTTTTTAATTTCTTTTCCTTCTATTATAAAGTCCTCTGTATAACTTAAATTACCCAGTTTTTCTTTAATATTAATTTCTGATTGGCTATTATAAATGTTCCAATCGTTTGGCAAACCTTTTACAACTAATTTAAATTCAGTTCCAACTTTATTTTCATTCTCAAGACTTACACTTGTAAGTATCTTGTTTTTAGAAATTAAAAAACTTGAAGGAAAGGATGTAAAATTAATTTTATATTCATCTGCTTGATCAGGGGTTGATAAAACTAAATCAGTAAAGTATATTTCTTCTGAACAGCCCTCCAATTGAACTGCATAGTAGATCTTTTTAGAGGATCCAAAATTACTTGTAATTATGTTTCTAGAAATTGAATCATTTCCAGTTAAGAGAATTGAGGTAGTATTGAGTGTCAGACCATCTGAATATAATCTAATTATCCCTTTTTTATTTGTTTTGTTTTTAAAATTTAAATTGAAATTTAATTTAGGGTCGTCATTTGTTATTAGCTTAGAAGGGTAATTTAAAATAAAATCACAAGAATTATTTTCATTGTCAGGATCAAAAATATTTGATTTTTCTAAAAAAAATCTTCCAACATAAGTGTCTGTATAATCACAAAAAGAACCATCTTGAAATTTACCTTTTAAAAGTAAATTAAAAAAACCATCTAAAGTTCCATTTACTCCAACTGTAATAACTTCACTAGAGTTTGCTTTTATCTTTTTAGAGTCATCAACAACATTTACATTTACGCCTCTTCTGTTATCTACAAAAAAACCATCAGCAGTAAAGTCCATAGAGGTGTTGTTATAAACAACAATTGTGTTTTCTCCATTTTCCACTCTTTGGCTTTCAAAACCAATAGATGAACATCTATTTTTTCCATCTAAAATATTTATTTTAAAATCAGAACTTATGTCTGAGTAAGTACAAGTTTTACCATTTTCAAAAGAACCAGTTAATGATATTTTACCAATTACTTTTTCTAAAGTTTCTACAGAAGAAGTGTCTAGAGTAAAGTTAATAAAACTTTTAAAGGTTGGTAAAAGAGAACTGTTGTTTAGTGACTTTTTAGTAATGTTTACAAATCTTGAATTGTCAGAAATGTTTATAAAATTAATATTAAATTTTTTATTAGAATTGTTAATAACATAAAAACCATCTTCAGAAGAATAATCTTTAGAAGAATTTTCTAATTGTGAAATTGTTGATGTTTGGATAACTATACCTTGACAATCTAAATCTTGAGAGCTATTTTCTAAATGGTCAAGGACTTTAATCTTAATTGGTTCTCTTAATACACAACGTTTGTCTTCTCTACCTTCCCTTACCATGTAACCTTTAACATAAAGTTCTGACTTTTCAGTTTTGGAGTTATCAACTTTTTTAGAACTAACTCTTAACTTTATGTCTTTAGATTCATCAAGATTTATTTTTCTTGGAAAATAACTTACTTGTGCATCATAGATTGAAGTGTCTTTTATTTTTGCTTCTTCAATTTTAAAATCATAATCTAAGGAAATATTTTTCAATTGTACATCAAAGGATTTCCAATCATCTTCATCCATTACAAAATCTGTGTTTTCAAATCTTAAATCTGAACAATTCGCAGTACTTTTGTTTTCTTTATTTTTAATATGGTAGTTTACTGTGTATTCTTTTTCACAAACTAAGTCCCCATATTTTCCTACAAGGTAGATATCAAAAAAAGAAGAAGTATCTGAACTAACAGTATCAGAGGTAAAAAATAAATCTGCACTTCTTGTGGAGTAAGAGGGCACTGTAAAGGGATAGTTGATGTTATCTAAATCAAGATCATTTAAAGGACCAGTAGTTATAGAGATTAAACTTAAAGGTTCCTCAATTGAATTCATAATAAAAAGATCATAAACAAAAGATCTGTCTTCATCAACATAGATGTCAGTTTGTCCAGAGATTGAAAAGTCTGAACAATCAATTGCAATTATGTTTGCTGATAAAAAAATTATTACAAAAAATACTATAAAAAATTTATAATTCATAAAATAACCCCTTCTCCCAAAAATGAAAAAACTTTTTTAAAAATAAAAAACTACTGCCAACTAAAAGTAAAGGCAGAATTGTCAACAACCATAGATAAGTTGTTTGGGTAATATCTATAAGTTGGATATGAGTATGAATAATAGGTTGTTGGGTAACCTGAATAAGTAGTCATACCAGTATATGGATTTACAGAATTGTAATATGGATTATAATAGTAGTTATTGTATGGATTGTAATAGTAGTTATTGTAGTAACTATCATATTGATTTACATAATTATAAGTGTAAGGGTAAGCATATGGATAATAACCAACATATGAATAGGAAGCATCTGTTATGTCAAAACTTCCTGCTGAAATTGTACCAAACAACGCTAAAAAAGAAACTAATCCAAATAATATTAATATTTTTTTATTCATAATAAATTCCTCCCTTTTTAGTTTTATATATTAAGTGACAAATAGTTTATAAAGGTATTTAATTAAGTAACTGAAGATAATTACAGATACTTAAAAAAAGGTAAGGCTTTAAAAATATTCTATAATATATTTTATAGAAGGAACAACCAAGGTTATTTTTATGGCAGACGAATCATCAGGAATATATCAGGATATTAAGGCATTACAGTCAAGCATATTGGTACTTAGACAAAAGATAAAATATCTAGTGCATAATGAAAAAATCCTTGGTAGAAACATATTAATCTTAAATAAAAAAATTGCATCTAAGACTACAAACAACAATTCTCAGAGTAGCCTCTCTGATGCTAAAGTTACAGAGATCTTAGAAAAGATAAACAACATTGAATCTAAAATAAAAAATATTGAATCAAGTCTAGAGTTGTTTAGTAGAAGGTATGCAAAGGTAGATGACCTTAAGGAAATGAAATACATAATTGATAACATCAATCCTTTAGAATACACAACAATTGAACAAGTAAAAAAATTAATTAAAGAAAATAAATAAAAACTATTTTTTAGAATTTAAGAAAAACCAATAAGTTCCAAGAACAATTATTATTAAAAATAATCTAAATAAAAAGCCATGCACAAAATTTGCAAAGGAAAGATTAAATCTTACAATAATAAATGAAGTTAAACTTATTCTGATTATGTTAAAGACAATCACAATTAATGTTGAGAAAAAAACCCACGTTAGTTTCTTTTTAATAGAGACACCAATTGTTGCAATGATTGCTGAGACAAGAATACTAAACTCTAAGATGCCTGTGCATAGGTTGGTTATTATAATTGGATAACTTAAACTTGAAACCTCAATAATTGAATTGTTAATTAGAAAATAAAATTTAGAATCAATTCCAAAAACAGAATTTAAAATGAAATTAGAAAGACTTCCAAAAAAGTAATTTATGTAATTGTAAATAATTGGAATATTTAGAAATAAATAAACTAAAGAAAAAGAAATTAAAAAAAATAAAAGAAAATTATAAGATGACCTTACTTTCTTTTTATTCTTTAAATCTGATTTTAAATTTTTTAAAAATTTATTAAACATGCCTTCTTTTATTTTATTAAAATTGCAGAGATTTGTCCTGATTGCCCTGGTCTAGAAGTTACTTTTGCACTCTGTTCTTTACCATCAATCTCAACTTTTATAATTGCACCTTTGGTTATTACCTTTTGTCTAACAAAGTGTTTGTTTGCAGAATTTTCTACAACATTTAAAATTTTTGCTTTAACTGTTTTTGTAGAGTCTGAAACAATTGCAGTTTGTGCTTTTGCAATCTTTACTTTCTGGTTACCACCAATTGTTCTAACCTTGTATATCTTTTGATTATCATCAACTACTGTTTTTGAAAAGGTTCCACCTCTGTCACTTAAAGATTTTGTTTTTGCATTAACAGAATTATTAATTCCACCAGTTGCTTTTCTTCTTGATTTTTTTTTCCATTCAACCATTTTTGATCACCATCATCTTAAAACATTTTATAAATTTATAGATTAAATATATATTAATGAAAACATACATTTTTAAAACTAATAAAAAGAGCTATTTTCTAAACATAATATATTGCTCTATAGATATTAATGATATAGAAAACTATTTAAAAAGAATTGAAAGAGCAAAAAAATCTCAAAAATCAAAAACTAACCTAATAGTTATTCCAAACTACAAAATATTTAGTTTAGAACAACTTAAATGGGCTGTCTTTGTTGCAAAGAACAAGTTTCTGGAGAAAATTAATGTTTCTAAAAGCTTATGGAATGAGATTATTCTTACTTTGTGTGCAACAGATCAAATTAATAGAATTTCTAAAAATTGGTTTTTAAAAAATGGAAATAATAAGAATGTGTTTTTAATTACCTTGTCAGAAAATAAAATTGACTCTAAAGAGATTAATAAAATTAAAAAGGAATTGGGTATAGAAGAAATTAAAATAAATGAAATTGAATTTAATAAAAAAGAAGTTCTTGAACTTTATAAAATTTCTGATGTAGGTTTAGATGCAGATGTAGAGAATAAAGTTATAGAGAAGATGTCTTAATCTAAATTTTTAGTTGATTAAAAAATTGTCTTGATCTTAATTTTTTTATGATTTGAATTTTATCTTAATTTTAATTTGAAAATAAAATCAAAGTTCTAAAATAAAAATTAAAGCTCTTTACAATCCCCAAAAGTTCTTTCAAACAAATATTTTAATTTTGTTGCTGTCTTTGGACCAAGCTTAGAAACCTTCTGTAAGTCTTCTACACTTGCGTTTGCAACATTTTTAATTGTTTTAAAATGATTTAAAATTGACTTGGCAAGAGTTGGACCAATGTCAGGGAAAGACTCTAAAATAAACAATTGTCTTTTTGAAAAGTTCATTTTGGTTTTTGAATATCTTACTTTAAAAGAACGATTCCCATTTCCAAGTTGTTCTCTTTTAGAAATTATGTAAAGATATTCTGCAGTTTCTTTTTGATTTTTTGTGAAGAAAACTGGAATCTTATAATTTAGACCAATTGTTGTTATTAGGCTGATTATTGCATTTTTATTTATTCTACTTTTATTATTTTTAATTAAATTAAAATCTCCTTCAATAATTAAACAGGGTTTTGGAATTTTTAAAAGATCTTGTAATTGAGAAAATATTCTACCATCAATGATTGAAGCTTCAAGATCAGAAAGAGTCTTTCTCTCAATAACAATTTCGTTAGTGATTTGATAGTCCCCAACTTTCAATTGCTCTAAGGTTACACACACATCAACTTCTTCTGATTTTAGATTTCTTAATTCTAAGATAACTTGACTTGCAAGCTCTCTTTGATCACAAACAACTGTTATTTTTTTTGAACTCATGTAATTATCACTTTAAAAAGAGCATTTTTAAATTAATTTTTTTCTAATTATCCCACCAGAAAATAAACCCCTGTAAATAGTTTTTCCCTTATAATCAACATATTCTTTTCCTGAAAATCTATTAACATCTCCTAGGCTTTGGGAAAAATATTCTAAATTATTTTCTTTATAATAGTTGGGGCCTCTTAAAGGAGATCTGTTTTCTATTTTTAAAAGTGCAGATTTTAAAAAAGAATAAACTTCTTTTTCAAAAATTTCTGATTGTAAGACCTCTCCAAAATAATTTAAACCCCAAATACAATTATTATTTTCAAAAACAATCTCTTGACCAATAAATGGATTATATCCATAATATCTATCTACATACTTATAATTATCCTGTTCGTAGACTAATTCTTTTGACCCATCTTTATTTAAAAAATCAGTTAGTCTAGAGGAAGCATAAGTATTCTTTTTTGCAATTACTAGAAAATCTATAAAGCTAATCATCTTTTATTTTACCTCACAAATTTTTTATTTTAAAACATATAGTTATTTAAAAAAATCATTTAAAGTACTTTGTGATTTTTTTTTGCGTGGCTTGTAGGTGTGGTAATTTTTTAAAACAGATTTCATTTTTTTTTCTTTATTGATTGATACCCAATAATAATGTTCATCAATTGTGTCTTTGTTTAATAATAAAATTACTTTGCCAACACTAAACCTTCCTGTTCGCCCTCTTCTCTGAATAGCTCTTATCTCTGAAGCTACAGCATCATAAAAAATAACTAAGTCTACAGAAGGAATGTCTAAACCTTCTTCACCTACAGAAGTACACACAAGAGCATTAAACACACCTTTCTTAAAATCTGAAATAATTTCAATTTGTTCTTTTTGACTTAATCCTTTATCTGCTTGACTACGAGTTGCTTGTCCAACAAATCGTGTGCTTTTAATTAATTTATTTTTATTTAAGATTGAGACAAGATGATTTGCTGTGTCTCTAAAGTTATTAAAAATTAGGATTCTAGATTTTGGATTATCTTTAATGTAATTTTCTAAAATATTTAATAATAATTTGTCTTTTGAATAGACCTCTTTATTATTTAATAATAATTTATAAACTTCAAGAATCTCTTTTGAGTTAACAAAATTTTTTAAAGTCAATTTTGCCTTAGGAAGTTTACTTTCCAAAAATAAATTATCAATATAATTTTTAAGAGGTAAAAAACCCTGGGTTTCAATTAACTCTTTTGCATGATAGACCTTTAGGATAAGTGTAATGTTTGCAATTCCTAAAAAAAGAATATTGTTTTTATTTTTTTTAAGTCTTTCAAAAATCTGAGCTTGGACCATCAGCATTTGTTTTTTTGTGTAGTTGGAAGGAATTTTTAAATTTAGTTTTCTTAAAAAAGAAATCTTTTTTTCAATAAATTCAGTAAAGATTTTAGATATTTGTTTAGAGGTGTTGTCTAGTTCTGTAAAGATAGTTTCTATATCAACACCTTTTACAAAGTCAACGACGTCAAGATCATCTTCAGTTCTAATCTCTATATGATTTACTTTTAAGTTATTTGCAACTTCTTCAATTTTTTGTCTGTTCCCTCCAGGAGAAGCAGTCAATGCAAGTCTTTTAATCTCTCTAGGAAAAAACGAAGAGATGTTTACATATGCATAATCTCCAATTGCCCTATGGGCTTCATCAAAAATAATTAAATTAAAATCATTAAAATTAATTAATTTAAATTTAATGTCATTGTTAATTGTTTGTGGGGTTGCGCAAATTATTCTCCCTAAGTTTTTATAAATTTCTTTTCTTTTATTTTTTGGAACTTGTCCAGTAAGAAGAATAATGTTTTCTTCTTCAATATTTAAAAGTTTATCTAAAGACCTTTTATGTTGAACAACTAAAGGTTTAGTTGGAGCTAAAAATAGAATGTTTTTTTTAAAAGAATAAGTGTGAGCAATTAATAGTACAGCAACAATTGTTTTACCTAAGCCTGTGGGAGCAACAACCAATGTAGAGTCATCAATAGCCTTAGCAGTTAACAATTCTTGATAAAGTCTTTTTTGAACACTCCTTGGTTTTATAAATTTATGTTCAATATATTCTATATTTTCTTGCATAATTAGAAATATAATATAGACAATGATTTTAAAGGCTTTTGGAGGTTGTTGACCAAGAAAGATCTATTGTTTGATAATTATTTTTTACTAGTGTCAATCTTCTTTTTTGTTAATCTTCTAAAAGCTCTAACAATCTTTCTATTAGTTTCTCGATCACCAAATTTTACAGCATCAGGCACATCTTGCAGACGTAACTTTGTACTATAGGTTTTTCCAACAGGTTTTTTTGATTTATTATTTGGTTTTCTTGGAGGCATAACTTAATTATACCCCCATAATATTTATAAACATATGTTGTTTAGAGACAGAATTAGCGTGTGTAAGAATGTATTTTTGTAAAAAATTATAAAAAATAAAAATTAGGAATTAAAAGAAAAAATAAAAGGAAAAAGAAAAAAGTCCTTTAACCAAATAAAGAACCAAGACCTTCAGCAGCAGCTTCTTCAGTTACTTCTGGAACTTCTTCAACTTCTTCTTTCTTTTCAGCAGCAGCTTCAACTGGTGCAGATGCAACAGGCATAGATGCTTTTTCAATAGCTTCAGAAATATTAATTTCTTTTAAAGTTGCTACTAAACCTTTAATCTTTGCATCATCAACAGCAATTCCTACTGCAGAAATTACACTTTTTAAATTATTCTCATTTATTTCTTTTTTTGCATTATGTAATAATAATGCTGCGTATATATAATCCATAGAATTCACCTTTTTTTAATTTTTATTTTTTGTCTCCATTTTTATTATCAACTTCAGTTTGTAAAGCTTTTGCCTTCAATTCAGCCATCATTACCATTGGTTCAATTGTCATCTTTGTAACATAACCAATTTCAACACCTAAATTAATTGAGCATCTTACAGCATTTATAAACTTATTATATACATCGTTAGAATCAACATCTAAAACTTCCTTTGAATAAATTAAATTACCTTCCTTAATTCCAACAATGTTTAAAATTAATTCAAAAGGTTTTATGTCAAGTTTAGACAAAGTGTTTACAACATCCTTTGAAATTACTTCTCCAACTTTTGCAATAACAGCATCTTTAGTAACATAGATTGTAGGACCTTTAACTTGAACCTTGATTCCAACTTTTTTAAGATCAGAAAGTGCAGGTCCAGGAGGCAAACCAGTATCCCCTTCAGGAACAACAACATCAACAGTTGAAATCATTCCAATCTTTGCTTTAGATTTTGCTTTACTTTTTTTAATTTGTAGATATAGATCAAAAGCATTATCATTTGTTAAAATTAGTATAGGTTGATTTGGTAACTTCTCAGCTAAGTCTTTGTGACCTTTTTCATCTAAAACTCTTTTTAACACATTCCTTTTTGTTACTTTAAATTTAACATCAGAAAGGTTCTTTTTTAATTTTTGAAGTAAATCTGTAGGAAAATTCTCTAAATCACCTATACCAATAATCTTGTAATCAGAAATTACTTTTGATAGTTCCTCAAATTGAGAAATTTTCCAATTTTTAAAATGCTTAGTCATTTCTTTTCACCTCCAAGCTTATGGGGTGTGCTCATTGTAGTTTTAAAATAAATACTTTTTATGTTCTGTTTACCAGCAGGCAATTTCTCAATCAAAGAATTATAAACAACCATTGTGTTTTCTGCTATCTTTACAGCATCTTGACTTCTTTTACCAATCTTAATCTGCATAGCAACTGATGATTTATTTTTTTTATTAGACAAAACTACCTTTGATAACATTGACTTTAATATACTCTTTACAGCATCAGCATTTAATGGTGCTATTTGTGGCATTTTACCTTTTGGACTTAAACTTTGTCCTAAGAATTTTCCAACAACTAGCATTACTGAACCTTCTGCTAAAAACACATCAAACTCATTAGCAAGTTTTTTTGCATCTTTTTTAGAAATTTTAGAAATCTCTTCTTCTACAATTACCTTATCAACTATTCCTTTCAATTGAACAGCAGCATCTTTATCTTTAGAAAAATAAACTGATCTTACTTTTGATAAAAATGGATTTGGTACAATTACAGAAAAATTATATCTATGGTCTTTATTTTTTATATTTAGATTTTTAAAAGTAATAATTAGCTCAACAGATTCATCAAAATTTCTTTTCTTTGCATCTGCAAACAAATCATTTACTGTTTTTTCTATTTGTTTTTTATCCAAGATAACTTGCACCTCCTGCACTTAGGCAGTTTTAACGGAAAAATAAAGCTTCTTTTTAGAAAGAGCTATTATTAATACTTAAGTAATATATAATAGAAAATATTTAAAAAGGAAAGGTTTTTTCCACCTCTCTTTTCTAAACAAAATCTATTTCAAATATTTTATTGCATTTATAAAAATTGCTTCTGAAAGACCAGGATTATAATTAAAATATAAAACCTTTCCTAAAAGCATTGGTTTTTCAACAATTGCAGGATAAGTCATTCCACTTCTTGCATCTACAAGATATGCAATCTCATTACCTTCAATTCCAACAGCAAAAGTTTCTGTTTGTAATAATCCAGCAGACTCTAATGCAGGAACTTTCTCAATACCATACATTATCCTATATCCACCTTGTTTACTATCAGACCTATTTGAATAAATAACACCTGACACCATTAACTTTTGTTTACAACTAGGAATACTGTAGATTAAAGGATCACAAGTTACTGGAATTATGTCTCCAAAAGTAGCTTTCCAACCAATCACAGAAGGATCTCCTGTTCTTTCAATTCCAGAATTTAGAACAACAATTAATTTTCCACCTGCTTGAACAAAACCCTTAATTGCTTCACCAACAGTTCTAGTTATGGACTTGTCAGCACTTAAAGTTTGGTCAAGAATTATAATATCAAATGCCTTAAATGATTCTTTAGGATTATGTTGAACACTGTCTATTGTTCTAAATCTTAATTGCTTAATTAAGTCTCTATTTTCTGCATCATTTAAAACTCTTATAAACTCTGGACTAGGAGAACCAAGCACCAAGATTGAGGTTCTTGAAGATTTAAAAATACCTTCACTACTTGAAATTAAATTTGTTTTAAAAACAATTAAAAGTATAACCGCAACAATTATTATGATTGGGATAATACCTTCTAATTTTAATTTAGAACCAGACTTTTTAACTGGTTCATCAGTCATGTCAAATGAATCGTCTTCTGCCATTTTTAAATCACACTCTTTAATTATTAATATAGTTTATAAATAAATATATTTATAAATGTTTATATAAAGATATCGGTAAAGCTTATAGTTAAAAAATTAACCAAAGTCTATAAAAAATAATAGATTTATAAATAAGATGTAAATATCACATATTATAGACATAAAACATATAAAAAAAGGGGGTTGAGTAAAAATGGTATACTCACAAGTAAATAAAAAAAATGGAACAACATATTACTTACATAAAAAAGGACATCTGTTCTATTTTTCAAAAGACAAAACGGATGGTATTGATTTACCAGATGGATATAAGGTTATTGAAAATTCAAGAACTGGACTTCCAATGTTGAAAAAAAAATAGAAATAAATCTTTTAAGAAAAAAAAATAAAAAATAAATAAAAGAAAAATTAAAATTAAGAAATTTCTTTCTTAATTTTATTTTCTATTTCTAAAATGCGATTATACTTAACAGTTCTTTCACTTCTTGCAGGAGCTCCAAACTTTACAAAATCAGAGTTAAGACCATATGCTAGATCAGCAATAAAAGGATCTTCTGTTTCTCCAGACCTGTGGGAGACAACAACTTTCCAATTTGCTTTTTTAGCTAAATTAAAGGACTCTATTGTTTCTGACAAGGTTCCTATCTGGTTTGGCTTTAGAAGCAAAGAATTACAATATTTTTTCTTAATTGCATCTTTGATTAATTTAGGGTTTGTAACTAGTAAGTCATCGCCTATCAAACTAATCTTAGAATTTACTTTTTTATAAAATAAGCTCCAAGCCTTTTTATCATTTTCAAAGAATGGATCTTCAATTGAGGTGATGTTATATCTTTTTATTAAATCTAAATAATAATCTAATAACTTATTTGAATCTAGATGTTTGTTATCTACAAAATATTTTTTAGATTTTAGATCATAAAAAGAATTTGCTGCACAATCTAAACCTAGACTTACTTCTTTTGTGTATTTATTTTTGTCAATTGCCTCTTGAATCAATTCCAATTGTTGTTCTTGTAAGGGGTTATTTATGTTTGGCACAAAGCCACCCTCATAACCAACATTAGTAGAACTTGGTCCAAATTTTTTATTTAATATTTCTTTTAAAGTAAAGTAGATTTCTGTTGAAGCCTGCATTGTCTTTTCAAAACTTTTAAATTTTGGAATAATTTGAAATTCTTGAAAGGAAATGTTACTTCCTGAATGAAGTCCTCCATTAATTATGTTTAGTTCAGGGATTGGGAAACTAAATTTAGAATTATTATTTAATCTTGCTATGTAGTCATACAGAGACATTTCAAATTCATTTGCAGCAGCTCTTGCAACTGCTAGACTTACTGACAAGATTGCATTTGCTCCTAGCTTTGACTTGTTATTAGTACCATCTAGATCAATTAAAATTGAATCTATATTTTTTTGATCTAAAACAAATTCATTTTTTAGTCTTCTATTTATAATTGTGTTTACATTTTTTATTGCAATTGAGACATCTTGGTTATTATAAGCTTTTTTTTTAACATCTCTTAGTTCTAGGGCTTCATTTTCTCCTGAGGAAGTGCCTGATGGAACTATTGCATAACCAACAGCATTTTTTGTATATACAAATGTCTTTATTGTAGGAATCCCTCTAGAGTCAAAAACTCTAATTGCTTTTATTTCCTTTATTTCCAAAAATTAACACCTCTTTTTTTAATTCTTTTAATTCTTTTAATTCTTTTAATTCTTTTAATCTATATAGTTTTTATATTTTTAATTTCTGCTTATCCTCTTAATTTACTTTTTATTTTTTAATAATTTTAGAAAAATCAACTTTTGATAAATCTAAATCTCCAATCATTTTAGAAAATAATGTGTTTTGTGCAAAGCTATGCAATGCTGAATAATCAAAAACTCTCTTATTTAGTATTAGATCTTTAAATTCTTCTAAATTTAGGTTTATTGTTGGTAGTGTTTTTAGCTTAGAAGAGTGGGGTTTTTGGTAGTAGGATAGTGTGGATGTTAATAAGATGACATTAGATTGGGTGTATTTGGACACATAATAAGCATCATACCAAATATCATGCCCAACATACACAGTATTTTCTGAATTTAGAATTGGGTTTGATTTTAGAAAGTAAATTTTTAGATATTGATCATAATAGTTTGCATCTTTGTCTGCTTTTTCTTTTCTTAATTGTATGTCTAGTTCACCTAAAGTTGAAAGATATTTACTATCAACATAGATTATGTTTTCTTTTTTAAAAATATCAAATAAATTACTTTCTTCTAAAATAGATGTTACATATTCTTCTTTTTGCCCAGTAACTAAATAAAGGTTTACTTTTTTAATTTCACAAAATGTTTTTAATTCTTTTAAGTAACTATTATCAATAACTGTATTTATTTTATTATTAACTAAAACATCAAAAAGTCCAAAAACTAAATTTTTCATAAACAATCACTCTATAAATAAAGTTAAGGCAATAAGCATAAAAAGGTAATTAATTCTTAAAAAAAGAAAATTGAATTGGAGAAAAAATTAAATTGAAAATTAATTTTAAAAAAAGAAAAAGAAGGAAGAAAAGATTTTAATATAGTTTTTCATTCTTATATCTTTCAAAATCACTTGTTTCTTTTTTAGAATCATTTTTAGAATCATTAGCCTTTTCAAAGTCTTTGCTATTAAATATTTTTATATTCTTTGAAGGGTTTGTTTTTTCTTGGAGATTATTGTTTTTTATGTCATCTAAAATCTGTTGCTTTCTAAGATCTTTTTCTTGAAAATACTTTTCTTGAGAATCTTTTTTATCTTTTGGTTCTTTTTTCTTTTTTGTGATTTTTAGGATCAACAAAATTATTAGGATGATGTTAATTATTATTACACCTAGTAAGATAAAACCTAGGATCTTTTGTTTACTAGTCATTGCCTTATATTCTTGAGTTTGGCTACCAATGATTATTGTTCCTGATAATGGAGTGATGTCTAAAGAATAGATTCTATTTTCTTCTGTTGACTCTGTGTGCTTTAATCTTAATAACATCTCTTGGTCGTTAATAACATAGTATGAGATGATGTCTTTTGGGGAAAGATTATTTTCCTCTAACCATTTCCTGCTTACAGAGAACTCTAGTTCTGTACGATTAATCTTATCTTTGTTTGTAAGGTCAATAACAAAAGTGCTGTAGACTTTATCTAAGTATTTTAGCTCTAGGTTATAATCTGTTTGCTCTGCTTTTGAAACACTGATGTTAGAGTCTAATAGATCATTTGCAAAAATATTTAGCTTAGATAAAGAAACTCCTTCTAGAGAGAATAGCACATCTGAACTGTAAGTGTTTTTATTTAAGTTTTGTAAACTATAGATCATTGTGGTTTTGTCTTGGTGGATTAATATTAAAGTTGTTTCTAAAGTTTGTTTGGTTATTGGCTCTGGAATTACAATCTCTGGAAGTAAGAATGTGTAATTGTAATTTACAACATCACTATAGCCTAAACTTAACTTGTAACATCTTATTTTTAGATTTGTATTTTTATCTAAAAATATTGGAGTTGTAAATAGGCTTTTGTTTTTATCAGGGGTTGTGCCATCTGTTGTGTAGTATACACTTGAACCAAGAGTCTCACAACTTAAAGTTACAGTTATTGGAGTTGTGTAATTTCCTGAAAGTACACTTGCTTGTGGAGTTGCTATAGTATAAGTTGGAGGAGGTGAACCACCACCGCCTGAGCCACCACCTGAGCCACCTCCACCTGGTGGTGAGGAGTTTAGATTAATGGTGTAATTATAAATAGAAATATTACTATCTTTATAATCTTCTTTATAAGCAACAGCATATAGATTTTTAGAACTACTAATATTTATTGGAGAAGTGTAAAGGGTACTGTTTTTATCAGGAGAGGAATTATCAAATGAATAGTAGATGGTAGCATCAAGTGTATCTGTTGAAAGTGAAACATCTATCTTTGAGGTGTAGGTTCCTGAGTTTTTGTTAGCAACTACTTTTGCAACTTCAAAATCATAAATATTTTGTAAAATCTGTGAATTTTTATCTTTTGTAAATATCTGTGATCTAACTAAAGTTTTTTTATTTACAGTAAAAGGACTTTCATAAAGTATTGTGCCTTCTTGAGTTGGCTTTGGGTCATTTCCATCTATAGTATAATAAATATCTCCTATTAAGTTTTCATTTGTTAGAGTAACTTTTATATCATTATTATAAACACCTGAGATTGGGCTTGCAACCGGAGGACTAATTGAGTCAGTTATGCTGTAATTCCTTGTAACAACTGAACTTGGAGTCATACCACTCTTAAAAGCTTTAGCCTTGATGGTGGTTGTGCTTGTTAGACTAAAAGGGCCTGTGTAAAGGTTACTCTGCTCAGTTGGAACAGAGCTATCAGTTGTGTAGTAAATCATTGCATTTGCAGTCTCACTTGTCATGCTCA
>JALNXN010000029.1 GCA_023230325.1 archaeon | reverse complement strand
AATCCCACTATATTAATAGCCTTTATTAATTTAATATCATTATTTTTAACAATTAAAGATTCTAGTATCTTTTGTGGACCATCATTTAAAGAAAATATGAACTCGTTTTTGTTAAAAATCATTTCCCAACTATGATTTAGTGTTTTTTTACATAAATCTCCATTAAAGAGATCTTTAAAACAAGGGTTTCTATTAAATCCTAAATTTTGCAATAATTCATTAATCTTCCTTTTTCCATTTAATCTTACTTCTATCCTTAAAACTTCAAAAAAAGGATCTTCCTTCTTTAGCAAATCAAATAGACTTCTCTGTTTATAGATTTGGTCTTTGTCTATTGCCCTTCTTTGTGGCTTTAGATAGTCATTAACTTTGTCGTAAATGCAAATAGAGAATAATCTTGTATAAAATTGCAAAGATTCCCCATTATTACGATAATCCTTAACATCTATATCAAATCTTTTTCCTATATCAACTTTACTTAACTGCCTTATGGCAAAATTAGAAGTGTATCCATTATTTAGTTTTATATTTTTAGAAGGGTGAAAAGAAATAACCTCTGCATTTTCTAAGTTTGCCTTAAAAACAAGAATATCCATCGCTTCTAATCTCTTTTTTAAAGTATCTACGACCAAAGAAAAATCATTCTCTATTAATTCTTCTAAATTATTTTTAAATATTAACTTAGGTGCTGAAAATTCTATTTTTAAAAACTCTAAATACCCTCTTTTAATTAATGTTGCTCTTGGCTTATATATTCCAAGTTTTTTATCTAAAGCCGTGGGATTATTAGACCATTTACAAAAATTATCCTTAGCATTAGATGTTGTCTCTTTTGAAGTTTTAAATTTAGAATAATTCATAATTGTAAATTGTCCTTGTTTTAATTGTAAAATAATTGTATCAATCATGTTCTTCTTCAATCTTATATAGGTCTGGATTATTTCTTTTATCAATCTTTAAAAGCAAATCAAAAAAGTCAACAAGATCGGAATCTCTATTAAATTCTTTTATTCCATCTAATTTTAATCTCTTTTTTTCTTGCATAATAAAAAAACTTACATATTGTAAGCTTATTTTATAGAATAGACAGTTATATGAACTTATATGAACTTCATAAGAATTATTTATATCTCGTATTTACTTTAACTTGTTTAGTGTCCATTAAAAGAAAATCCTTAATTCCAGTTTCAATCGCTATCTTTTTATTAATTTCTTTTGCAGAATTATAAAATCTTTTCCAATAATCTTTTTGTTTTAATCTCTCTTCATAACATGTAGGATCCCAATCTTCCTCTATTTCATCATAATTCCATTCTTTTTGGATATCTTTAAACAAAGTTCCAAGTAGCTCGTATTGATTGGGACTATTGCTGAAATTAAATTGCTTATTTTTAAAAAACAAAATTTTATCAACAAATTCAATTCTACCACTTCCTTCGTTATGTATTATTATCTTGTTCTCGCTCTCATTATAATAATCTGAATAGAATAAATCATTTAAAGAAACTTTTGCCTTATAATCTTTTGTATGATCTTTAGGATTTTCCCCCCAATAAAAAGTATATAATTCTTCAATCTTTAAATATCCTAATTTCTCTAAAGCCAATAAGGTATGTATAAAAAGAAAAGCATCATCTTTTAAAATAATGTCTTCTGGGTCATATTTTATAATAAAATTTTTACCAAACTTTAAATTTTCTTTTAAAAAAAACTCGGTTCTCTCTTCTTGATTTTTAAAATTATAAAAATTCTGATTTTCTGTTAGCAATTTATCATCAATAAATTTTTCTATATATATATTTAAAAATTCTACTACTTTAAAAATATCTTCATCTTTAATTTCAAAACATATAAATTCTAATAAAAAGTTTATTTCTTTGGGTGTAATAATCAAGTCTTCTAAATCTTTTTTTGAAATATTATTGTTAAATACTCTAGTAATAAGTTGATAATTTTTACTATTTTTATTATTTTTTAAAAGTTCAGATTCTCTCTTGCTCCCACGACAAGATGAATACATTTCTTTGCTAAACTCAATAGATTTAAAATTAATCTTTAAAATATTAAATAATTGAATTATGTTAAAAACACAAATGCCTACTGATTGATTAAATTCCGTATATAAATCTTGAAAACTTATCAAGATTTTTCTTTTTTCTCTATTTTTTTCTAAATTAAACCAATACACTAATCTCCAATAATTAAATAGCTGTTGTTCTGTAAGTCTTGAAAGCATAATTTGTTTAATATATTAAACAATTAGAGATCTCTTCCATTCTCTCACAATGACTGGTACAAAATAATTATTTTGGATGGGAGAATGCTTAATGTTTTTAAATAATTTAAAACATTTTCTAAGCTCATCTTTTGTTAATATCGATAACGGAAGTTTTTTACTTAAATCTAAATCTCCAAGAGACTCTATATCTCTTCTATTTAAACAACAAAATGTTTCTCTATCAAAACATTTATGAATATCTAAAGAAAGAGAAATACAATATTTTTTCTTTTTAGCCCCCTGATTTGATGTAATAACGCAACATAAAATCTGACTTTCATATTCCATTAAAATTGATGGCAATATAACCATTGCATAATGTGGAGCGCATTCATTTGTGTCTGTAAAATAATATGATAAGAAGTATAAAATGTCTCCTATTTTATAACTATCCATAAATTTCTTTCATATCCTTATCAAGTTTAATGGTTTTAAAATTTAAACTAGCTCCCTTAAAGCACTCAACACCCCTTTTTTGTTCTTTGCTTATCATATCAAGCATTGGTTCGGTTTCGTAAGCTTTTTCCTTCAACCTTTTTATAGCTAATCCGCCAAAAGATAATAAAACGCTATTAATAAAAAGCTTCTGATCTTGTCTTAATTTTTTTAATTCGTATTTAACGCCTTCTTTAATATAAAAAGAATGCCTTTTATAAAGATAATCTGGCTTTTTTTCTTCTTTCTTCTGTACAAAATCAGACAAATTATCAAGTGCTTTATAAACATCTACTGATATTGGTCCATTTTTATCTCTAGTAAATAAAACTTCCTCATTAAAAAAACTATCTCCAGTATATCTATAAGATTCTGTTTCTATTAAATAAAGAAGCTTAAATAACTCTATTTGAGATAAATTATCCTTTTTAACCTTATATATTTGGCTTAAAATAAATATTATTGTTTCTTCTAAAAGATTCATTATGTTATAAAATTAAATAATAACCAAAACTAAGTGCTATATTTATTTATATCAATATCTTTTTTAAAGAATAACATAATTTACAATTCTTTACAATATAACACTAATGTCAGAGAGTTCCATATTTACCTCTTCCCAATCCAAAGTTCTGAATGCGTCACGTAACCGACCCATCGAAAAGTAAAACGTCATTTAGACGTTTTTATTTTTAAAATTTATAACTTCTGAATTTCTAATAAGAATAGTCCTTGAAGTTGTAAAAGTCATTCCTTTATTGGGCCTTGTTTCAAACCCAAGATAAATACATTCCACTCCCCTTCTAACAACTTCTTTAATAGCTGGTTGTAAATCGGAGTCAGAGCTACCTAAAACTATTGAATCAAATTTTTTGTCACAAGCTAAAACAATCATATCTACTCCGATTCTCACATCCACTCCTTTTTCTTTAAAAACTAAAGTATTATTTTTATCAACATTTCCACGCACACTTCCAGCCATCACTACTTTAAATCCAGAATTTTCCAAATGAGTCTTTAATAGTCTCTGCTCTTCTATTAATTGTTTTGATTTTTCAATGCTTTGAAAATGCATTTTTATACGAGCAAAATAAAAACATACTTCATCAATTTCCAAACCCTCAAGGACTTTATTAAAAAGTCCTTTGAAATCATAATTATGCCAAACAAGATCATTTTCCTTTTGGCTTTCAAAAACTGCTTTAATTTTCCCTTTTAGATTTTCTCCATCTATGAGTAAAATTCTTTTCATGAGTAAGTTTGTTTTAAAAAACCTCAACGGACCTTTCGGCTGGTTGAGGTGTGTATATCTATATTATATTTAATATATTAAAAAAGTCAATATGTTTTATGTTCTCTTTTTTAATTTCTGCCCAATCCAAAGTTCTGAATGTGTCACACAACAGACCCATTCCAAATTGACATTTTTTATACATAATGATATAAGATAGATATCAAGACAAAAGGGTCCCTGCAAAGGCCCCCTTTTTTTTATTCTTCTATTTTTTCTATTAAATGCTTAATATTAATCAAATAATCAAAATATACCCTCGTGATATTTTTATACAAAGAAGATGCAAAATCTTTATTCGGAAATAAAACCTTCTTAAACCTATTTTCTTCGATTAAAAAATCTACTAACATTCTATAATCCCCATCTCCCGAAACTAAAACTATTCTATCAAAAACTTCTTTTTTATATATTCTTTTCATAATGTCAAAAATAATATCAGAATCAACATTTCCTTTCTTTTTTCCAATCATAGCTGAATTATGTTCACGAAATTTTATAATAAAACCTGCCTCCTGTATTTCGTCATAAAGATTTTGATTGCCTTCATCAAGAAACCCTAAAAAATAATAAGCTTTTTGAATATCATATTTTTCGGTTAAATATTTCCTAAATTTAAAGAGATCAACTTCCCACTTAGGATTAGTCATTGTAGTTCCTCTGTATAAATTTTGTCCATCTATAAAAGCTAGATTTTGTTCTAACGATTCTTCTCTTTTCATAAAATAAGAAATTTTTATCTTAATAAAATTATATCAATTTATATTACCTTTTTCTATATTTTTCTCTCCATTCCTTCTCAATCTAAAGTTCCGAGTGCGTCACTTTGATACTCAAGCACCCTTTCGAGGAATATTTTTGCTTTAAACGAATCTCATGACTTGTTTATCTCTTTTATAATTAAAGGCAAAAGGTCTTTTTTTCGAGACATCATATTTTTTAGATATATTGAATTCTCTTCAATCTTTACATTAAATGCTTTTTCAAGATAATCTTTTTCTCCGCATATTAGTAGTTCTGACCCTTCGTTAATAATATCTGTGATCATTAATATTAAAAATGAAAACTTTTCCTCATTTACTATTTTTTCAATTGCTTTAAGAAGGTCTTCTTTTTGTTCCATTGCTTCTTTTAAATCAACTATTTCAATTTGTCCAATGCCAAATTTTTTGCTATTTTCTTCAAAAGTCTTAAAATCAGAATAAATAATTTTCTCAGCTGTCATTCCTTTTAAGTTTGACTTTTTCTTTTTTATTTCGATTCCAAAGTTTTTAATATCTTTTATTTCGGCAATCTTACTTAATTTCTCTGCTATCTCAATGTCTTCTTTTGTCGCAGTGCTTGATTTAAATATAACAGTATCCGATAAAATGGCTGACAACAGAAGCCCGGCTAACTTCTTAGTTATTTTAAAATTTTCGTTAAACATTTTTTGAGCGATTATGGTCGCTGTTGATCCAAAAGGTTTTGTTTGAAAAGCTATTGGACTAGAAAATTGACATCCTATTTTATGATGATCTACCACTTCGATCACTTCAGCCTCTTCAATTCCTTCTGGACTCTGAATAGTTTCATTATGATCAACTAAGATTACCTTTTTACCTTTTATTGAATCTAATTTCAAAGGAGCATCAACTCCAAAATAACTAAGTACATATTCTGTTTCTGGATTTAATTCTTCGCAGATTACTGGAATCGCATTTATTTTTTTCTCTCGCATATATTCAGCATAAGCAATAGATGAACAAACGCTGTCAGTGTCCGGAGATTTATGTCCAATAATATAGATATTTTCTGTTTTCATATACACTAATTAAATTAATATTTTTATTGAGTAAATAATA
>JALNXN010000003.1 GCA_023230325.1 archaeon | reverse complement strand
TTCTATTTTTATAGTATTGATATTATATTTTGTAATAAGATTAAATACATCTAAAGCTAAAGTATTTACATTAAATTTTGTGATAGTCATCTGTATACCTAATAATTCAGGAGAATAATTATTTTTTAAAAGTTCGAAAGTTTTAATTAGTTTTAAATCAGAATTAAATTTTAATCCTGGACGATTAATTTTTTGTGCTGAACCATCATAAGATATTCTTAAAAACACAGAATTATCTTTTAACCAAGAAATATATTTTGGAACCAGTATTCCATTTGTAACCATGCTTAATGTTAAATTAAATTTTCTGCTTTTTAAATAATCTATAATTTTTTTAATTAATTTAAAATTTAATAACGGTTCTCCTCCTCCGGCAAAATTAATATTTATATGATTACAAGTTTTATTATTATCTATTAATTTATCTATAAAAGATTTTGCAAATTTAAATGTTAAATTTTTTTTTTCAAAACCGCCATCAGAATAACAATAAATACACCTTAAATTACAATTAGTTGTAGGTAGAACCGTGAAACTTAATGTATTATTATCAACTTTAAATTGTAAATTAGAAATAGTCTTATTTTTAAAAGAATTTTTGGTATATTCTAATAATTTTGATTTATTTTTAATATATTCTTTTTTATTTAATAAAATTAATGTCTTTTCACCAGTAATTGCTACACCATTATCTAACGAGATTATTTTTGGGGAATATAAACCCATGACAAATCTTAATTTTATTGTTTACAACAACCGTTATGTGCTGCACCAATTAATTTATTATTAATTTTTCCATCAACACAATTTTTATTCCAAATATATATTTTCATAATATCACCTATAATAATAAATAATATAAACACATTTTTAAACCTAACGTTTTAACTTAAAACCTTAAAATCTTTTTTAAAAAGTTTAAAATTATCAAAAAAAGAATAAAAGAAGATAAAACTACTTAAAATTAATAAAACTATTGGAATGAAAAATACACCTAAAGCAGATAAAATACCCAAAAATCTAAAACCAGATAAATTATTACTTATATTTGCTAATTTTCTAGTTTTGATATCTTTTTCTTCAATTAATTTAATCTTACTTGAAGTTTTAACTTTATTTTTTTCAGAATCTATTAACTTAGAATAACATTCATTACAACAACCAAAAAGATGATTAGTATTATCAACATAATAATATTTATTTTCTTGTAAATTAATATATCTTTCACAAATATCACATCTAGCCATTTTAAAATCACCTTATTTAATTTTTCATATTATTTTTATTATTAAACACTCATTCTTTCCACTTCGGGCAATAAAACTTATATCACAAAAATATTATACATTTTTTAAAGCGACATATTTTTTAACAGTTTTCAACAAGTTAGTATTACTAACAATCTCATTTCCTTTAAATTAAAGATAATTATTTCCTTTTATATATTTAAATAATTATTTTATTTTATATATTTAAATAATTATTTTATTTTATATATTTAAATAATTATTTTATTTTATATATTTAAATAATTATTTTATTTTATATATTTAAATAATTTTAACTTTTCAAGTAAATTTGCTTTAAATTGATTATATTCATCTAAATTATAATCCTCAATAACCATATCATCTAAATTATCACTAAATTTAAAATTATTAGATTTTATACTTTTAAGATTGTAATTATAATTATCTTTATATATTGAAAAATATACAAAAATACTTTTCAATTTTAAATACACATCTTCTATATTTATATTCAAAATATCATGTTTCTTATTAATTAAATATAAATCAAAAACATCTCTTTCTTTGTTTTCTTTTCTTGTAAGTAAAGCCCTATATTTTTCTAAAATTATTTCATAAATATCATATGATTTAAAATTAATTTTTTCTAAATCAAATTTAAAAGAAGCTAACTCAACTTTATCTAAATCAGTTAAGTTTAATTTATCAACAATATTTAATAAAGAAACATTTTTTGGATTATGTAAACGATCTTCTATAAAATTAACTTCTATTTTTATTCTTGATTCATTAATAGATATATAATCTGATTTATAATAAATATAAAACACACAAATTTTTCTCTTATTTATTATATTAATATATTTTGAAGTTTTTGATCTATCATCTTTAAAATCAAAATCAGTTCCTTTACAAATGTCAACTAAATTGTCAATTAATTTAATTTCAATACTTTTAATTTTTTTTTCTAATTTTGAAGAAGTAGATAAAGTTCTTAATCTATTAGAATCTGAATAACAAAAATCTAAATCTTCACTTAATCTATGATAATTTAGATAATATTTGCTTAATAAAGTACCACCTTTAAAAAGTAAATTGTTTAGTTCACAAGAACTATTTTTATTTATAAAGATACTAATTTTAGTTAGAAATAAAGATAAATAATATTCTTTTTCAATCATCATTTCTGATAATTTAGGATATCTTTTTTTTACAAAAGAAACATATAATTTTTTGTTTTTAAGATTCATATTTATTAACTGCCTCAATTATATCTTTTGGAAAATTTAAAAGATACTTTTTAACAATATTAATATTTAATAAATTTTTAGATATTGGAGATTTATGCGTATAATATAAATAATCTATATAGCTACGTTCTAAATCAGAATAGTTAAAAATAATTTTGTTTTTTGTCTTTTTAGAAACAATACCAAAAGAAAGTAAATTTTTCTGTATTCTAAATATAAAAGCTTGATTTAAAATTTTTACTCTTTTTGAATATTTTGAATTAATTATTATAGTTGATTTAGGAATCTGATGAAATAAATCATCTTTAATAGATAAGTTATTAATAATTAACGCAGAATGTAATCCTAAATACCAATCTATTTTTAATTTATTTAAAATTGTAAAAACCATTTCTTCAACAGAATATTTATAATATCCTTTTATTTGTTCATCTGAATTTAAAATATAATAATAATTATCAAAAACATATTTTATTTTATTTAATTTGTTTAATTTAATTATAATTTTATCTATATCTAAACCTAAATTTAATTTATTTAGAAGTACGTGTAGTCTGGACTTATTAATAAAAGAATGCCCAAAATTATCTAATTGATTATAGATACTTGATATTACTTGATTATTTAACCTCATATATAAATATTTACTCGCATAAGCTTTATAAAGGTAATGTTTTTTATAATTCCAATTTTGCAATTTTTAAAAAACAATAAATTTATAAATATTTATTAAATTATTTATCTTAATATTTACTTTATTCCTTCCACTTCGGGCAGTAAAACTTATCCCCTTAAAGATTAAAAATAAAAGAATAAAGTATAAAATACCTTATAAACTTTTATTTTCTAGAGTATTTTATATCCTCCCTTTCTAAAATATCAATTACTAAAGGTTGTAGTGAACTTACCTTTGCACTGTAGACGCTATTTATCTTAGATACAACATTATTTTTCTTAAATTCAGGCGTAGATCTATCAATTTCTATTTTTACAGCCATATTTTGTTCCTCCAAATCTTTATTTTTTCATATTTCACATTTTCTTTCTCAAACAGTTCTAAAAGATTACTTACTTGCTTATACCTATAATTCCAATTTCATTTTCTTATCTTAATTAAATGTCTAACAATTACATTTAAAAATAATTCCACAATATAATCTAATATCGATTTGATCTTTAAAGTTATTTAGAGAAAAGTAATTAAAATTAAAAAAGGAGATATTATGCCACTACCAAGAAAACCACTACCAAAAAAAACTAAGCCTGCTAAAACACCAGGAAGAATAAAACAAAAACCATTGCCAACTATAAAAACAGAAAAAGAAGCAATTGAAAATCTTAAAAAAAATATTAAAGATGCTTTTAATAAGAAAAAATCTTAAAATAAAAAATTAAATTAGATTTCTAAACCAATTGAATTTTTTCTAATCCATTTTTTCTTTTCTTTATAATCTGGAATAATTTTTTCTACAATTGCCCAAAATCTCTTTGAATGATTATGCTCAATTGTGTGTGCTAACTCGTGAACAATTACATAATCTCTAACATCTTCAGGAAATAAGAGAAGTGTTGTTGAAAACATTAGTTTCTTGTCAATTGTGCAACTCCCTAACTTAGAGTTTGCTTTTTTTAAACTTATTTTTTTTAAGTCTTTTTGGAAGTAAAGATCATTATAGTAACCTACTCTTTCTTTAATAAATGGTAGATATTTTTGTGACAATAATTTATTTACTAAACTAGAGATCATCTTTTGTTTTTGGGTTCTTGAAAGTTTAAAAGGTATGTTTAGCACTATGTCATTAGACACTAACCTACCTGTTGCAGTCTTGTTTTCAGTATCATTCAATTTTAGAACATAGGTTTGGTCTAAGATTTTAAAGATGTGGTTATTTAAATAGTTTTCTTTCTTTAAATTATAATTTGGATATTTCTGTAAATATTTAATTATCTTTTCTTTAAATTTTGCAATCTGTAAATCTTGTTTGTCTTTTTTAAGAAGTGTTGGTATCCTAATAACTATTTTTTTACCAATTGACAGATAAGCATTTTTTCTTCTTTCTAAATATATAGTAATTGTATATTTCTTATTGTTTACAAAAATGGTTTCTTTCTTTTCCATAAAAATCAATCTATTGTTTATAAGGCCTTAAAAAAATATAAAAATAAAGAAAATTATATTATTCTTTCAAGAATATACTTTGAAGAAAATTCTTCTAAATTATCATACTCTTGACCAGTCCCAACATAAAAGATTGGTTTTTTTAGATCATGTAAAATTGAGATTGCTGTTCCACCTTTAGGATCTGTGTCTAATTTAGTTAAAATAACGCCTGTAACTCCAATCTCTTTATCAAATTTCTCAATTTGTTCAACAATTGCTTGTCCACTTTGAGATTCTGCAATGTAAATTGTAAGGTGTGGCTTTACAACTCTTTTTATCTTTGAAAGCTCCTGCATTAAGTTGATGTTTGTGTCTTGTCTGCCAGCAGTGTCTATTAAAACAACATCATTGCCATGTGCTTTAGCAGAGGCAACAGAATCAAAAGCAACTGCAGCAGGGTCAGAGCCATATTTCTGCTTAATAATTTTAACTCCTAATCTTTGAGAATGAATTTCAAGTTGGTCAATACTTCCTGCTCTAAAGGTATCTGAGGAAGAAAGAACAACAGATTTGTTTTCTTTTTTAAACTTGTTTGCAAGTTTTGCAATTGTTGTTGTTTTTCCAGCACCATTAGGCCCAATTATTAGAACTATTAATGGCCCTTGTAAACTTTCTTTAGGAAGATAGTTATTAATATCACAATCAACATCTAAAAGATTTAAAAGAGCTTTTTTAATTTCTGTTTTTATGTCTTCAAGAAGATTGTTTTTAGAAAAAGAAGACTTTGTTAAATTTTCTTTTAAACTAGAAATGATTGCTGATGCTGAATCAATGGAAACATCTGCTTCTAACAATGAGAATTCAAAATCCTCTAAAAAATCAGTAATTTCTTTTTCTGAAAGTTTTATTTTTGAGGAGAAGATTGATTTAAGTTTGCTTACATTTCTTGTCTTTATTTCTTTTTGTTCTCTTGTTAGGTCTTGATATTCTTTTGAAGAACTTGAATCATCTTCTATCTTTCTAGTAACTGTCTCTAGATCTCTTTTAGAAAGAGAAGTTCCTGCAGGAGCTTTCTCTTCTACTCTCAAAGTCTCTTTTATAATTTTTGGTTCTGAGGAAGTTTGTGGTTTAGAAATAATTTTTTCAATTTCTTTTTCAGGTTCTATTTTCTTTTCAAAACTTTCTTCTTTTTTAAAAATAGGTTTTTTAAAGAATTCCTCTTTATTAGGGATGTCTTCTTTTATTTTCTCAACAGGTTTTTCTAATTCTCTAAATTCTTTATCAATTACTTTTTCATCTAAAATTGTATCTTTTAATTCTGATTTTACATCTTTAATAGGTAAATCTTTTTCTAAGGTTTTTGGCATTTTTGTTTCTTGAGGTCTTTCAACATCTTGAGTCTCTAAATTTTCTTGTTTCTTTACTTCTTCAACTTTTTGGATCTTAGTTTCTAACTCTTCTTTAGTTTTAACTTCTTCAACCTTCTCTTGAGATTTTCCAAAGACCTTATCAGTAAATCCTTTTATTTTCTTTTTTAATAATCCAAACATAATTTATCACTAATAATTTGTAAGATAATAATCTACAATCTTAATAATAATTAATAGAACAAAAGCTTTTAAGTAAATACCTTTTTCTAATGTGTTAGTATAAAAGATATAAGATTAATTATTTGTAAAAAAAAAGATAGCAAGAAATAGTTATAAAAAAAGAAATTGAAAAAAATTAAAAAATTAATTAACAAGTCCTTTTTGGGACTCAGTTGCTTTTTGGGCTTCCATTTGTTCAATTGCTTTTGAGACTTGCTGAATAGTTCTTACATTATTTTGATAACTTTCAACAAACTTTTTTCTAATGTCTGTTAGTTCATCTTTTCTTTTTCTAATGTCTGCTAAAATAAGGTCAGTATCTTTGTCAACAATAATGTTACCAGGCAATGTTATTTTCACATCTTTTTTGTTTTCTATAATACAATTTACTAACACTCCAGCACCAATATTTACAAGTAAACTTTCTTTATCCTTAATGTTTTTAATTTCAGTTAAGGTTTGTTCTGCTTTTCTAATCTCCAATAACAAGTTATCAATTTCTTCTAATTTGTCTGAAATCTTTTTTAATTCTTGTTCTTTAGATCTATATAATGAGATTGTTTGTTCTTTATTTAGTCTGATCTTTTTAACATCTTTTCCTTTTTCTGCTACCATAAAATATCACCTTAATTTTTTAATAGTTGCATAACCTTATAGCTCAACTACAAGACTATCAACCTTTTGTAACTCAATATTACTTGTGTTCGCACCAACAAGTAAGCCCTTAGAGTTACCAACAACATCATTTCCAACAAATGAACCCCCATAGTTTAGGGTAGTTGCAATTCCTGGAACTTTAAATTTCTTTTGTAAATATTTATATTCTTTTTCAGAGATAGAAGGATTTACTAAAAATAAAGAATCATTTACATAAACTGAGCTACCAGGTAAGTCAAGTTCCACACATTGTTTTTTCTCAATTGGAACCTTTAAGAATTTAGAAATTTCTTTAATTGTAGTGTCTGATAATAATGGAGAAGCAATTCCATAATTTGAATTAAGAGCAATTAGGTTTCCTAAAGCATTATAGTCAGTTACAAATTTTAATTTAAAACCTTCTTTTTCTAATATTTTTAATTCATAATTACTAATTGATTCTGCACCTATAACTAGCTTATACTTAATACCAATAGCATATACTCCTAGTAAAGGGGATTGATTAATATTTATTTTAACAACTTTTGCATCTAAATATTCTTTAAAGATCTTTTCTTCTTTTGGAAATATATTGTTTGGAACTAAACAAACCTCATCATTACAATAGGAATTAACTCCTAGGTAAGGGGAGTTATTTATTCTTGCTTTTTTTATTCTCATTTTATTTGTTCCTTATTTTCTTTTGTTTCTTTTTTAATTTCTGGTTTCTCTTCAGCAGATTTTTCTTCAGTAAATTTTTCTGTAACAACTTCTTTAGCAGAACTTTTATTTTCTTTTGTTTCTAAATCTTTTTTTATTTCTAGCGGAACAGTTTCTTTAAGATCAGTTTCTTTTTTAGGTTTGGATACAGGAATCTCTACTTTTGCTTCAGTTTTTCCTTTCTTGTCTGCCTTTGGACCCTCTTGTATGTTTTCTTTAATTTCAGTTACTTTTTCTTTTAAAGATTTCTTTTTAACTTCATTTTGTTTGTTAAAGAAAGTTTCTATTTCTTTTGATCCTTTTAAAAAAACATAAACCTTATTTTCTTTGATTCTAATGGACACTGGAATCTGTCTTGGAGGTTTTTCTATACTTTTACTCCAAATAAATTCATTAACTTCTTTTGTTAGAATAACATCTTCTTTTTCTTTTCTTGTATGCTTACGTAAAAAATCAAAAATCAAGCTAACAGCAACATTTGCTCTTCTGGTTCTTGGTTTGTCATAAGCTTTTTGTAATGGTATTATATAACTTTCTTGTGGCATAAATTTCACTCTCATTTTTTAATAAACTTTTTAGGAATTACAGTTGTGTTTCTTGTTCTAACTTTCTTCTTTGAAGTTAGTTTAAGCTTCTTTGTTCTCTTTCCACTTTTCTTTGTGTTTTTATCTTTAAGAACTTCTTGCTTTAAAACTAATGCTCTATACTGAGCACCAAACTCTGTTTCTCTCCAATTCCTTTTTTGTCTTCTATTCCAGATTCTTTTTCCTGCTTTTTGTATGATCCAAACAGGAGTATTCATATAACCTGGACCTATTTTTTGTCTTTGAGAAATTAAAAATTCTTTTAATTCTCTATCTTTGTTTCTTGCCATAAATATCTTAACCTCAAAAATAATAAATTTAATTCTTCTTTTCAGAATCTACTTTTTTTAATTTGTCATTATTTTCTTTATCAACCTTAGTTTCTTCTTTTCTAGTTTCTTCTTTATTAACATCTGTCTTTGAAACTTCTTTTTTAATTTTTATTTCAATTTTTGGTACAATAGTTTCTTTCTTAGAAGAATGTTCTTTAAAAACAATACCAGCTAAAGAATCTAAATATTTTTGTCCTTGTGGAGTAATTACTCTCCCCTTCTTATCATCAGAGATTTTTATGTACCCTAATTTACCAAGTTCTTGTAAACAAACTCTAATGATCTTTCCACCAGATCTTCTAAATTTAGAAGGTCTAACTCCTCTTTCTTTCTTACCACCATAATATGATCTTAATGACTTAACAGTTACTGGTCCTGAAACATAAACCTTTCTTAAAATAGAACCCATTCTAATAAACCACCAATCTGGGTTATCAGGAGCTCTTTGTCTATGACTTCCTGTCTTTATAAATAAAGTAAACTCAGGTGCTTTTAATTTTTTATTTTCTTTTAAATCATTTGCAATTTTTTCAATTAATGGATGTGCTAAAACATCTTGAACACTTGTCAAAGTTACTCACCTCATAATAAATATCTGTTCATAATAACTTTTCAAAATTATTTTGTAATTTTAAAAACAGACTTGTTTTATTTTTTTGAAATTTTCTTAATTATCTATTTTTTTGATTTTTTTTATAATTAATATATAATATAAGTAGAGTTCTATTTAAATATGTTTCTTTAGCAAACTTAATGAAAATCACAACTCTTTAAATTGCAATTTTTTTAATATTGCCACAAGATAAACAATTTATTTTAATATACTTTCTATAAATTCCGTTTACTTTTCTTCTTTCTGTTCTAATCTTAGTGTTTTCTATATTCCTTATAGAGTTGCATTTTTTACATACCTTTCTATGTATCTCTTTTGGAACCCTATAATTGATTGTTTTTGCAAGTTTAAAACTTAACTTCACATAATCATAGACATAAGGGTTTGGTTTGTCTGAATTGAATTCAGAAACTGCAAAGTCAACTAAATAATGAACTTTATCTTTAATTAGTTGTTTATTTTTAGACATAATATCATAGATAATTATGCACTCGCCGGGATTCGAACCCGAGCCGAAAGCTTGGCAAGCTCCCATACTAACCACTATACTACGAGTGCTTTTTTGTTTTTTATATTTATATTCTAAGTTAATATATATAACTATATTAAATTAAATTTATAAATGGTTTAGATTAAGAATTGTAATTTAAAAAATTTTAAATTATTTATTTGGGTTATCAGAAATTACAAAGCTATCATTATAATAATTATTTTTTAAAGAGTTGTGTATTTTTTGTTTAATTATCTCTTCTTTTGGTTTTTCTGGTTTTTTTGGTTTTAAGATTATTATTAAAAATATTATTATGAAAAAAACACCTATTATTATATATATTAAAATATTATTTATTTTAGGTTTATCACTTGCATCTTCAATTTCTTCTTTAAAATCTTTCCAAACATCATTACCATCCTCAACAGGAAGATTTTGATTATTTCCAACAACTAAATTTTCTTTTTCATAATTTTCGTCTACAACAATTTTGTCTGAATAGATTGTGATCTTATTTTCATAATCATAATCTCCTGATATCTTATAACTAAAAAAACCTTCTAAAAAAGAACCTATTTCCTTTTCAAAATTAATAATTTTATTAGGCTCTATGTCAACTGTCTGGTTAGACACCTCATTGTTGATATTAAAATCAAAAATTAAATTTTTATTTTCAAGAGTATGATTGATTATGTCTTGCTCCATAAATAAAGAATTGTCTTTAAAATAAAAAATTGGGTCTAAGATAAAAAAAGCATCCTCATAAAGACCTTGATCAGGATACACATTTACAGAACCCTCAAAGTCCTTAAATTGAGTTGCAAGAATATATGGGTAGCTTACAGGCACTTCTGTTTTTGGAAGAATATAATAATAGATTATTTCTTTTTCTTCTAATGGTCCTAAATAGATTATAACTTCATTATATTTTGGATAGATTTGTGTAAAGTTATCATTTGTTTTTAAAATTAAAAGATTAGTAATTGGATTTACATTTGTGTTTTTTACCTTAACTTTAATTGTAAAAGCACTATTTTGTTTATATTTTTTTTCAGAAACTAAATTGATGTTTAAGACGTTTGCATAACCATTATCTGAATAACTTCTTTGATCATTAATTAGAAAAGAATTATTTTTCTCTCCAAAGCTTATATCAACTGTGTTTGTTGTAGTGACTATGTCTTTAATATCACTTGCATCATATGATTTTGAGACAACAATGTGGCTTGCATCAACTAAACCTACCTCTCCATAAGTAGGGTCAACTGGTATCCAGTCTTGCCCAGGAACATACACCTCTAACCAAGCATGTGGTTGCCAACTAAGAGTACTGTTTGCAAATCCTGAGATATACTTTACAGGAAAGCCCCTTGCCCTAAGCAATGCTCCTGCCAAATTTGCAAGCTCATCACAAACTCCTGCCCTGTTTGACAACACTGTTAATGAGTCTTCCACGCTCTCTCCATAAGCTAAATCATACTCTATATTTTGGTGTACCCAATTGGTAATGTTTACAATTTCTTCTAAAGCATTATCACTTCTACTAATTGAATTTGCAAGAGAAATAATTTCACTTTTATCAGATTGCATGTTTTTAGTTGGGAGTTTATAATCCACAAACTCATTAATGTCATTTGAAAGATAATATTCATTTTTAGAAAAGATAATATTATTTTCTGACTTGATGTTAGAGTTTACATAAAAAATATATTTGTTTTTCTCAATTTTGGAGATATTAAAAACTGCTATGGAGTTTCCAAACTTGTCTTCTTCAATTTCAGCAAACACCTTTTGATTTAGGTCATTATAATAATATGCAGAAGTAGTTGATTTTTGATTTCTTGAACTATAAGGAACTGCCATTTTAAAATTTAGATAATTTCCCTCCTTATAACTGTTTATAATTATTGGATATTCAATGTTTATGTCAACATCGATAACTTTGCCTTTAATTGCATCAAAATTTAAATTATTTGTTGTCTCTGCACTTATAGATAAAGGAATTATTAATAAAAGAAGGATTATTAAAAGAATTTTTTTATACAACATACATTACTTAATAACACATAACATTTAAAAATAAAAGCAATGTAAATAATATGTATATATATATATTTTAAAATTATATAGTTATTGTGTAATTTTATATTCTGTGTGATAACAGATATAATTTATAAAAAATATAATTTAAAAAATAAAAATAAGGTCAAATATGGATAGAGGTAAACTTACATATATTCTTCTAATAGGAATTATTTTAATATCAATAATTTTAGCAATAGTTGCTTATCCTAAATTACCTGCAAAAATAGCATCCCATTGGAACCAAAAGGGAATTGTTGATGACTATATGCCAAAAGCAGTTGGGGTCTTTTTAGTTCCATTTATTTTAATTATTTTATTTTTATTTTATCTAGTTATTCCAAAGGTTGACCCACTAAAGAAAAACATAATTAAATTTAAATTACAATTTGATAATTTTATAGTTTTGCTTTTTTTGTTTATGTTATATATTTTAGTATTATTAATCTTATATAATCTAGGAGTAATTTTTAATTTCTCTAAGTTTATGATTCCTGCCTTTGCTGTAATTGTTTATTCTGCTGGAATACTTATTAAGAAATCTAAAAGGAATTGGTTTATTGGAATTAAGACACCTTGGACTTTACATAATGATATGGTTTGGAATAAAACACATAGGCTTGCAAGTATTTTGTTTAAGGTTTCAGGAATTATTATCTTTATTGGTTTATTCTTATATGAGTATGCATATTCTTTCTTTTTCTTAACTATTATTTTAGCTACAATAGTTCCAATCATCTATTCTTATGTTCTATATTATAAAATTGAAAATAAATAGGAGTGGTCCTGGACGGGTTCGAACCGTCGATCCTCGCCTTGTAAGGGCGATATCATAACCACTAGACCACAGGACCAATATCTTTTTGTAAATTTAAAAAAAGACATCTAATAAAGATTTATGAAAGAAAAGAAATAAAAAGGTTATTGCTGTTTTTTTAAAAGAGAAGTTATAAGATTTATTATTTATAAATCTAAAAACTTAAAATTATAGGTTTTTTGTAATCAAAAAGAAAAGTAAAAGATATGAAAATATTTATAAATAGTTATTAGTATTAATATATAAGTTATGTGGGGACATAGGGTAGTCCGGTCTAGCCTAACAGGCTCCAGACATCACATTTCCTATAAAGCAAGATGCTTTTTAAAAGCAGATGATTGAAAGATAAACAAGTTTGTTTAATTTAAATTTTTTTAGAAGAATTTAAAATTAAAGGGAATTTGGGAGAAACTTGTTGACCCGGGTTCAAATCCCGGTGTCCCCATAACTTTTTTAAAAAATCTTTTTTACAAATAAAAAATAATTTTCTTTTTCTAAATAATATAGATTATAAAGACTATAATTAGATTATAGATTAACAAGTATTTATTTATAAAAATAGATTGATAATCATTAAATATTTTAAAAAAAATAAAAAAAGAAAAAATGTAAAATTAAAAAGAAACTTTTACATTCTTTTTTTCTACATCTGGTGTTTCTAAGAAAGTTTTTTCCTTAAAACCTAACATGTTTGCAATAACATTTGTTGGAAACATCTCAACCTTGTTATTGAATGTCATTACAGAATCATTATAGAATTGTCTTGAGTATGCAATCTTATTCTCAATTCCTGATAATTCTTCTTGAAGCATTAAGAAATTTTGACTTGCTTTTAGATCTGGATAATTTTCAACTACAACATTTAATGATCCTAAAGCTTTTGATAGTTCATTATTTGCTTTAATTTTTAAATCTTGATCTTTTGCATTCATTGCTTGATTTCTTAGTTCTGTAATTTTTGTTAATGTTTGTTGCTCGTGTTTCATATAACCTTTAACAGTCTCAATTAAGTTTGGAACTAAATCATATCTCTTCTTTAACTGAACATCTATTTGGCTCCATGCATTTTTCACTCTATTTTTTGCAATAATTAAGCTGTTATAGATTCCAAAGATTATAAACAACAAAAAAACAACTATTATAATTAAAACAACAATTAATATAGCCATTTTTCTACCCCCTAAATTTTAAATAACTCTTAATTATAATATAGTAGTTAGAAATAAATAAAAAGCAATCTATTTTCTTACAAAACAATCTTCTGGACAATTGTACGGATTTTCTCCAGCCCTATAGTCACAAGTCCCATCCCCACAATAGCAAGATGCTAAATAAGAACTAAATAGATTGTGATAATAGTTATTAAAATCAATCCTTTTATAATCAATTTTTATATAATCAATTTTTATATTTTTATTGAAATTATTAGTTTCTTTTGAATCAACAGGATTTAAAACAGAAATAAATATCAAAAATAATATTATTGCCAGAAATAAATACCCTAAATTTTTTTTAACCATATATAACCCACCTGTAATGTTTACTTTTATATTTTCTACACAAAAAAAGATTTTTTATTTTAAGTTAAATATAATGTTACAAATTGTTTATAAAGTAAACTAGCTGTTTTAAACATAAAAACAAGAAGTTAAAAAAATATAACAAAAGATCAAGTTAAAATTAAAAAAAACAAAAAATTAAATTTAAAGGAAAATAAATTTAAAAAGAGGTGTCCAACAAATAATGTGAGAGGTGGGCGTAAATTTTTAAAAAATGAATTCTAAAAAGAAGAAATAAAATAAGAAAAAAGAAAAGTTACTTCTTCTTTTCAGAAGAACTAACAATAGGGATTGTCTTAATTACACTGTCTGGGTTTAAGCTAATAGACTCAATTCCTTCCTTTACCAAAAACCTTGTAAATTCAGGATAGTCACTTGGAGCTTGACCACAAATACCAATATATTTCTTTTTCTTTTTTGCTACCTTAATTACATTTGAAATTAATAATTTAACAGCTTCATTTCTTTCATCATAGATGTTTGTTAAAAGTTCTGAATTTCTATCAAGACCTAAGGTAAGCTGGGTAAGATCGTTACTACCAATTGAAAACCCATCAAAGAGATCTAAAAACTTGTCAGCTAACAAAACATTTGAAGGAATCTCACACATACAAATTATTTTTAAACCATTTTCCTTTTGTTTTAAGCCATTTTTTTTCAATTCCAAAATCACTAACTTTGCTTCCTCTATGGTCCTACAGAAAGGTACCATAATCTCAACATTAGTCAAACCAAATTTATTTCTTACTCTTTTAATTGCATCACACTCTAGTTTAAAACCGGCTCTGTAGTTTCCTTGATAATATCTAGAAGCTCCACGCCAACCAATCATTGGATTTGATTCAACTGGTTCATATTCTTTTCCACCTATCAAGTTTGCATACTCATCTGACTTAAAATCAGACAATCTTAAGATAACTTTTTTTGGATAGAAGGCAGCTGCAATTCTTGAAATTCCTTGCGATAACTTGTCAACAAAATATTCTTTCTTGTTATCATACCCAACAGTTAAATCATCTATTTTCTTTTTAATAGATCTGTCTGTTATCTTATTATAGTTGATTAATGCTAGAGGATGTATCTTTATCCAAGAGTTAATAATAAACTCCTCTCTTGCAAGACCAACACCATCATTTGGTAAGAAAGATTGTTCAAATGCAATTTCTGGATTTCCAATATTTAACATAATTTTTGTTTTTGTTTTTGGAAGAACTCCTACTTTAGTTACCTCTTTTTTAAATTTTAATAAACCATCATAGATATATCCAGCATCTCCTGAGGAACAATCCATTGTTATTATTTGTTTATTTTTTAACTTGCTTGTTGCATCAATTGTTCCAACAATACAAGGGATATTTAATTCTCTTGCAATTATTGCAGCATGGCAAGTTCTTCCACCTCTGTTAGTAATAATCCCTGAAGCAATTTTCATAATTGGTTCCCAATCAGGATCTGTCATCTCTGTAACCAAGATGTCACCTTTTACAAACTCAGTAATATTTTTAGAATCTTTTATAATATTTACTTTTGCTGAAGAGATCTGTTGACCAACACTTATTCCTTGAACAATTGGTTCTTTTTCTTCTAGAAGTGTAAAGGTAACTGTCTCATTTCTTTTTCTTTGTGATTGTACAGTTTCTGGTCTTGCTTGAACAATGTACATCTTGTTAGTCACACCATCTACTGCCCACTCCATATCCATTGGCTTATAATAACCTGCTTTTTTAGAATAGTGATCTTCAATAATGCAGGCCCACTTTGCTAATTGAGTTATTTGTTTTTCATTCAAACAAAATTGATTTCTTAAAGAGATATCAACTGGTACATTCTTAATTGTTGCTTTACTTCCTTCCTTCTCATATATCATCTTAATTGATTTTGAACCTAACTTTTTAGAGATGATTGGAACTTTTCCTTTTTGATGTAAAGTTGGTTTAAAAACTAAAAATTCATCTGGGTTAACTGCTCCTTGCACAACATTTTCTCCAAGACCATAAGCTGCATTAATTAACACAACATTATTAAAACCAGTCTCTGTGTCTATTGAAAACATAACTCCTGAGGTTGCAAGATCACTTCTTACCATCTTCTGAACAGTAATTGAGAGGGCTACTTTAAAATGATTATAATTCCTATGTTGTCTGTAGGAAATTGCTCTGTTTGTGAAAAGAGAAGCAAAGCATTTTCTACAAGCATCAATTAATTGTTCAGGACCTTTAATATTTAAGTAGGTTTCTTGTTGTCCAGCAAAAGAGGCATCTGGTAAATCCTCTGCTGTTGCTGAAGATCTTACAGCTACATCTAGTTCTTTAACATTCTCTAATTTAGATAATTTATAATAACTTTCAATTATTTCTTTTTCTAGATCCTTTGGAAATTCTGCATGCCTAATAAGTCTTCTAACCTCTTCTCCTTTTTGAGCAAGTTGTGGTAAATTGGAAGTGTCCAAGTTTTTAAGTATTCTTTTAATTTCTTCTTCAATTCCTGATTTTTTTAAAAGATAAACATAAGAGTAAGCAGTTACTGAAAAGCCATTTGGAATAGGGACTCCTTTTTTGGTTAGATTTTTATACATTTCACCTAAGGATGCATTCTTTCCACCAACTAAAGGGACATCTTCAATTCCTGTTTCTTTAAACCAAAGTATAAATTTTTTATCTCTACTTACATTTGCACACATATAGGTTTCCTCTTTTTTATTTTTTTAAATTTTTTTAATTTTAATATTTTTGTTTACTAAATTATATAATAGATCATAATATATGTTGTCTAACACATATAAAAGAGTTTTGTTTTAAATTAAAATTAAAAGCAAAATAATTTAAATAATTTCTTTTAAAAGCTCTAAGACTTGATCAAAAGTTCCATCATTAGTTATTACTATATCAAATTTATCTTTATAAATCTCTAATCTTTCATTTATATTTTCATTTAAAAAACCAATTGAAACAAACTCATTATGATTTAAACCAAAAGACATATTTAGATCTTCTAAAGAATCACCTAAAAGGATAATATTTTTTCTATCTTTTATTTTATTGTAATATGGGATTTCTTTTATCTCATTTCCATTTTTATTTAACATATGAATTATCTTATTACCCTTATACATTGGTTTTGCAAAACCATTTTTATCCCAATCAAAAAAATTAGAAATTATAAACATATTTGAGAATAGCAGTTTTTTCTTTTCTAAAAAACCAGAAATAATTTGCCCAATTCCTGATGAGAAAATTAATATTGGAATATTATTTTCAGAAAGAAATTTTAAAAAGTTAGATACATTTTCTCGCAATTGAATATTATCTTTAGATAAAATATCCTTAATTACTGATTTATGCATTTTGCATTCTGATAATAATTCAACATGGTTCTTCCACCATTCCAACATCTTAGCACTTTTTTTATCAAAAGGCAAATTTAAATCCATTTCAAATTTATGAAACCTATCATACAATTGGTTCGCTCTTTTTGGATAATCTAATTCTAAATAATTTCCATCTCTTATTAAAGATATTGCAGATTTAAATTTTCCTGATTTTAAATTAAATTTATTTAATGTTTTATCAAAATCTGAAATGATGTGTAAATTATTAATTCCCTCTTCTTTTATTTTTTTTAATTTTAAATTTAAAAGAGCCCCGTCTTTAATATAAACATTTTCTAAAATATTCATTTATTTCACTTTTTAAAATTATTTTTAAAAAAATCATATCTTTTTGAAGATTTGTTTTTTGAAGATTTATAATAAATTGCACCAGTTGGACAGAAATTATAACACCTTGTACACAACACACAATTGTTTGAAAATTTTAATTGATTTTTCTTTTTCTTAAGAATAATGTTGTTTGTTGGGCATATCCTTTCACATAGCCCACATTGAATACATTTTTTAGAATCAAAATTCCATTTGTGTTTTTTAATATAAAATTTATTAAAAAACTTATAAATTATCAAATAACCCCAAATTAAGAAAATAAAATTTTTAACTTCTTCTTTATTATCATCAATAATATTTTTAAAATCTTTTTCAATCTTTAAATCTGTTTTTGAAATTATTTCTTTTATTTTATCTTCAGAAATTTCTTCCTTTCCAAATAACCCATTACAGTTTGAAGGCATAAGATATTTATATGAACCTCTATAATCATAATTTTTACTAGTCAATATATTCTTAATACTAAAAAAAGTTGCACCAACAGTCTTTTCACAAGTTGCAAAAACAAAAAAAGGTTTTTTTTCAACAACTGGTAATATCTTTAAAAACTCTAAAACAAATAAAGGTGGATTAAAAGAATAAACAGGACATCCAACAATCACAAAATCATAATCAGATAAAGATGGTGTTATAAAGATATCTGAAATTATTTTTAAATCCACAGATATGTTTTTCTTTTTAAACAGTTCTTTATATTTTCTAGATACATACTCAGTGTTACCTGTTCCTGAGAAATAGAAAAAAACACCCTTTTTTAAATTTTCTTTTTTGAATAAAAAATCAACCATTTATTTTCACATAAATAGTATAAGTGTAAATAATTATATTACTTGCTATTTTCTAATAGCTTATAAATCTTTACAGTTACAATTGCAATTAATGTTTTTCCTTTTTTGGCAAACCACTTTAGAAAGCTTTATATTTAATTTGTTAAAATAATATATATTACTATTTTTAAAAAAGGTAAATTACTATGTCAAGCAATAAAAAAATATACTTCAGGCACGAACACTTCAGAAATGAACAAGACAAAATTATAAAAGATATAATTGAAGCACTTAATTTAAAAAAATCAATTTTAATTCATGCACCAACAGGGACAGGAAAAACAGACGCATCTCTTTCTGCAGCCATATCTTTTGCAATTGAGAATAATAAAAAAATTCTGTTTTTAACACCTAAAATCTCACAACATAAAATTGCACTAGAAGTAATTAGAGACATTAATGAGAAGTATGATACAGACCTAAAAGCAATTGACTTTGTAGGGAAAAAAAACCTTTGTGTTGATCCTGTTGTTTCAAAAGTTAATGCTGGGTTCTATGAAGTCTGTAAATCTGCAATTGAAAAAAAACAATGTCCTTTTTACCTAAATATTAAACCAACTAACAAAACTGAAAGAGAACTATTAAGATATAAGCTTGAAAAAGAACTTAATACTAAAAAAACACTTAGTCACTCAGAAATTAAAGAAATTGCAATTAATTTTAAATCAATTTCTAACAAACCACTTCCTCTCTGTGCATATGAACTTGCAAAAATCTATGCTAAAAGTTGCACTATTATTGTGGCTGACTATTATCATGTGTTTTCAAAAAAAATTGCTGATTCTTTATTGCCTGAAATTGGAATTGATCTTTCTGATTGTATATTGATTGTTGATGAAGCTCACAATCTTGAAGATAGAGTTTTAAAATTATTATCAAAATCATTAAACACCTCACATCTAACAAGAGCAATGAAAGAAGCCTCTGATATGAAAAATCCTAAATTAAGGGAAGTCTTAGATAATATGTTACATAACATGGAAGGTTTAAATGAAAATAAATTAAAAGCAAAAAATCTTCTTGCAAAACCAAAAAATAATTTTAATAAGGAAGAATTTATTCAAAAAGAAGACCTGATCCCTGAAAAGTATCAAGACCACCTCCTAGAACTAATAATTGAAATTGAAGAAACTGGAATCAAATACTTAGAAAAAACAAATGAGACAAGGTCAGCTCTTCTTAATGTTGCTTTGTTCTTAGAACAATGGATTTTAAATCTAAAAGCTCACACAAGATTTGTTACTTTTGAAAATAATTTAATTAGTGTTAAATATAATGCTTTAGATATCTCTTTAGTTACAAAAGAAATCTTTGAAGAAGTTTATTGTGCAATTATAATGTCAGCAACCTTGACTCCTTTGTCAATGTACAAGGAGATTTTTGGTTTACCAAACACAACTTTGCTTAAAGAATATTCTTCTCCTTTTGATAGTAAAAATAAACTTGACCTTTTAGTTACAGATGTGACCACCAAATACACTCAGAGAGGAGAAGAGGAATATATAAAGATTACAAACTATATTACAAACATTATAAATGCAACGCCTGGAAACATAATAGTGTTTTTTCCATCTTTTGAAATATTAAGAAGAATTGCTGAACAAATTAAAATTAATAAACCAAAAGTAATTCAGGAAGAGAAATCTACACAGTATGATTTTGAGGAACAGATTAAGGAATTTAAATCACATTCAAGTAGATTTGGAGGTGCTTTTTTTGCAGTCATGGGGGGAAAGGCTTCTGAAGGTATTGACTTGCCTGGTAACTTCGTAATTGCAGCAGTTATTGTTGGGATCCCTCTGGGGAGAATGGACATCTACACAACTGCAAAGATTGACTATTATGAAGCCAAGTATAAGAAGGGCTGGGCATATGCATATATCCAGCCAGCAATACAAAAAACCATACAGAGTGCTGGAAGAGTGATTAGAAACACAACTGACAAAGGAGTAATTGTTTATTTAGATCAAAGGTATGGTTGGCAAAATTATAGACAATATTTACCAAGAACCTTAAGGTTTAAGATAACAAACAAACCTGAAGAGGATATTTTTGATTTTTTTAAATAAATGTTCTCTAAAAGATTAAAATTAAATGTACAAATAAAATGATTTCTTTTTAAAGCTTGCTCATTATATAATATATTATAGTGAACACTAATTATTTTAAAAATAAAAAAATTTAAAATTATAAAATTAATATATAAAAACTGAGAGTGAATGATTATGGAACTTCCAAAAGAAATAAAAGCATATTGTAAAAAATGTAAAAAACATAGTGAACAAAAATTAAAAGTTTTTAAGCCTAGAAAAGCAAGGGTAAAGTCAATTGGGACTAGAAAAAACTTAGAAAAGCATAAGAGCGGATATGGTGGAAAAGCAAAATTGATTGCAACTGTTAAAAAACAGAACAAAAAACCAGTGTATCTTGCGGAATGTAATATCTGTAAACAAAAAAGTTATTTTGTAATACCAAAGAAAATGAAGAAAACTGAATTTAAAGGAACTTAAATTCCTTTCCTTCTTTTAATTTTCTTTTCTTATTTTCTAGATCTTATTTTAAAAATAATATTTTAAGATTAATTTTTATATAAAGATCTAAATAAAATATCGTATGCATCTTCTGGGGTCAAGTCTTTAAAAGTTTTTTTCCCTTCTTTTAAGAGCTTCAAATAATTTTGTTTAAATTTTTGTCCATCTAAATTACTTTTTAACTTAGAAAAAGATAGTTGCTTACGAACGCTAGGGGTTAAAATTAAATATATTTTTTTGAAAAGAATGTCTTCTTGTCTAAATCTCCTGTTATGATCTCTATTATTTCTAATATCAAAAACCATAATATCCCTTTCCCATCTTAAACCTATCAATTTCTGTTCCAGTTTGGAAATTTCCGTTTTTATTTTTTGGACTTCAGAAGCAAGTGTTGGTTTTTTGTCCTTTAGTTTCTGTATTTTTATTTTAATATCTTCAATTTTGTTTGCAGAAATTTTTTTAATTTTACGTATTTTTGGATTTATGGTTTGACCATATAACATTTTGCTTTTTCTACTATGTAATTCAGGTTCCCTTATTATACCTAAAGCTTCTCTTTTTTGCAAATGTTGGTTTAAGTGGTTTTTTAATTGGCATAAATTAATCATTCTCCTTTATTTTAATAAATATTAAAAATATATGAGAAAATACATTTATAAGATTATCTAAACCACTAATGACCAATTACATATTTTCTAAAATAAAAAAGCTAATCTTATTTTTTTATTATTTTCTACTTTCATTATTTTCCTCTAAAAACATTTCCAAAAAAAACAAAGTATTTATAAACTATTTTCTTAACTATTTTTATATGCTTAAACTAGATAATTATTATAAAATTGTATCCTCTACTTTTGGACTTGCATATTTTATAGGTTTAGTTGTTGCCTTACTATATATCTTAAGAGGTTCTGTGTTTATTGAACCAACAAGCTTTATTAACACAATAACTCTAGCAAATACCCTCCACTTTAAAAACATCTACTACACCACCATGCAGAATGCTATGCAATTAGCAATTATCCCTTTTAGTTACTTAATCTATGCAGTTAAGTTTGGGTTCTCACACACAATTCTGTTAACCTCTTCTTTTCTTGGGCAAATTAAGTTACTAGTAACCTTAATTCCATTAATTTTCTTTTTTATAACATACATTATCTTTTCAACAATTGGATTGAAATTAATTTTATACATTATTAAACTTGTAAGTAATTTATTTTTAAAAACTAAAAAAATAAAAATTAAATTCTTTAATAAAGAGGATATTAAGTTTTTATATATAGCAATCATCTCATTAATTATTGGAACAGTCATTCAAACCTACTTGATTAGAATTTTGTTTATTTTCTTAATTAATTTAAAATCAATTGCTTATGCCTTAATTATCTTAATCTATATAATATTTATTAGCTTAGCTGGATATGTAATTTACAAGACAGTTAAGGAAGTTACAAATAATAAAATTGAGAACATATGACATTAGACTTTACAGAAAATATAGTAATTGGAAGAACTCAAAAACAATTTGAGAAATATGGAGAAAAGGCAACTGGATATATTGGTAAAGTTGTTGTCTCTAGTGGGGATGATCCTGTTCTTGGTAAAAAAGTGCTAATGGATATCTCTAGATCACATGTTATGATTGTTTGTGGAAAGCGCGGAGGGGGGAAATGCGTAACTGGAGACACACTTGTAGCATTAGATGATGGAACAGAATTACCTATCAAAGATATAGAAAAATCAAATAACAAAATACTTTCAATTAATAATAATTTAAAAATTAATAAAAAAAAGAAAAATAAGTTTTTCAAGAGAACAGTAGATAAAATTATGAAAGTCAAATTAAGAAGTGGAAAAGAAATAGAACTTACTCCTGAACACCCTCTGCTTACAATTACTGGATGGGTAGATATACAAAATTTAAAAGTTGGATCTAGAATCGCAACTCCTAGAAAATTAAACAATTTAGGTAAAAAAACATTATCTGAAGATAAAATAAAATTAATTGCGTATCTTCTTGCTGAAGGCCACCTCTCAAATAGAGTTATTCTATTTTGTAACTCTGATAAAAAGATATTATTAGATTTTAAAAACACAATAGAAAAATTTAATAATGAACTTGATTTGAAAAAAATGGGATTATACAATTATAAAGTTATTTGGAAAAAAGAAAAAAAGGAAAAAAACACAAAAAATACATTAAAAGAATATTTAAAAGAAATTAAAATGTATAACAAATTAGCACATGAAAAAGAAATTCCAGAAATAATATTTCAATTAAATAAAAAATCAATCCAATTATTTTTAAATAGATTATTTAGTTGTGATGGATCTATCTTTTTTGAAAAAGATAGATGCAGAATAAGCTACTCATCTTCATCTAATAAAATGATAAAGCAAGTTCAAAGTTTATTACTGAAATTAGAAATACTATCAAAAATTAGAACTAAAAAAACTAAAGTAAGACCTAATTATGAATTAGAAATATTTGAACAAGATGTAAATAAATATTGTAAAGAAATTGGATTTTGTGGAAAAAAAGAAGAAAGAAATAATCAAATTAAAATTAAAAAAATTAATAACTCAAATATAGATACAATCCCTAAAGAAATATGGAATGCCTTTAAACCAAAAAGTTGGAAAGAATTAGGAGATAAATTTAATTATAAAGTTCCAAAAGCACTCAGATCGTCAATTAATTATGCACCATCTAGAAGTAAATTACTGACAATTGCAAATAAAGAGAAAAATAAAGATTTAAAAAAAATCGCAGAATCAGATATATTTTGGGATGAAATTAAAAGTATTGAAATTAAAAATGGAAAATTTGAAGTTTATGATATAAGTGTGCCTAAAGATTATAATTTTATTGCAAATAATATAATAATACACAACAGTTACACGTTATCAGTTATTATAGAAGAGATGGCAAGACAGCCTTTTGAAATTAAAGAAAGACTTTCTACAATTGTAATTGATACTGTTGGAATTTTTTGGACAATGAAGTTTGGAAATAAGGAAGGTAAAGATTATCTTTCTAGTTGGGATCTAAAACCAGAAGGTATTGAGATTAGAAATATGATTCCTTTTGGAAAACAAGAATTTTATAAAGAAAAAAAAATACCTTTTGATCAACCTTTTTCCTTAAGAACCTCTCAAATGGATCTTGAAGATTGGTTGGGTGTTTTTAGATTAACTTGGAAAGACCCTGAAAGTGCTTTACTTCAAAGAACTTTAGAAATTATTAAAGAAAAGCTTGGTAGTCTGTTTGATATTGATGATATTATTAAGGTTTGCTTAACAGATGAAGACACAAGTCAAGATATTAAAAATTCTTTGATAAATAGGATGAAGGTTGCAAAGTCCTGGGGTCTATTTTCAAAGGTTGGAACAACAACTAAAGAGTTTGCAAGAGCAGGAACTTTAACAGTCATCGATGTGTCAACATATAAGCAAGCAATTGGTATGGAGGCAATCAAGGAGTTGATTGTTGGTCTTTTAGGAAAAAGATTATTTGAGGAAAGAATGCTTTATAGAAAGGAAGAAGAAATGAACTTACTGTCTGGAAGAAGAAAAGAAAGTGAGATGCCGATTGTGTGGATGGTTATTGATGAAGCACATATGTTTATGCCTCAAGACAGACCTTCAATGGCCTTAGATGTTTTGTTAGACTGGATAAGGGTTGGAAGGCAACCTGGGCTTTCATTAATTCTTGCAACACAGAGACCTAACAAACTTCACTCTGAGGCAATCTCTCAATGTGATTTGTTTTTGTCTATGAGAATGACTGCTCAAGATGACATTAATGCTGTGGCTACCATAAGACCAAGTTATTTAAATGTGCCAATGGATAAGTTTTATGCACAGATGCCAAAATCACAAGGGTATGCAATATTAGTGGATGACAATTCTGAGAAGGTTATGTTAATTAAGATTAGACCAAGACTTACCTGGGATGGTGGAAAGACAGCTAATGTTTTTACAGATTAGTTTTCTTTTTAATTCCTTTTTCTAATTCTTCTTCTTTTTAACTTTTAATTTTAAATTTCTTTTTAACTTTAAACATTATCTTTTTTTACAATTTTTAATTTAAAGTTTTATTTTTTTCCAAATTACAATCTATCTTTTTTATTTTTATTAAACTTTGCAATCATTCTTTTCTCTTCCCTTGTAATCTTAGATTTAAGATTTAGCAAACTTGTTTTTTCTTTCTTAATTGAATTAAATAATTCTTTTGTTTTATTTTTTCTAAACTCAGTAATCTTAATTGAATTTTCTTTAAATTTTGGTGTTAAAATTTTCACTTTACCAGAAACAAAGTAAGTGATTTTTTTTAAACCAAAGTAAACAGGCTTTTGTAAAACTATACTTCTATATAGATTAAGAAGACCTTTATCTTTATCTTTTAAATTATTACTATAAAGGTAAGCAATAAATCTAAAAATCCCAGAAACTATAAACACAGCTAACAAAGCATATAGGTCATTATTGAAATGATTTTGAGCTAACTTAATTACTAAGGCACCAAACAAGGTTCCAAGTAATATTGCAGTTGATTGGATTATTATAAAATAAGAAGTATAGTGGATTACATCTTTTTTAATATTTTTATATAAATAATTATTAATTGCTAAATTAAAACCACCTAAAACAACCCCACTTAAAAAACTCAAAAAAATAATTATAAAATTAGAATAATAAAAAATTGCTGGAATTATAACTAATAATGGCATGAAAAAACTAGTTGTCTTAATGATCTTAATTACTCCATAGTTGTCAGAAATGTACCCCCAATAACTTAAGCTTAGAATGGTTCCTGAAACTAAGGCAACTTTCCACCAAATATATCCACTATAACTATAATTTAAAACCTTTAATAAAAAGTATGGCCAATATACGGTTCCAATGTAAAAGCCAAAATAAAAAAGTACTATGAAAATTAAATAATTTAAAAAAATTCTATTATTAATTACATCATTATTGAATCTTTTTAGAATTGAGGTTCTTACTTCACTAGTTTCTCTAAGTATTGACTCACGGTCTTCAGTAACATCAATTTTATTTAAATATCTAGAACTTATAAATCTTGCAACTCCTGCGAAAAGGAAAATTATTGAAAAACCAATTAATGTTTCATTTGAATTTATAAAGTCTAAAAAATAACCAATACCTAAAATTACAAATATAGAAATTGTCTCTATGATAATGTGCTTTCTTGCAAAGAAATTACCCATAATACTAATTGGTAATAACCTTCTAAACCAGTCAGTGTAGATTGGATAAATTATTATTCCACAAGTGTAAATTAAAATGTAAATTATTATAGCAAACCAGATTGCAAGATTTTCTTTAAATAAGACATGAGTTAGGGCAATTGGAATCCATAGTGCTGCTTGAATGGTTACTGATAATATCACAGGTGCTTTTTTAGATCTAAAATACTTTAAAATCTTATAAGATAAAAGAACGGTAAAGGCAGAAATAAAGATTGGTAAAGAACTAAGTAACCCAACCTGTAAAGGATTTGCGCCCAATTCAATAATATATGGAGCTAAAAAAGTTATGGCAATGGTGTTCATTAAAACCCAAAAGACACCATCCATTATTGAGAAGTGCATATTTTTTTTTACATTCTCTTTTATTTTTTTATAAGGCACCATAAGATTCACAAATAAAATGTATAAGTGTAAAGTATACATGTAAGAAAGAGTTTATAAAGAATTATGGGACTTTTAAAAAGAGTGCTCGAAGGGGGATTCGGACCCCCGTTATCAGAGTGAGAGTCTGATGTGATTACCGGGCTACACTATTCGAGCAATAGAAATTAAAGATTGTAGATAATTTAAGATGAGAATAATTTAAAAAGCTTTTTTATAATTTTTAATTTTCATATTTTCAAAAATATCAGATTATTATTTTTTGGATTTACTTTTTGATTTTTTTACGATTTCTTTTTTAGCTTTATTTTTATCTTCATCTAAATCATCTTCATCATCGTAGTCATCATCTTCATCTAAATCATCTTCATCTAAATCATCTTTACCATCATCATCTTTACCATCATCTTCTTCGTCATCATAATCATCTTCATCATCGTGGTCACCACCCAAATTTTCCTCACCTTCATCATCACCAAAATTACTTTCTTTAAGATCATCGTCAAGGTCATCTAGGTCATCACCATCTGTTTCTAAATCAAATCTTTTATCATGTGTGTTTTCTTTTTTTATTCCTAAACTATTTGTGTTCTTAGCAATAGTGTTTGAAAAATGTAAAAAATATATAATTACAAAATTTAAAATAATAAATGCAAAGGAAATCTTATAAAAAAGACTACCATCTAAAAGTAAATATAATCTCACAAATAACAAAAGACTAAAAAATAATCCCAAATAATGAACATACCTAAATTTATTAAATAATTGTAAAGTGTTTACAAAAATAAAACCAACAATTGCAAAAATTACACTTATAAGCACTAAAACCGAATTAGATACAACAAAAGAAACAACAGTAAATACAAACAACAAATAAGGTGCAATTTTTTCTAAAAAAGATCTGTTTCTTTCCACCATATTTTTTCTCTCTAATTAAAATTATAAAAGCAATATAATTATAAGTAACACAAAGATATTTAAAGATATTTAAAAAAAAATATTTAAAATTATTTAATTTTTTAATATTAAAAATTAGAATTTAGGATCTATATATAAATGAGTCTTAGATAATTTCCAAAAAAAGTAATGTTAATTAAGCCATGATAACTTACTTTTCGATTTAATCTTATTTTCTTAAGAGAAATACAAATTAAAAAAGGTTTTAAAATATTTGGTAACAAAGAATATTTATGAAAAACAAATTTGTAGGAATTTTAATAATAATTATAGCATTACTTATCGGTGGGATTACTTTTTTGTTTAATAGTGCAATGACAGACATCGTTAATGATTCTTGTTCTCATGGTCCTGAGTGCACAATGTGGGACACAATCAACTTCCAAACAAGTATAAGTATAGGTGTTATGATTGGAGTAATAGTTCTTGGAATTTATCTAATATTGTTTGGAAGAAATGAAAAAATAATAACTAAAGTTAAAATTAAAAAAATAAAAGAGAAGCATACAAACAAACAACCAAAAACAAACTATACAAAAGTACTTTCAGAACTTGCAATTGATGAAAAAGAGGTTCTAGAAAAAATAATTGCAAATAATGGTTCAATTTATCAATCTGATCTGATTTTAAAAACTGGATTTACAAAAGTAAAAATTAGTAGAATTTTAGACAAACTTGAATTTAAAGAATTAATTGAAAGAAAAAGAAGAGGAATGACTAACATTATTATCTTGAAAAATTAACTTTTCTTTTTTTACTTATAACTACTTTTCTTAACTCTTTAATTAAATTTTATTTCTAATATATTTTTTTAACCTTATTTTTATAATACCTTGATTATAATCCTCTTTGAAACTAGTTTCATAAGTATATATATAAGTAGTTTCAAAATAAGATAATTACAAATTAATTATAAAAAGGTGATTTAAAATGGATCTAGAATTTAATGTAAAAGGTATGACATGTAAAAGTTGTGAGTATCTTATTAAGGAGGGACTTCTTGAAAAAAAAGGAGTTACAGAAGTTAATGTTTCCTCAGCTAATGGAAAGGTAAAAGTAATATTTGATGAAAACAAAATTAGTGATTTAAAAATAAAAGAAGTCATTAGAGAAAAAGGGTATAGGGTGAAATAAACTTTGAGTAAAAATAATAATTTTAAAATTGAAAAAAAAGCAATATTTATTATAATATTAACATTTATAATATCTTCAATAATTGAAATTGGAATTCATTTTTTATTTCTAAAAAGTTCAGGAATAATGATTGACTATGCTCTTTGGTTTTTATACCTAAACATCAGTATTGCTTTTCTTATAGGTTGCACCTGGCATTTTATAACCTATAAAGTCAAAATAAACTGTATGACTGGAATGATGATAGGGATGAGTCTTGGAATGCAGGCTGGGATGCTAATTGGAGGAATTGTTGGTATCACTAATGGTTTTTTTATAGGAGCAATGGCGGGAACATTGATTGGAGTTGGAATTGGGGTTTGGTCAGGACTACACTCTAAAACCACCATGGGTGTTTTACAGGGAATGATGTCTGGGATCATGGGTGGAACAATGGGGTCTATGATCACAGTTATGATGTTTACTGACCACATAAAAGCATTTATGCCAGTTTACATGCTAATCAATGTTGCAATATTAGTTGGTATGTCGTACATGTTTTATGAGGAAGCAATAAAGGACAATCATGAAGAATATAAGCTTGTGCATGTAAAAATATCAACAATAATATCAGTAACAGTAATTGTAACATTTTTATTAAATGGAGTTATTTTATTTTTACCAAAATCAATCTTTTTAGTATAAGTTTATAGGAGGGAAATAATATATGGGAAATAAGAAAACAATAGTCTTAGGAATTGTAGCGATTGCAATAATTGTTGCTTTTGGGATAATATCTGCATCTGCTTTTAATAATCCATCAAAAACAATTATAAATGAAAATAACACATTATCAAATAATAAGATTTTAAATAATGACAACACTTCAAACAAAAATAATTTAGATCCAAAACAAGAGACACAAAAACAAGAAACACAAACTGCAACTTTAAGCTTTAAAAATTATGAATATGTTCTTACACCAAATACTTTAAAGAAAGGAATACCTGTAAAAATTACAGTTGATACAAAAACTGTTAATGGATGTATGAGAAGTGTAGTGATTAAAGATTTTGGGGTTAGAAAGTATGTTACACCAACAGACAACATAATAGAATTTACACCAAATAAAGAAGGAAAATTTCTAATTGCTTGTTCAATGAATATGGGGAAAGGTTTTTTTTCAGTAAATTGAATTAAAAATTGTACTAAGAAAATAAATTGAAAAAAATTAAATAAAAAAGAGAATTTATGAATAAAAAAGAAATTGATTTATCAATTAAGGGAATGCATTGTGCTAGCTGTGCTACAATTATAGAAAATGGATTGAATAAAAAGGAAGGTGTTCTTTCATCTAATGTTAATTTAGCAACAGAAAAAGCTACTGTGGTATATGATGAAAACACAATCTCTACTTTAGATATCATAAAAACAATAGATAGAACAGGATATGGAGCAGAATTGATCACCAAACAACATGATCAAAATAAAATTAGAGAAGATAAAAGAAAAGCCTTTAACAAATTAAAAAGATTATTTGTGTTTTCTTTAATATTTGCAATCCCAACTTTAATTATTATGTTTCTAGATTGGTTTAATGTACATCTTTTATACACAGATTATATTTTATTCCTACTAGCAACCCCAGTTCAATTTATTTCAGGATGGGGATTTTATAAAGGTGCTTTAAATGCATTAAAAAACAGAAGTACAAACATGGATACTTTAATCTCAATTGGAACACTTTCTGCATACTTTTTAAGTGTGTACAATGTCTTGTTTAGTCCAGGAAGTATGCAATATTTTGAAATATCAATAATATTAATTACACTTGTGTTACTTGGAAAGTTACTGGAAGAAATTGCAAAAGGAAAAACAAGTAATGCAATTAAAAAATTAATTAATCTTTCTCCAAAGACTGCAATTGTAATTAAGGATGGAAAGGAATCTATTATTTCTGTTGATGATTTAAAAGTAGGAGATGTTTTTTTAGTTAAACCTGGGAGTAAGATTCCTGTTGATGGGATAATTATAGAAGGAATTTCATCTGTTGATGAAAGTATGATTACAGGAGAAAGTATACCTCTTGGGAAAAGAAAAGGAGATTTTGTTATTAGTGCAACAATCAATAAACATGGAAGCTTAAAGGTTAAGGCAACAAAGGTTGGAGAAGAAACCACCTTAGCACACATAATTAAGCTTGTTGAGGATGCTCAAGGTAAAAAAGCACCAATCCAGAGATTTGCAGATTACATTTCTTCCTACTTTGTTCCAATTGTTATTGGTGTTGCTTTAATGTCTGGTCTTATTTGGTATTTAATAATAGGTCAAACTTTAAGTTTTTCTATACTTATTTCAGTTGGGATCTTAGTTATTGCTTGCCCTTGTGCCTTAGGCCTTGCCACACCAACAGCAATAATGGTTGGAACTGGGAAAGGTGCAGAACATGGAATTTTGATTAAGGGGGGAGAAGCTTTAGAAACTGCTCATAAATTGAAGTATATGGTGTTTGATAAAACTGGAACCTTAACAGTTGGAAAACCAGTTGTTACTGATATCTTAACAGACAAGAAAATATCAAACAATTTATTTTTAGAAATTGTAGCAAGCATTGAAAAACATTCTGAGCACCCTCTTGCAGAAGCAATTGTTAATTATGGAAAAGATAAAATAAATTTTAAAAATACAACTAACTTTAAAGCAATTCCTGGTTATGGGGTAAAAGCAAATTTAGATAATAAAACATATTACTTTGGAAATATGAAACTTATGACCCAACAAAGTGTCCAAGATAATATGTTTTTAGAAAAAATACAAGAACTTGAAACACAAGGTAAGACTGTGATGATTCTGTGTAATGAACAAAAGATACTTGGAATTATAGCAGTAGCAGATATTATTAAGGAGTCTTCTCCAAAGGCCGTTTTAGAACTTAAAAAGTTAGGAATAATACCTTACATGATAACAGGAGATAATGATAGAACAGCTAAAGCTATTGCTAAACAAGTTGGGATTGAAAATATCTTCTCAGAGGTTCTTCCTGAAGAAAAAGCAAATTATATTAAAAAGCTTCAACAGAATGGAACTTATAAAGTTGGGATGGTTGGAGATGGAATAAATGACTCACCAGCTCTTGCCCAGGCAGACATAGGAATAGCAATGGGAAGTGGGACCGATGTTGCAATGGAAACTGGAAACATTGTTCTTATGAAAAATGATCTGCTAGATGTTGCAAAAGCCATTAAACTATCAAAGCAAACTATGCGAAAAATAAAGCAGAACATGTTTTGGGCACTTTTCTATAATGTTATTGGAATACCAATTGCAGGAGGTGTTCTTTATATGTCTACAGGTTGGCTTTTATCTCCAATAATTGCTGGAGGAGCAATGGCTTTAAGTAGTGTGAGTGTTGTAACAAACTCTTTACTTTTAAAGAAGAAGAAATTGTAAAAATAATTTGTTTAAACTAAAAAATATTAGTTTAAAAAAGCATTGACTCTTGATTTCAAGTAATTATTACTAAATTTAAAAACATATACAGTCATCCATCAAAAATAATTAATACATTTTTAAGTGATGAGTTTCTATTAGTTTTAAATATATAGTTAAAAATAATTTTCATCTATAAATTTTAAATTTTTTATTCTTTTTTAAAAAGGAATTAATATTTGATTCGCATTCATCTTTAATTTCTTGAGAAACAATTTCATTACATGCCTCTAAATCGAAATATGATATTGCAACTCTCTTAACACATTCGTCTATATCATCTTGTGTTATAAAGAAATCAGAATATTTTTTACAGTCTTCTATTTTTATAATTAAAATAGAATATAAACAACTCCGAACAGAAGTTATATCAGATTCAGTAAAATCAGGAATATCATACATTAACATGCAAATATTTGCATCATTTTTATTTACAGCAATTGACTTGTAACAATCTATTTTCGTATATTTACTAGATATCCAATCACACTCATCAATTGTTTTTGCTAAATTTTTTATACAGTTATCTCTAATAATTATATTACTCTCTCCTACTGAATTAATATCTAAACAATGACTTGTATCTTTGTCTGTTGTATTTCCATAATTATCTGGATTATTTTTTATACGGCTAGATAATCCATTTATACACTTGTCTTTATTACCACTTAAAGTTAAAGAATAACAATCATCAAAATTATTAGAATATTGGATAATACAATTTTCTTTTGCAATTATATCTTCAATCTTTGAACAAATTGATGCATCTTTAATTTTTGTATTTTTTGAAATATAAGTTAATACTAAAGAGAAACAATTTTGTTTATCTTCATTTTTTTCAAAGTAGTTACAAAAGTTAAGTTCTTTTTTATTGCTGGCAACAGTTAAAATACACTCATTCTTAAAATAATTATCAGTTACTTTTAAACAATAATTTACATCTAATGTACTTTTCCCAAATTCATAAAAACAATAGATGTTATCATTACAAAGATCACTATCATTATTATCTATTGCAAATTTAGATAGATAAATCCCAAAATATTTGTCACATATGTTTCTACAATACTCATATTCAGAAACACAATAGTTTTTAGAATATGTTTTTTCTACTTCTTTTATACAAGCGCCTATATCACTATTTTTTGCAGCTTCCTCCATAGCAAGTTCATAATCTGATTGAAATTTATCATATTTGATTTTATAATATTTATCAGTTATGGTTGGACCATAAAATAATGCCAAAATCAATAGTGAAACAACAACAATGTAAATAGTTAATATGTTTTTTTGTTTATTATTGTTTTTGTTCTTTGCTTCGTATTTAATAACTAAAAATATATTACTAACAACTAAGGCAATAACTACTCCAAATAATAAAAATGAAATAAAAATTCCTGTTGTAATACAACTCATGCCACTACAATTACCAAACAGTAATTTTATTAACAATAAGCCAATTAAAAAAATAAGAATACTACTTATAAATAATACTGGGTAAAATACAATTCTTTCCAATCTAAATAATCTTTTTAGTTTCTTCATGTTTGTCAGGCTATAAATTAAATATATTAATAGCTACCAATTAATTTAAGAAACTTGCTATGTTTTGTAGTAGTTAACCTTTTATCTTAAAAAAATACTATACAAAAATAATGTCTGATTAGTTGATCTCTCTAGAAAAAATAACACATTTTATATACAAAAAGATATTATTAAAAAAGTAAAATAATTATTCTTAAATTATTTCGAACAAATTATATCCTCACTCCTAAAATAATGTTTATTATCACTATTAGAAAAACAAATATTATTTACACAACTTATATTAACATCATTAAAATTACCATTCTCAAAATCATAACAGGTATTTACAAAACAAACAATTTGATATAAATCTTTTTTAAGCATTCAGCATTTTTCAAATAACCCATTTAAATTAGATAAATCTTCATACTTATTATAAAAGTGTAGTTCTCAACAAGGGTGCAATGTACTTGAACAGCCAATAAGACAATCAGAATCTGTTTCGCAATAATTTAATTTATAAAATTCAAAAGTAATCTCACAAGATAAATTGTCAGATACCCGAGAACGATTAGAATTAAAATTGACAACTAAAAATACAGTTATGACAATAACTATCGCAATAATTACCCACCAAAACTTCTTGTTCATATATTTTTCTTTTATTTAAAACTATATGTGTATTTAATATAGAAACATATTTAATTGAAAATAATTAGTTGAATATAATATGAAAATTAATTATTCTATAAACTAGAAGTGCCTCGAGCCAGAGTCGGACTGGCGGTCTCCAGATTATGAGTCTGGCGCTTTAACCACTAAGCTACCGAGGCACAATATTTTACTTGTTTTTAAAAATAAGATCTATATATTTTAGAAACAAATTATTTATATATATTTCTAAATTAAAAACTACTCTTCTAATTAGAAGCTACTCTTCAAATTGAAAAACCCACTCATCTAATTGAAAATCAAATTCTACTTATCACAAACCACACTTTAAATTAGAAATCATGCTTTTAAATTAAAAATTGTCCTCTAATTATAAATTATTTAGCTCTTGTCTTAATCTCTAATCTGTTCTCTTCCTCAAAGTACACAAAAATTGTGTCTGCTAAACCCAAAAATAAACCAGTCTCTAAAACTCCAGGAATGTTTCTTACAGAATATTCAAAGTCCTCAAGAATTATGTTCTTATCAATTGTTATTCTTGCTAAATAATGACCCATTTCTGTTTTAAAAAAATTACCATCAACATCACTTACAATTCTTGCAAGCCCATAACTTTGAAGATTAGAAATTGTTCTCTGCCAAGCAAAAGAACTAATCTCAACATAAATATCAGAATCTATTTCTTCTTTAAAATTGTGATTGTTAACAACAACAATTAGGTTTAGAGCAGATTGACTTATCATCTTATCCCTTATAAAAGAATTTGTTTTCTTCTTAAAAAAATTATAATATTGATCAACACCATCCACAAACTCTATAGCAACGTCAATTTCTCTATCGTTTAAGGAGATTGTCTTTTGACCAAGATCACTTAATTGTTTTGCTTGCCTTGAATTGATTGGTACAAAAAAGAGGTTCTTTTTTTCAATAATTAAAATCTTTACTAACTCATCAATCAGTTCAATATCTTTTTCAAAAGCACAAATAGAGATTATCTGCTCTTCTTTTACTCTCTTAAGTAACTCTTGAACAATCAATGGTATATTCATAACAAACACTATAATTTATTAAGCTCATACTTTTTTTAAAGCTTATGGTTACAGAATAAAAAGCTTTCTAAGCAATATATATTTATGGCAATGATGATAATTTGAACACCTGCTGATTTTATGATGATAGATGGGCGGGCTGAGCCTATTTCTTAAGATTTGCTTCTAATCTTGTAACTCTGTTGTTTAAAACATCTATCTTTGATTTTAAAACATCTATTTTTGCATTATAGGAATTTCCAAAAGATAAAGTTTGTTTTGTTCTTTTAAGCATAATTGAAACTAAAATATTTCCAATAACAAAAACACCAATTGCACACAATAAAATAATTGTTATAATATCCATCTTATCTTCACATCCTCTTTATTTAAACAAATTGAAAAAGATTTTTTTTCTTTTCAATAACTAAACACTCTTCCTTTAATATTTCTAAGGTTATTTTTGTAACATCTTTATCTAAACTTAATTTGCTTGAAAGTTCCTCAATATTAAAAGTTGAAGACATTTTTAAATTTAAAATCTTATTTTTAATTTCTGAAAGTAACTCAAAAGAAATAACATAGTAGTTGCCATCAAAAGACTTAAGCCCAACAATCTCGTTATTCTTAATTTTTTCTTTATATTTTTCTGAAAAGTGTAAAGCTAGGTTTTGGTTTTTAATTATTATGTATTGGTTGTTGTCAAAGAAAGAAAATGAGTCTTTGTAGTCATCAGCAGTTTTAAAGTCTAAATTGTTGGTATTACTTTTGGAATTACTATCAGAATTGGTTTTATTACCATTAGTTTTATCTATGGCATTTTTTTTAAAATTTATTTCATCATAAGTGTTAATTTTAGAAATTGGCTCTTTAAAGTTAACTTCCTCATGTGCAGGTTCTTTTAAATCTTCTAAACCCTCATTAACCTTATAGATATTTCTTTTATATTTTTGGGATAATTTAAATAAAATTATCTCATTATCTTTAATCATTTTTTTGAAAATTGGTAAATCTACATCTCTTAAAAACAATTTTTCAAATCTACCCTCAACTTTGTCCTTTACAGAGATGTCTCTATTATTTAGGATCTGTAAAATCTTATCTTTAACTTCTAGAAGAGAGTCTTTTCCTTTTTCAAAGTCTTTTCCTTTTTCAAAAGAACTTCTAAAATTATCTAAGTCTTTTGTTTTGTTTTTAGAAATTACTTTAGATAAAACAAAAACAACCTCATTAACTTCTATAACATCTAACTCAATACCTTCTAATCTATCAACTAAACCAATCTCACTCTCATTACCTTTTAAAATATAGTTATTATCTTTTTTTATAATTTTCATAAGCAATCATTTTACATTTCAGAAACATATTGATTAATTTCTTCAAAAGAAACTGCACAACCCTTAAACTTTAAAGCATATAAAACTGCTTTTAAAGCATCTTTGTCCTTGTAAACATCTGTTATTAAATTATTCTTATAAGCATATGAAAAAAGATCAACAGACCTTACAGACTGAACATTTCCAATAATTTCTTTAAATTTTAGATATTTATTTTTATCAAAATTAATATTACCAGTATTATATTTTCTTTTAAAAATAGAAAGTAAAGCATAAGGCTCTTCAATCAACATCCTTGTTGTTCTCTCATCAACTGCTAAATAACTTGCTTCTGTAAGCCCTATTAAAGCTAGACTTTCAGCTTCCCCAATCTGAATTATCTTAATTGGTTTTCCTCTAACATAGAACATGTTGTTTGTTAATTCTATTATTTTCTTAGTAACCTTATCTAGCTCTTTACTGCCTTGTGCAACTGTAAAAATTCCACCCATTAGCTGTTCGTCAATTCTAATTGAACTTAATTTAAATCTCATAACATTTTTGGGTCTATCAATCACCTCATATTTTACATTTTTAGTAATTATAAATTCCCCTAGATTGTCTCTTAAACCTTTAAATAAAGATAAAAAGCATGTTTCTGAGAAACTAATTAACACTCCTGAATCAAAAACTATTTTCATATTTTATCATTCTTTGACATCACTTCTAAAAGATGTAATCTCTCTTTTATACTTTTAAATTGTTTGTCTTCATCAGACATTTTTGTTGCACCTAAATAATTCATTAATTGCTCTTTATCACAATTAAATAAAGAAGAAGCTTGAGAAGCTGACAATCCAAAAGCATAAGCAGAAGAAGCTAATTTTACACTTGCATCTGAAATTACATGGGTAACATATCTTCCAAGTTGTTTGTCTGTGTCTTTTATAATTTGAATTACTTTTGAAATGTTTATTTTCTTTTGTTCAACATTCTCTGTTTCTAAAAAAGAATGTAGTATTTTTAAAATCTCCTTAGAATTGTTTACCCAAGACTCTTTAGAAGAGATGTGCATTTTTGAATCTAATTTTCTAATTCCATAGATTGCAATTCCAATCTCTGCAAATAATCTATCATAAGCCATAACTGCATTTTCTATTGCTTGGTTTTCTAAAATATGTAACTTTTCTAAGTCTTTTCTAGTAAATGCATCAATTATTTGTTTAACTAGATCATTATATGAGATCTCTATTTTTGAATTTTTATCATCTGACATACTTATATTATATAACAAAAACTATATAATATTTAGTATTTGTAAAAATCTTGGTTTTCTTTTTTAAAAATTATTAAAATTAGTTCTTTTAAAAGCTATTTTTTGTTATTTTTAGACGAGGTAAGAATTTTAGGATTAAGTTGACTTTTATGGGGTTTGGGTTAGTGTGTTTGATGACTATGAAATAGAAACTGATTGTAAATATTGATAGCTTACAGAACCCTGCACAATTGGAATTTGTTTAAAAAATACTATAATAATATATTTTTGTCTTTATTATTAATTGGTATTAAAATTACATGAGCACACCAAATAATAACCTATCAACTTAACTTATATAACAAATATTTCACTTTTTATATAATCTTCTAAAAACTATAAAAAAGAAAAGATTTAAATAAACAATTTGTTATATATAATTATAAAATTTTAATTAAAAAAAGGTGATTTAAGAATGTCAGAAAATAAAATGTATTTAACAAAAATAGTTGGTGCTTTTATATTCGTTTTTGGAATATTCTTTCTATTACTTTCTGTAGTAAATATATTTAATGATGTTGAATTTATTCAGGAATACAAGGCTTGTATTGAAGTATCTAAATTTGATCCAAGCGTAATTGATACTTGTAAAGCAAATGTATCTGACGGGTTAAATGTTGTAATTAGATCTAACCAAGTTGAATTAAGTACTGGACAATATCTTAAAGTATATATTAAAGAAATTATAGAAGTACTACTTGCTGTGTTGTTAATAATAGTTGGAGACTTTATCTTCCAAGCTAGAACTATTAAGAAAAGAGAAGAAAAGGCAATTGTAAAACCAGTTATTAAAAGCACAAAAAGAGTTGTTAGAAAAAAGAAGAAAAAATAAATCTTCTTTTTTATTTATTTTTTTAAATCATTGTAAGTTACAATGTTTATTTCTTTGTCTTCTTTTATTTTAGATTTAGGAACAACCAAAAACAAAACACCTTTTTCTTTACACAAATTTATAAAATCTGCATCTGGATCTTTATCAGTGACAACTGCAAAAATCTTATTTTGTTTAAAGCCTTTCAATTTATACTCTAGATCAGAATTTTTTGAACTACCAATTCTTCTAAACTTCTCATTTAAAATTCTGGAAGTGTTTTTTCCATCCACTTCTTCTAAAATCTTAATAAAGTTTTTAGAAATTTTTTCAGTCAATTTTGGTAAAACTATTGGCTTTTTTGGGAGCTCTTTTTTCTCAGGGGTTTTTTGTTTCTGTGTTTCTTGGTTATCTTTAGAGTCTACCTTACTTTGAGCTTGGCTTGTAACTGTGTTAGCTTCTTGTTTGCTAGTTAATGGACTTAGACTATCTTCTCTTTTAGAAACTCTAATCTGTTCTGGTCTGCTAGTAATATTTAATTTCTTAATTGCATCCTCAACTTTTTGTTTTAAAGTTATTTGTTTTTTTAAGTCTGTAATCTTTTCCTCAACTGCTTTTGAATCGCTATATACTTTGTTTTGATTATTTAAATTACCTTTTGAAGAATCTGCATAGTTGTTTACCCTACCACCTGAAGAACTTTGATTATAGTCTCTTGGTTTAAATTGGTTATTTGTTGATCTACTTTGATTTTGTCTAAAGTTAGAATTTCTATTAAAATTTCTATCTCTATTTTGGTTATTGGAATTGTGTCTATTGTTTTGTCTTTGTTCAAAAGAAGAACCGCCTTGTTTATCAACATCTACCCTCTCAACATTTGGAATGCTTGAAAGCATACTTGAAAAAGAATCATCAGTTTTTTTAGGCTCATTTACCCTAGTAGGGGTAAAGGTTGATTTTGGGAATTGTTGGTTTTTGAACTTATGTTCATGAGTTACAGAAAATTTTGTATTCTTAATTAATCCTGGTTGTCTTGGTCTTGAAGAAGACTCTAAATAACTAGCTTTTATTTTTCTTCTAAGTGCTTGATTAATTTCCTTTTGTGTTAATTCTTCAACTTCTTTACCATCTGGAGCTCTAGCAACATAATCAACTCTTATTGCTTTTAGAAGTTGAGCTTGCTGTATTTCTGCACCTCTATCTCCATCTAAAAACAAAGTAACAACTTTATCTTTAACAATGTCTGCTAAGGTTTTTGGAACTCTTGCTCCTCCAGTAGAAATAATGTTTGTAAATCCATATTTTAACATGTTAATAACATCTGCTCTACCCTCCACAATAGTAACTTCTTTAGAATTTTCAATAGTTGGACCTGAAGGTAGTTTCTCTGGACCATACAAAATTATGTCTCTTGTCTTAAAGGAATCTGTAATCTCATCCATCAACTCTCTAGTGTCTGGAATCTCCTCTTGCATTAACTTTCCTAAAAGATCAATTGCTCTGTCTTTAATTTGTTTTCTTTTTAGACCTCTAGTGTCTTCAATTTGTTTAATTTTAAAAGAAGTGTCACACGGACCAACCTTGTCAATTGATTCAATTGAGGCTGCAATGATTGCTGTTTCAACCATTGACAAAGAGCAAGGTAGTTTTAAAGTTCCGTTTGTTTTGTTGTTTGAATGGTTAACTGTAATTTCTATTCTTCCAATCTTACCATTTTGTTGTAATTCTTTAATGTCCAATTGAGAGCCTAACAGACCTTCTGATTGTCCAAAGATAGCACCAATAACATCTGGTCTTTCAACTAATCCCTCAACTTCAAAGTCTGCAACTATCATATATTTGATTGTCTCTAAGTAGGTTTTACCCATATAAGATCACATCCTATTTTAATTTTTTATATGTAAAAAGACACATATAAAGTACAAGAATAGTAATCTTTTGTTCTTTTAAAGAAAAAGTATAAATCTTTAGTTTATTTTTATTATTTTATGTTTATTTTTTTGACCTTTTATAATTTCAATATTGTAACCTAACTTCTTAAAATAATCTTTTAATTCATTATTTGCTTGTCCCTTTAATGCCTTTGACTTTAGTCGTATCTTATAAATTCCATCTTTATAAGTTAACTCACTTTCCTTTGCATTAGCGATAACTTGAAGAAAAATCACATCTCCTTTCTTTAATTGTAATGAATTCATAAAACTTTTAAAAATTAATTTTATTAAAAATAAACTGTTTTTCTTTTATACTTTAAATTGTTTTTCTTTAAAAGACCCTAAAATCACATTACTTTCTTGTAAATTACAGGAATCTTTATATATTATACTTGTCTTATTATTTAAGTTATATTAAATTTTATATTATAAAAATAAAATATTTATAATTTAATTATTGTATATTATATTATGTAACAAAAGATTTATAAATTAACTAAATTTGATGGAAATGATGAAAAATAAGAAAAAAGGCTCAAATGCTGAAAGAGAACTTCTTTTAGAGTTATATAATAAAGGTTTTGCTGTTCTTAGGGTAGCTGGTTCTGGATCAAGTAGCTTACCTTGCCCTGACCTGATTGCAATTAAGAAGGGTAATGGTGTTTCAATTGAGTGTAAGACAAAGAAAGGATTGTATTTGAATATTAAAGAATCTCAAATTGAGGAATTAAAAATTTGGGAAGAAACTTCAGGATTAAAATCTTATATTGCTTGGAGGCTTGGAAAGAATAAGTGGTATTTTTTACATTATTCTTTATTAAATAAAACAAAAAAAGCATATTCTATTAAAAAAGAAGAAATTATAGAAAATGGTAAAATCTTTGAAGAATTTCTTAAAAGTCTTAAATAAGTTTCTACTTAAAAAGGTTATTGTATATATATTATATATTAGATATAGAGCAATTGTGATTAACAAATGTACTTAGAATTAGAAGATATAATTAATTCTCTTAAAAGAGAAATGGCAAAAGAAAAGGGACTAAAAAATAGAGTACTTTATGAACAAGCAATCAAGGCTTTAGATGAAATTAAGGAAAGGAAGATGTAAGTCTCTTTATATTTTTAATTTCTTTTTTTGTTTACACTTTTCCTTTTTAGATTTTTTATTATTTAGATTTATTTTGAATCTTTTTATTTTTTGACTTTAATTTTTATTTTTAATAATTATTTTAATTTTTTCCTAATTGCAGAGATGCTGTATTTTTTAGAAGTATAGCTTATTCTTTTAGAGGTGTTTTTTCTTTTTATAAAGTCTTCCCTAATCCCATACACCTTAGGATCTAAGACTACAGAGGAGATTGGGAAGTGTGAAATATTTTCTTTAGAACTTAGGTAAGAAACAGCATGAAAAAATAGCTTTTTTCCAATTTTTTGATTTCTGTAGTTATTTTTTTTATTTTTAGAATCTTCCTTTACCTTAAACAGGTCAATATGGAAAGAAGAATTATCTTTAAGTTTCCCTTCTAAAAAAGCACAAGAAACATTATCTTTATAAGCTATAAATAGTCTATAGTTTTTAGATCTTAATTTTTTTTGTAAAAAGGAAGTTAAATCATTAATACTGCTTATGGTTGGATTACTAGCATTAAAGTAAGAATAAACATTTATAAAGTCTTTAACTAATTTCTCATCAATTACACTTTCAAAATTGTAAACTTTATAAGTAAGTGGATCTTTAGAAACCATATCTTTTACAACAACTTATATTTTTTTGTAAACCTATCAATTTCAATTTCTTTGATAGGTCCGATTCCCAAACAGGTTATGTCAGTTTGAGCTAATTGGGTTAAGCCAGCATCCTTAATTAAAGCACATGGAAAGATGTTTTTAATGTCTTCAAACAAAAGTAATAGTTCTTTTTTTGAATCAATCTTTAAGACTACTTTTTTCTGTCCAAACTCTAGCCAATTGGATGTTATCTGAGGAGTCTTTTTAGAAGCTAAAAGATAAGCAGAAAGAGAGGCATGAGAAGCTTGTGCTGCAATCTTGCCTTTGCCCATCTTTAGGTCATTTCTAACAATTATTATTTGTTTGTACATATATTATAAATTTCTTTTTTTGTTTTTTAAATTCTTTAATTTATAGATTTTTAGATTTGCAGATTTGCAGATTTACTCACATTTTTAATTTAGAGAAAAAATTAAAATTAAATTAAAATTAATTATCTTCTTCTAAATTGACTTCTTCTTTTAAATTGTTTTGAGAAGAAGAAATATCTCCTTCAACACCAAGATAAGTAATTGTTATTGTTGTTTGTAACCTACTCCACATAGAAGTAATTTGTTTAGATTCATTTACTGCTAAGTTTGTTACATACTCATAGGCTTTGTGTTCATTTTTCACAAGATACTCTCTATCATACTCAAGCATTACACTTCTTGAATCTCCTGAAAGTAATTTGAAAACATGACCATTTTTCCCATCATCTTGGAAAGTTTCTCCTTTCTCCACATATACTTTTAAGATTTCTTCTGTGTTTCTGGTTGGTCTTTCCATGTCAGTTACTTTTTTTATAATTCTAAATACATATTCCATATTGATCCCTTTTTTATTTTAAAACATAATTTTTAGATATATATTATCTTATATAAGGTTACACAAATAAGTTTAAAAATACATGGCTTTTATCTTGAAAGCTTATAATCTACACTATTTTTTACCATTGGAAATGTGAAGAAAAAGAACTATTTTTATAGTTCTAGAAACAAACAATTTTTCCTTTTTTAAAAAGGAAAAACTTTAAAAATTACCATGAAATTATTACTTGATCTGTTCTCTCTGTTGGGTCAATTGTTGTGTCTTTTAGTTGTTGACCTCCATTTGAAAGATACTCTTTTAAGCCTAGATCAGCAATCATTAAGCCATTGTCTAAGCATGCTGAGACTGGAGGGATGAAAAGCTTTACTTTTCTCTCTTTTGAAAAAGCAGTTAACATCTCCTTTAAGGCCTTTGAAGCAGCAACACCACCAATAACCATAATTTCTTTTTTATTAGTGTAGGAAATTGCTCTTTCACACACCTCTAAAAGCATGGCATAGGCTGTGTGCATAAAGGAATAAACTAGATCTTCATTTTTATATTTGCCAATCAACTTCTGACTGGAGGTTAATAGTCCTGAATAGACAATGTCCATGCCTTTTACAGAGTATGGTAAGATATCAAGATAATTATTTGATTTAAAATAAATTTGATCTAAGATTGGACCACCTGGAAAACCATAACCTAGATCTCTTGCAAAAGAATCAAATAAGTTTCCAAGACCAATATCTAGAGTTTCTCCTAAAATCTTATATCTGTTGTCATCTCTTGCAATAATTTGGGTGTTTGCTCCTGAAGTGTAAATAAAAAGTGGATCTTTTGCTTTCATTAAAGTTTTTCCAATCTCTAAATGAGCAACACAATGATTGACACCTACAATTGGTTTATTATATTTGATTGCTAAAGTTCTTGCAAAAGTTGCACCAACAACCAAGCAAGGACCAAGCCCTGGACTTTTTGAGAAGGAGATTACATGTATGTCTTTCATAGTCAATTTGGCATCCTCTAGTGCCTCTTTAAGAAGATCTATAGAATTTTGGTAATGAAATTGAGCTGCATCATAGGGTTTTATGCCAGATACTGTGTCTTTCTGAACATATTGTCTTTTAGAGTTAGTATATACTTTACCTTTAGAATCAATAATTCCTATTCCTAGGGTATGAGCTGTTGACTCTATTCCTAGGCAGATGATTTTTTTATTCATAATAATAAGTTTTATTTTTTTTGTATAGTAATATTTTAAAATTATAAAAAAATTAAATTACTTAAACTCTATAACAATTCCTGGATGGATATTTTTGATCTCATTAACTATTTGAGTATCTTTAAAACTATCATCTAAAGTTAAATAATTTAAATTTGGGAAATAACTACTATTAGAAAGATATGCTAATTCAGAAAGGTCTGAACTTAGTTTTATATTTGTATTACTTAGATCTAATTCTCTTAATTCTTTTAAATTAATTATATCAATTATACTGGAATTATTAATTTTTGAACCACTTAGATCTAAAACTCTTAAATTTTTAAAAAATTCTAAACCTTTTAAAGAATTAAATTCTTGGTATTTTGGAACTGTTTTAGAACAACTTAAAGCATTTAATGCACGAATATCTTTTTTAGTTAGTGTTATATTTTGAATTTCATCAGAAGATTTAGTTTCATTAAAACTTAATTTTCCAATTGTTGTCAAAATACAGCCTTTTAACAATGCACTTTCAAAACCAAATTGTTGATTTGAGCTATCAAAATAGTCTGTATTATCTAATGTATATAAATCATCAATTTTATTATCATTCCAATCACCATCATTATCTTGGTCAATATACCTTGCTAGATCTTTAATTGAACCAAAATCATTATTAGTTATTCTCCCTACATAAATTGGGGAAGATAACTTTTGAACTTTATTCTGGGTGTTAGTAATTTTAAGTTTATCTTCTATATTATCATAAAAAACTGTATTTACTTGTTGGTTAGCACTATTAATTGTGTTTGCATGTATAAACTCATGTTTCTTTGTTTGAGAGTTATAACCTTTATAAATACCAGCATGAGAATAATCAAAATACAAAAAGTCTCCTGGTTGAAGATAATCTATATCAGAAGAATATTCAATTACGAATTTTTCATCAGCAACATATTCTAAAATTGTTCCTCCCCAACTAAAAACCTTCTTTGCTTCTATAGTTTGTGGAATTCCTTGAAAATTAAATTGTGGTTTGTTATTTAGAAGACTAGTATCTCTTAATGCAAGATATTGTAGACCAATACAGTCAACACCATCTTTATCATAATATCCTTTTCTTCCACCAGAAACATATTTCTCACCTAAATATTTTTCTGCGTTTTCTAAGATTTTTGGTCCAATTTCAGAAGAACTTAAATTTGTAGTATCTACTGCTGATGACCCAGGAGTAGAAAATTCCATTTTTAAAAATGGAATTGTTGGATATGTGGCACTAAATTTACTATAGTTATTTTTAATTTGAAGCTTTATACAATTATCTAAATCTTCATCTTGTAAAGTATTAATATCAAACATTATTTTCTTGTATACAAGATAATTTGCTAACTTTGTAACAGTTTGGAAAGTTGTAGTTACAGGTAAATAAATATTATTAAAATTGGAACTGTTTCCAGAACTTTCTAAAGTATATTTTTTATTTATATTAAATCCTTTATTTGGAGAATTATATTTATATCCAATTGCAAACATTGCATCAATTGCATCTTTATGATCATAGGTTTTAAAAGCTTCCCTTGGAAAATCATTTGTTGTACCAATTACTTTATCTCTGTAAGCCTTATAGACTGCTGCTCCAAATTGTAAAGAATAGGTTTGATCTTTATCAGCTTCTTTATTATTTTTTATATTGTCACAGAGAGTATCATAATCTGTTTGATTAGATACAATACTATTTGGAAAATAGTCTTTTAATTGATTATAACCGTTTATCTTTCCATTACCAGAACACCAAACATCATAATTTATTTGAGCCATACCATATGATGATTCAGTGCCTTTTGAAATAGTACTCTTTCCAAAGGAAGATTCTTGAGTTACAATTGCCCAAAATTGTGCCATCTCTTCATCTGAAAAACCAAAGTCTTTTCCAACTTCAAAAAGTTTAGGATAATTTAAATTTGGAGTATCTGTGCAAAATTCTGCATATTTTTTTGAAATTAGATCCCATAAAATTTCACGATAAGAATTGTCATCATATTCATTTCCATAACCATTTGTGGCTTTATGTTTCTCATCTAAATCAAAAATATCTAATTGATCAATTAAAAATTGTAAGTAATTAACACTAATATACACTTTAAGTGGATTATTTATAGTAATTTGATCAGAAAAATCAGGATCTAAATTAATAGCAGTAATACCTTCAGAAGCAGTATCTTCTGGAATTATTTCAACATCTTTAAGATCAATTGTTTGTTCAGCTCTAACAACATCTTTTTCATAGAATAACCAATTTGGTAAACAATCTTCACAAAAGAAATTAAGTATTTTTTTATTTGAAAGATAGATTAATAGTTTATTATAATTGTTCTTTTCAACAGGAACTAGGTAATAATAATCAAGTTCATAATTTGGATCTTGTAAGAAATTATCTTCAGTTAATATTTGGTAGGTTACTTGGCTGTTGTTATTTATTTTTAATCCTGAAAAGTCAGTAACAGTTGGACTTCCACCTTTATTATAATCTGCAATTGTAACTAAATAGATTTTATCTTTTAAACTACCTGTAAATGAAATTACATTGCCATCTTGAATGTTTTCAACAGAAGTTAAATTATCTCCAATATTAAAATTGAAAACATGTTTAGAACTAGCATTATTAAGTTTATTATAAATTGAATTTTTTAGAAAAGATGAATTGTCCTTTAAAGAGGAGGTTACATAAATATCTTTAGAGGTCACATTATTTACTAAGAAAGAAATGTTAACATCTATTTTGTCACTTTCATTTTTGTTAATATAACAAATATGATCTACACAAACATAATCTTGTGAAGATTTTCCTGCAATAAGAAGAGATTCTGGAGACATGGTTAAATCTGAGATAGAATTTGAAATAGTTAGATTTGCTGAAACATCAGCTATAACAGTAGGAGTTGTATCTACATTAGTTAAGACCTCTGCTTTACTTTCGGCTAAATCTAAGAAATAACTTGAGGTTTCTAAATTAGGTTCTAAAAAAATATATTTTTCAGTTCTAAACAGATCAAAAAAAAATATACTACCTCTAAAAAATTCAGAAGTTTTATATTTTGAATACATATTTTTCAATGCCCCTTTTAATTCAGGAGTAATACTTTGATCATACCTATTTCCCATCCAGTCAGCTTTAGAATCATCTAAATAACTAACACAATACATATAAAGATATCTAAAGTCTGAATTTGGAATCTTAATTTCTACTGGAAAAACCATATCTTTTGGAAAGATGTTTCTAGAATGATTTAAATTATCTGAATTTTCAAAAAAACTTTTAAAATCTAAATCAATACCTTTAAATTTAAGATCATTTTGAATATCCTCAAGGCTATAAGATTTTTTTCTATCATGCAATAAAAGAGACATAAATTCATCTAGATTTGCTTTATCAAACTCTTCTTTTGAAAAGACACTTACACAAGTTATATCTTTAGCTTTAATTCCATCATTTCTTTCAATCATTACATCTAAATTTCCATCTTTATTTACAGAAACTTTGCTTATTTTTAATCCAAAATCATCAGTCTCTTGAGAAGAAATATTTCCAACCATAAACATTAATAAAAAGGAAAACACAACTCCTATTAAAATAATCTTATTCAACTTAATTACATCTCTTTTCTTTTCCATTCAAAAACACCAATAATATTTCCTTTATTTTTTAAAAATAACATTATTAACAGTTAATTAATTTATAATTAATTAAATATATTATAAACAAATTATTTATATAGTATATGGTTAATTTAATAAATTTAACTTTTAAGAAAAACCTACAAACAATTAACTCCTTTAAGTAAATTATAAGCTTTTTTTTAAAAAACAGCACAATTTATAAGTATTTACAATATTAAATATATTATAATTAAATTAAAAAAATAAAACATTAATTGTGAAACATAACATGACTCTAAAAATATATAACACACTTACAAGAAAGAAAGAAAATTTTAAACCAGTTACTAAAAAGGAACTAAAAATTTATGTTTGTGGAGTTACTGTTTATGATGATGTGCATATTGGACATGCTCTTTCGTATATCTACTATGATATCTTAATTAATTATTTTAAACATTTTCATAACTACGATATCTTCTATGTTAGAAACATTACAGATGTTGGACACCTTACAGAAGATGATCTTGAAGAAGATAAGATTGAAAAGAGAGCAAAGGAAAGAAAGTATCATCACCCAATGGAACTTGTTCAAAAGTACACAAGAAACATGTGGGAGGCTTTTGACAAACTTAAACTTACAAGACCAAATGTTGAGCCATTAGCTTCTGCTCACATAATTGAAATGCAGTCCTGGATTAAGAAGATGTTAAATAATGGGTTTGCATATGAGGTTAATGGAAATGTTTATTATGATATTTCTAAATTTAAGGATTATGGGGTTTTTTCTAAAAAAAACATAGAAGAACTTGAAAAAAATACAAGGTTTACAAATGATCCTGATAAAAGACATGCTTCTGATTTTGCATTATGGATTAAAGCAAATGACAACCACATACTTAAATGGGACTCTCCATGGTCTGTTGGTTACCCTGGATGGCATCTTGAATGTTCAACTATGGGTTGTAAATATTTAGGTGAAAATTTTGATATTCATGGAGGAGGAATTGAGCATGTTTTTCCACACCATCAAAATGAGATTGCTCAAAATTTTGGATATTACCAACATAAGGTTGTAAACTACTGGGTGCATACCTCTATGCTTATGGTGGAGGGAAAGAAGATGGGTAAGTCTCTAGGAAACTTTATAACCATTAAAGACTTTCTAAAAGACAACTCTGCTGAAAACCTAAGATATCTTGTAACCACTGGGCATTATAGAAAACCACAAAATTATACTAAAAAAGCAGTTGAGGATGCAGAAAACACAATTAAGAAACTAAATGCATTTATTAAAAGATTACAAAATGTAGATAACACCTCTGAAAGTAAACTTGCAGAACCAATAATTGAAAACACAATCTTTAATTTTTCAAAAGCAATGGATGATGATCTAAACACTCCTATGGCTCTTTCAGAAATTCATTTTTTAGTAAAGGAAATTAATAAGTTGATTGAGAAAAATAGCATCACTACTCAACAAGCAAAAAGAATTTTAGAATTTTTAATCAAAGTTAATTTGGTATTTAAGTTTTTAAGCTTTAAAAGCCAAGAAGATGACTCTTGTAAAAAACCACAAATCCCAAGAGAAGAAATTCTTAATCTGATTGAGAAAAGAAAGAAGTTAAGAAAGGAAAAGAAATGGGAAGAAGCTGACCAAATTAGGGTTAAGCTCTCACAGAAAGGAATTGTGCTTTATGATAATAAAGATGAAACTACGTGGACACAGGAATAGTTTTTTCTTTTTTTTAAATTTTTATGAAAATGCTTATTTTAAATCTCTACAATCCTTACATCTTATGATTAAATCTAAATAGCTTTTTTTAGAATCTACCTTATGCTCTAGATAAGGTTTTATTACCTTTGATGAAAAGTTGATCTCTAAAAGAGGACTGTTATGGTTATAGCCTCTTTTTAACATCTCCTCAACTATTTCTTGATGTCTTTTGTAGATGCTTTTTGGTTCAATCAAGTCATTTTTTATGTAGCCTTCAATTGATCTTTCTCTAAGAATAGTACCTACAAGCATATGAATCTCTACATGCTCTCCAAGTAAATGTTTTCTGCACATTTTGGAAACAGGAACCATCCACATTCTCATAAAAAACACTCTCTTTAAAATTGATTTTTTATTTTTAAAAATATTTGAAAATAAAAACGCCTCGGGCAGGATTTGAACCTGCGACCTATCGGTTAACAGCCGATTGCTCCAACCACTAAGCTACCAAGGCAAAAAAGGAAAAAGCCAAAATACCTTTTGACTTAAGGCTTATACCTAACCATTGTTCTTGGGAAAGGAATTGTGTCTTTGATTGTCTGTGCACCAACTATAAAAGATAGAAGTCTTTCAACACCCATTCCAAAGCCTGAATGAGGAACTGAACCATACCTTCTTGTGTCTAAGTAAAATTTATATTGACTTGCATCTTCCCCTTGCTCTTTAAGTTTAGAAATTAATTTGTTTAGATCTGATTCTCTTTGACTTGCACCAATAATCTCCCCATAACCTTCAGGGGCTATACAGTCAAAGCCTAAGACTACATCTTTATTTTCTGGGTCTTCCTTCATGTAGAATGCCTTTACAACTTTTGGGTATCTTGTAACAATTACAAAAGTTTCGTACAAACTTGAAAGCTTATCCTCTTCAATTGTTCTTAGATCTTTACCCCAAGAAATCTCAAAATCAAACTTTTCTTTTAGAACTTTAAGAGCATCATCATAGGTCATTCTTACAAATGGTATCTTTAAAGAACTCTCTAATATCTTCGTATCTCTTTTTAGAATTATTAGGTCTTCTTTATTCTTATCTAAAACTTCCTTTATTACAGACTTAATCAACTGCTCCCCATAATCCTGTAACTCTTCAAAAGTTATCCATGCACCTTCCATCTCAGCATGCCAATATTCTGTTAAGTGCCTTGTAGTTTTTGATTTTTCAGCTCTAAATGATGGAGAGATTGTATAGATTTTCCCTAAAGAAAAGATTGCAGGTTCAGCATAAAGTTGCCAAGTCTGTGCTAGAAAGACTCCTGGTTTTTCAAAGTAGTCAACTTTAAAAAGACTAGACCCACCCTCACACTGCACAGATTGTAAGATTGGAGAATGATATTCATAGAAGTCTTTTTTTCTAAAAAAGTCATGAATTGCCTTAAAGACAGTTGATCTTATCTTTAAAATTGAAGTCATCTTTCTTGACCTTAGCCATAAATGTCTAACATCTAAAAGAAACTCTTCAGAGAAGTCTTTAGAAATTGGATAGTTTTCTGCAATCTGGACAATCTCTAGATCCACAACATCAACTTCATAACCTTGAGGGGATCTCTCTTCCTTTCTTAGTTTACCTGTAAGCTTAAAGGAAGACTCCATGGTTAGTTTTTTTGCATCTTCAAAAACTTTTTCAGAAACCTTTGAAGAGTCAACAACAGCCTGAACAATCCCACTCTCATCTCTTATTGTTATAAACACTAGATCTTTTTGAGCTCTTTGCCTGTAGACCCAACCCCTTAGACTTACTTGACCTTCCTTTTTATCTAAGGCCTCTTTTACTTTTATAAATTTTTTTAATTCCATAATTTTAATTTCAACTCCATAAATTTTTATTTATTAATTATTCTTTTTTATCATTTATATAATAGTTATGATTATATTTAAAAAAAGAACCATAATTTAAAAAGCACAATTATTTCTACCCTCTCTTTAAGGGCAATTGAAAATTTTAATAGAAACTGTATATCTTGAAATTAAATAATATTTTTCAAGTTTTGTTTGGTATATCATAAGTATACAACATGTATGGAAATATTTTTAAAGACAACTTATTATTCTTAAAAATACCTTAAACAAAGGAAAGATAGATAACATATGCATTAAAAAGTAAATAAATTAATAAAAATAAATAAGCTTGGCTTTTGTTTATAGAATAGTTCTGTAATAATAAATAGATTACCAAAATACTAATACCTAAAAGAGCAAAGATAATCTCAATATTTGCAAAATCAATGTTTGCTTTTAAACCAAAAATAACTGCAAGAATTACAGGTATGCTTAAGCCTATAAAGATATTAAAAATATTAGAGCCAAAGATATTAGAAATTGCATCATCAAAGTCTCCTTTCTTAGCATTAACATAAGAAATGATTGTGTCTGGAAGAGAAGTTGCCATAGCCACAACTGTAAAACCAATTACAATTGGGTTGATGTTTAGAAACACAGAGATGTCAATTGCCGAGGATGTTAAAAGGTAAGTTGCTACACCAATTGCCACCAAGGTAAGAACAAAAGTAATAACCTCTTTTTTCATAGAAATTTTAATTCTTTTCTCAATAGTCTTTTTATGTTCTTTTGTGTGCTTAACAAGGTTTGAAACATACCACACATAGAATAACAAGAAAACTAAAGCAATTCCAATTGTCCAAGATTTAAAGTAAAAGACAACCATTGACAAAACAAAGATTGAAATTAGATAGAAGATTGCCTCTCTAGAAACTACCTTCTCACTTACCTTAAAGATTGCTGAAGAAGCTAGAACACAAATTGCAGGAATTACTAACAAGTTAAACAAAGAGGAACCAACTATAGTTCCTAAACCCAACTCAAATTGTTTAAAAAAAATTATAGAGTAAACTGCTACCAACAACTCAGGTAGAGAACTTGAAACTGCATCAAAGGTTGCTCCCTTTACAGATTTTGGTAAACCTAAGTAATCTCCTAGGTTAGAGGAAGCACTTGCAAATCTTTTTCCTGCAAGAAATATTATGTAAGAACTTAAAATTAAAATTAAGATTGAAAAAATTATGTGCATAAATAAAAGTAGCTAATAAAGTATTTAAGCATATCTTTTAAAAAAGAAAAAAACTATGAAAAAATTAAAAACAATTTTGGAAAAATTAATAAAATTAGAAAAATGGAATTTTTTAAAAAAGAGAAAAAGAAAAATCTAAAAATAAAAAAATTAGAAAGAAAAAGAAACTTCTCTTTCAATTAATTTAAATTTATTTTCTGGGTCTAGTTTATCTAAGATCCTCATATTTGAACTTGTTGCAGTTTCTATTTTTTCTTTATTATCTTTTAAGAAAGACAAATCATCAGAGGATATCTTTAGATCAATTACGTCATTTGGATTTAGATTACTTTTCTTTCTTTTATCTTGTATCAATCTTGTAAGTTCACTTACTTCCCAAATTTCTTTGTAGTCCTTTGAGATGTCTTTGTCTAGATGAACTGTTATCTCTTTTGAAATCTCCTTTGATAAGAAATTACCACTTGGCTTTTCTTTTGAAATTGTAACTTGTGAGATGTTTGTCATGTCAGAGATTATTGATCTAAAATCTTTTAGCTTCTCAGGAGATTCTGTTTGAACAACTAGATGAGGAAGTAACCATCTTAATCTTTTTTTATCCTCTTCTCTTAAAGATAAAACAGATGTTACAATTTCTTGAGAAACATTGAAGTTTGTCTCTAGATCTTTATCTATCATGTCAGCTTTTACTTCTGGAAGTAAACATAGATGAATTGATTCTTTAGTTGTTTTAAACTTTCTAAACATATACTCTGTAAAATGTGGAATTACTGGAGAAAGTAATAACAGAGTTGAGGAAAGAACATAATTTAAAATTAAATTTTTGTCTTTTCTTTTTCTTAAAAGCTTAACATACACTCTACTTAAGTCCTCTAAAATGAACTTTTCAACATCTTGAATTACCTTTGAGAAATTGGCAGTTGTGTAGTTGTTGTAACTTTCTGAAAGTGTAGTTTGAAACTTTGATAATATCCATTTGTCTTCTGTTGTCAACTCTGTTTGTCCAACATTAAATGTTTCTATAAAATCTATATTGGAATTGTAGATGGTTAAAAAAGAAAAAACATTTTCTAAAAGATTAAAGATTCTTTTAACATCCTTAAACTTAGACTCATCCATGACCAGGTCTGTGCCATCATATTCTTTTGCAAAATAATATCTGTAATAGTCAATTGATAATTCCTTAAATCTTTCTTGTAAAGGTCTATCATTACCTTCTGATTTTGATAGTTTTCTTCTTGCTCCATCTAGAATCATTCCATGTAAGGCAATATGCTTGAACGGAGCTTTATCAAAGACAATTGCAGAAGTAATAATCTGTGAATTCCACCACCCTCTTATCTGGTCACTTCCTTCAATGTTCATTCCTGGAGGCCAATATTTTTCGAACCTTTCTTTTTTAAAAGGGTAGTTAAGAGATGCCCAAGATGCAACTCCAGAGTCAAACCAAACATCAAAGACTTCTGGTATTCTTTTTACTTTATTTCCACAATCACAAGTTATCTCTACGTCATCAATATATGGTTTATGGATGTCCATGTTTAGATCTACATTTGGGTTTTTTTCTTTTAGTTCCTGCAGAGAGCCAAACACATGTAACTTGTTACATTTTTCACACTTCCAAATTGGAATTGGTATACCCCAATATCTTGCTCTTGAGATTGGCCAATCAGAAAGGGTCTTTAACCAATCATTAAATCTGTCTTTTCCCCAAGTTGGAAACCAGGTTACTTCCTTTTCATTTAGTTCTTGTAATCTTGGTTTTAGGTCTTCAACTTTTAAAAACCATTGAGGTAAAGCTACTTGCAATAGTGGAGAGTGACATCTCCAACAGGTAGGGTAACTATGCTTTATTTTCTTTTTAGAAAGTAAAGATCCCTTTTCTTGTAAATATTCAATAATGAATGGGTCTAGTTCTTTTACTTTTTTTCCTGAATGCTTGGAGATTGTTTCATCATAAACACCTGTCATTGTTACTGGGGAGTAGAAAGGTAAATTGTTTTCAAAACCAACTTGATAGTCTTCCTTTCCGTGTCCTGGGGCACAATGCACAAGTCCTGAACCATCCTCTAGGTTTACATATCTTGCTGATGGTATTATTCTGTAGGCTCTGTTTTCATCATCTTTTGAAAGATTAACCCACTCCCCTAAGATTGGTTTATACTTTTTTCCAACAAGGTCTTGTCCTGTGTATGTTTTTCCTAAGGAATAGTTTTCTTTTAGATCAAATTCAATTATTAGTTTTTCAACAAGGTCTTTTGCAATTATATATTTTTTATTATTAGAAATTAGTTCTACATATTCGTATTTTGGGTGGACCATAATTCCCATGTTTGCTGGAAGAGTCCAAGGGGTTGTTGTCCAAATTACAAAGTATAGGTTTTCATCATCAACTGCTTGCATGGTAACATAGATTGAGGTGTCAGTTAGGTCTTTATGTTCAATTTCATTAAAAGATACTGAGGTTTCACAGCTAGGGCAGATGTGGACTGGATATTTTCCATGGTAAAGTAAGTTTTTTTCATATGCTTTTTTAAAGGTCCACCAGGCAGATTGCATATATTTTTGGTCTAAGGTTCTGTATGGATTTTCCCAATCAAGCCATTGTCCAAGATTATAGATCTCTTTAGACATATCTTCAATATGTTCTGTTGCAAACTTATAGCATTCTTTTATAAAATTTTCAATTCCAAATTTTTCAATATCTTCTTTTGATTTTAGATCATGTTTCTTTTGAACTTTCATTTCAATTGGAACACCATGACAATCAAAGCCAGGGATGTCTAAGACCTTATAGCCTTTCTGTCTTTTAAATCTAAAAACTATATCTTTTAGGATTCTGTTCATTGCTGTTCCTAAATGTAGCTTTCCAGAAGCATAGGGTGGACCATCAATAAAGTAATCTAATTTTTCAGATTCTTTTTCTCTAACTTTTTTAGGGATTTGTTTTTCTTCCCAAAATTTCTTAATTTCATTTTCTGTTTCGTTTGAAAACATTTTTCTACACCTATCTTTATCTCTTTTTATTTTGGTAAGATTTAAAAGAGATTAATCTTACCCTTTATTATATAATAATTATATTTATGTTTAAAAAAATTAGATAATTGAAATTGGAAACATAAACTTTAAAAAAATTAAAATATTTATTCATACTAATTAAATTAAAAAGCAAATTGTTTTTAAAAGGTTAGGGTTGGTTTATAATTTTGAAAAGAGCATTCAATCACTATACTTCTTTTTCAATTGACTAAAAATATCTTCTTTTGAGGAACCTGAAGTAGAGGAATTGCTATTTCTATTTCCAGAATTTTCATTTCCTGAATCTGAATCTGAATTGTTATCATTTTCACCCTCACTTTCAGAATCACCATCTCTGCCCTCAAAAGAGTCTTCGGGAGACTTAAGTTCACAAGCAACTTTCTCTGCTTTAAAGAACAGTATGGTTGTTGAGATGTTACTTATGATTATTACCAAAAAAGCAATTGGTAAAATTAATAATGTATACTCGTCTACAAGCCCCATAGTTAAAGGATAAGTTGCAAGAACAGCAGCAGCTAAACCCCTAGCATGCAAAGACATCACAAACTTAGATTGGATTGGGTCTTTGCTTTTCCTAAACAATAACTTTGTAACTAAAAATCTAGACAGTAAAGCAAAGGCAATTAGAACAAGTGCAATTATAACAATCTTAAAAGTAACATCTGAAATCTCAATTAATATTCCAAGATATATAAAGAAAAAAGCTTTTATAAATAAAGAGATCTCTGCTTGAAACTGAGTAAGGGTATTACTTATTGAGAAAGTCTTCATCCTAAACATACTTAAAATATGAGAACCATTACCAAGAACAATTCCAAAAATTAAAACTCCAAAGGCTCCATTTCCTTTTGCAAACTCAATTAAGATATATACTAAAAATAAAAAAGATAAAGTTAAAAGATAACCAAACTCTCTTGCAAGTTCAAAGTCTCTAAGAATCCTTAACCAAAAGATTCCACCTGCAGCACCAATCACAGCAGCAATTGCAAAAGCACTAAATATATTTTGAGTAATTAATTGAACACTTGCTGTCTTAGAAATAATAATGTCAACAACAGCAATAACAGTAATAACACATAAAACATCAGTGATTGCAGACTCTAAAGTAAGTAACACTTTTGTGTCTTCTTTAGCACTTGATCTTGAAATTAATGGAATGACTACTGCTGAAGAAGTTCCACCAACAACAGCTCCTACCAGGATACCATAAATAAATGGAATTGAAAAAGCATAATATAAGATAACAGAAGACAAACCAACAGTTAAAATAAAACCTAAGACTGTAAAAAGTCCAGCCTTTCCAATCTCTGAGAGAACTTTGAAAAACTTTAGATGAAGTCCACCTTCAAACATTAAAATAATTAAAGCTAAGGCACCAAAAAATGAGGAAAAACTTTTTAGAAGATTAAGTTCTCCAACTGGTATGATGTTTAGTCCTGACCCTAACAAGAAACCAATAAGTATTAAGAAAATAATGTCTGAGATTTTTGTTTTTCTAAAAATTAGGTTTCCAAAAAAACCTAGAAGAAAGACTCCTGAAATAAATAAAAATATTAGGTTTGTTTGAATCACATTTATCACGCTTAAATTAAATTAAAATAATTGTTTATTTTGTTACTGTTTTTAAATTTCTTATAATCTCTTTTTAAATTTCTTATAATCTCTTTTTAATTAAAATATTATATATACTATCTATAAATATATATAAATAGATATTATTAGTCAATCTTTTTCTTTTTTAGAAAACAAGTTATAAAGTAGGTTAATCTTACTAATAATTTTTTCTTGAGCACTCTTTTCAATTTTTCCAAATTTCTTTTTATTATTTTTAATTTTTAAGATCAAATCTTCAACCAACTCATAAGAATAACCTTTATATAAAAGTAAAGACACTAACTCTTTTTCTGAATAGTTTTTGATATGTGGTAAAACTAAATTATATAGAAAATTAACAATTTCATTTCTTTCTGGATCCTCTCCTAACTTCTTTAACTTCTCTAGATCAATTGAGATTATTGGTTTTTCTAGAGTCTCTGAGAGTTGTTTGTTTAGTTGTGAATTCTTTCCAGACAAAGATTTTAATTGCTTTTTAATTGCAATTTCTGAAAGAGTTTCTAATTCTTTTTGTCTTTTTGAAAGATTATCAACAACTGATTGAAGCTCAGATAATTTAGAATAGATCTTTTTAAGATCAGAAAAGGATTCTTCTATTTTTGCAAGAGACAACTTTAAGGCAGCATTTCCTAACTTTATTTCTTTGAGATCCTTTGGTAGTTCTTTTAGTTCCTTAATTGCTTCATCTACAAATTCTGAAGAGACATCTGAACTAAAACCATAATTTTTAATAATTTGTTCAATCCATTCTTTTTTTAGTCCTTCCTTTAAAAGATATTTGATTGTTTGTTTGATGCTTGCAATATCCTTTTTTTCAACATCTTTAATTTTTTTTATGTTTGTGTATTTTTCTAAAATTAATTTTTTATTATTAAGAATTGTTTCTTTATTTAGATCTATTAACTTTAAGTAGAAAGATTGAGGCATTCTTGTTACTAAAAAACCCTCTAAAAAGAACAAAAATAAAATAACAAAAGGAATTGCAAATCTTAAAATTGTAACTTCTTTTATAAACTCAAAGATAGGTAGATAACTAATTAAAATAAAAACAGAAATTGAAATAAATAAACCTAAAAAAATACAAGTTCTTTTTATGTTTCTAAGTCTTTTTAACTCGTGGATTATTTTTTCAGCTAAAGCTTTTGAAATTCCAATTGAATTGATTAGAAATAAAGAGGATTCTTTTGAATAGCCATAAGCACTTATAATTTTTAAGATATTTTTTAATTTTGAAACTAAGTTTTGAATATCACTTTCAGTTTCTTTTTCTTCTATCTTTAGAGAAAGATCTTTTAGATTTTTTTTATTCTTATTAAAAATTAGACTAATATAATAGAAGGGGACTTTTTTTGAAAAATTTCCAATTATGAAAAATAAGATAATAATTATTAAAGAAATAAATAGGGGCAACCACATGATCTGATTTAGGTAACTAAAGAAAGGTATGGTCTTAATAGATATATAAATAACTATTGCAAAAATGATTCCAAAGATCCAAAAAAAAATCTTACTATTTCCTTTCTTATTGCCTTCTAACATAATGATTTACTTTCCTTAATAAAATATATATAGTTATATATAATAAAAGAATAAAATTTAAAAAGAGTACTGATTTTAGAAAAGTAAAAATTAAATTTAAAAGTGAAATTTAAAAAACTAAAACTTAGAAATTAGAAATTTAAAAATAAATAAAAAGATAACTTAAAGCTAAAAATATACTTTATATTAAAAAAATGGGAGTAGCAGGATTTGAACCTGCGACCTTTGGTGTATAAGACCAATGCTCTAAACCAGACTAAGCTACACTCCCATTTTTAGCTAAAAACTTAGTCTTATAAGGCATTGAGTATAAATCTCTTAGATTACTTTTATTTAATCTTAAAGAGATAAATGTAAAGTATTAATAATACAAAATATTTAAAAACCAAAAGGTTTGAAGAACTAATTTGAATCCTTTGAAATTTTGTTTTCTTTGTTAACATCTATCTTCTTATCAACCAATTTAAATTCTCCAAATCTTCCTAAATTTAGTCTTGTGGACTTCTTAAATTCAGAGGAATATAAATTTTTAAAAGAATAGACTTTTCCAACCTCTAAAAGATCAATTGCTTGGTCCCATAGGGTTAAAAGAACAGTTCCTGTCTCATCACCAACTAATGCCTCACAAACTTTGTGCTCAACATCATCAAGTTTAGAAACAACTTTTCTAAGTTCTGTTTTTTCAAGAACTAATGCTGTAAAGTCTATCTTTTTTTGATAAGCTTTTATTTCATTTATTTTCATAACATCTCACATTTTAACTTATTGTAATTTATAAGTTACTATGATATTAATTAATTATAAAAAAGTATATATATCTTTGCAATTTTGTAAAAGGAAGAAAAAGAAGAAAAAAGAAGTTGGAAAAAAAGAATTATATTCCAGGCATTTGAGGCATGCCACCTGGAGGCATCATCGGTCCTTTATTTTTTGCAAAAGCAGCAATAATGTCATCAATTCTTAATATCATCTCAACAACTTCATAAGAAGAGACTACAGCTTGTGTTTTTACATTTAAAGGTTCAATTATATTTAATTCTTTCATATCATAAAGCCTTCCACCCAGAACATCAATTCCTACAAATTTGTTATTTGGATCTTGGTGTTTGCTTCTTAAGTTGACAATGGTGTCAATTGCATCAAGTCCAGCACTCTCAGAAAGCACTTTTGGGATGACTTCTAAAACATCTGCATAAGCTTCTATTGCCAATTGCTCTCTACCACCTATGGTTTTTGCATAGTCTCTTAGTTTTAGGGCAACTTCTATTTCTGAAGACCCACCTGCTGCCACATACTTTCCAACCTTTAGAGCAGAGATTACTGCACAAATAGCATCATTCAAGGTTCTTTGAGTTTCATCTAGCACTTGTTCTGAACCTGCTCTTAGAAGGATAGTTATATATTTCTTTAACTTTAGACCTTCAATAAAGATCATGTTATCTCCTGCTATCTTCTTTTCATAAATATGCTCAAGAGTACCTAAATCTTTATCTGAAAGATCATTAATTCTTGTAACTATTTTTGCACCACTTGCCTTTGCAATTTTTTCAACATCTGTTTGTCTTACTCTTCTAATTGCAACAATTCCTTCCTTTGCTAGATAATGTTGTGCAAGGTCATCAATTCCTTTTTGACAGAAAACATAATTTGCTCCACTTCTTTTGATGGTGTCAACCATATTTTTTAGACTTTCTTCTTCTTGGTCAATAAATGATTGAAGTTGGTCAGGAGAAGTAATTTGAATCTTTGCATCTGTTTCAGGTTCTTTAATTTCTAAGGCACTACTAATAATTGCAATTTTTGCATTAACAACATCCTTTGGCATCTCAGGATGAACAATCTCTTTATCAAGAACAATTCCATCAATCAATTGTGTTTCTGAAAGACTAGAACCTAACTTTGTTTCTATAATTATTGAGTCTCTATCAAAGTCAAGATTCTCTTTTGTGTTAACCTCAAGAATAGAATCAATAACAATCTTTGATAAAAGAGAACTATATTCAAAGGCTTTTCCAGTCATTGAAGTTCTTGCAATATTTAATAGTAATTCTTTATCTTCAAGAACAATTGGTTCTGAAATTGAGTCAAAGATTTCAACTGCTCTTTCACTTGCCATCTTATATCCTTTAATAATAATTGAAGGATGGATATTTTCATCTAATAAAAATTCAGCTTTAGAGATTAACTCCCCAGCAATAACAACAGCACTTGTAGTTCCATCTCCAACCTCTGTGTCTTGTGTTTTTGCAAGATTAACAAGCATCTTTCCAATTGGGTGTTCAATTGCCATTTCTTTTAAAATTGTAGCACCATCATTACTAATTGTTACATTTCCAAACTCATCAACAAGCATCTTGTCCATTCCTCTAGGACCTAATGTTGATTTTATGGAGTTAGAGATTGCTTTTGCAACTAAAATGTTTATTTTTTGTGCATCTTTTCCTTTATCTCTTCTTGTTCCTTCATTAAAGGCTGCACTATTTTGAGATTGTGACTCATTTGCCATACATATCACCTGTTTTATATATATTATAATAATTTTTAAAAAAGAAACTTAGAAAGAAAATTAAGCATGGAACTTTCTTTCAACATCATTAACTAAAACATCACAATCAGCTTTTATTTTTTCTAATGCTTTAATTATTCTAATTTTTTCTAATTCAATTGTTTGTATATTTTCAAAAGTTTCAATTGCTTGTTTAAACATTCCGTAATCAACATAACTATAATCAAAGTCATTCATTTTTTTACAAATTGTTTTAACTAGGTTTCCTAAAAATATATTCATTTCTTTTTTTACAATTGATTTAATTTGTTTGTTTGGATCTAAGCTTTCTCTCATTAACCTAACCACTCTTGCATTTGGGAAAGGTAAAGCTTCATCTTCTTCTAATTCTTCATCAGTGTCTATGTCTTTGTTTTCTATATCTTTTCCATCTAATTTTGTAGTATTGTCTATTGAATTATCTACAACTTCTTCTTTTTTTAAATCAACATCATTCATATCAAATTACCCCTTTTTTTTTATTATAAAAATTAGCTTATTAACTGTAATAATTATGTTAGAAAGTATTTAAATATGTTATTATTTGGGATGATTTATAAGAAAATCTAATAATAATTTACATAATATTTAATATGTATTTATCTATTTTTAAATTAGATTATTTTGATTTTTTTAGATGAAAAAAAGGACTTAAAAAAAGGTCAAAAAATTATGTTTAAATTTAACTTAAAAAGAAATGGTTTGGAATTATTTAATTTGATTTGAGTTGAGTTGAGTTGAGTTGAGTTGAGTTGATTTGAGTTGATTTGAAAAAGAGATTAGAAATAAAAAATGGAAAAAAATTAGAAATTAAAAACATTTAAAGAAATTAAATTTTAGAAAACTTAAGAAATTGAAAATAAAAAATAAAGAAAAAAAGAGAAGTTAGAAATTAATATTCTGAATCAGAATCACTACTATCATCCCAATCATCATCAACATCTTCATCCCAATCATCTTCTATCTTTTCAGAATCATCCTCTTCTAAAACATCCTTTCCATTTTTGTGTGGGTCTTTGTCATAATCAAAATCAGAAGGATCATAATCTGTCCCTAACTTAACTAATTTTAAATCTTCTGTAATTATAAAATTGTTCATAAATAAAAACTCTCCTTTTTTATTATTTTTAATAATATTATCTTATAGAACAAAAACATTTAAATAATCATTTACATTTATAAAAATAGATTTTAAAAGTGGGAATGGCAGGATTCGAACCTGCGGCCTCTCGATTATCAGTCGAGTGCTCCAACCAGACTAAGCTACACTCCCAAATTATTTTTTTAACTTTTAAAAAACTATAAACTCCATTATAAAAAAACTATATTTTTATATTCTAAGGTATATTAAGATAAAAAAAGAATATAAACATTTCTATTCATAATTATTTAACTTAATAAGGAAATAAAAACCTTTCTTTTTTTTAAATTGTAAAAAGAAGTGTTTTCTATTTTAAAAACAGTCCGGTAGTGTAGGGGCCAAGCATGTCAGGCTTTGAACCTGGCGACAGGAGTTCGAATCTCCTCCGGACTATTTATCTTTAAATTGGGATGGTAAAAGATATGGGTTTTAATTTGTTTAAGAAAAAAGAAAAAAAAGAAACTAAAAAGGAATATCAAATAGATTTGGTTAATTCTAAGTACCCTGAGGAAACGTGTGCACTCTGTAGTCAAAAAGGTTGTGATAAAAAATGGGGTGGACAATATTGGCATAAAAAATGTCTAAGAAGCACAAAGGGGATGGCAAAGGGAATGATCTGATTTTTTTAAAAAAAGTTAATTAAAAATTTCCCTTTTAATCTTTGCCTTAGTTTGTAAGATATTATCTAGATGAACATTCATGTTTTTTTCAAGTCTTGTTGCCTCTAAATTAAATTCTTTTGCTTTCCCAGCAATCAAATATTCTTCTTCTCTAATCTTTTCAATTTGTTCTAATTCTCTTCTAACAATAATGTATCTTTTTAGAGAAAAATAATAAGCTGTGTAACTATCAAACATCTCATTAAATAATACTTTTGTAATTTCATTTTTATAGATCTTTTTTCCATCTAAAATAAAGTTACTTTGTTGTTTGGTCCCTAACTTTTTATTATTAACAACTTCGTTAATAACCTTTAGATGTTGGATCAACCAATCAATTGGTTTGTCTCTATAATTTTTATAGTCTAAAAAAGGTCTATCTTTTGGTTTTTGTGACTCTTTTATAACTGATTCATCAATCTCAAACTTACTATCAGAACTTGTACTTCTTTTAAAAATTTTAAACATAATTTATTTCTCCTTAAGCATAATTAAATACATGACTAATATATGTATAGATAATTATATTTAAAAACAATTGGTTATTACTAAACTAAACCAAACTTCTTTTTTAATTTGAATTTTGTTATAGTCTTCTTAATTTCTAAGACAACATCCTTTGGAGAAACAGACAAAACTTTAAAATTTAGAAGAACATTCCATCCAACATCCCCCTGAAACCTTGGAAGGATATGAAAGTGAAGATGAGAGATACTTTGACCTGCAACATCACCAATACTTGCACCTATGTTAAATCCATCTGGTTTTAGATAAATGTCTAAGGCATAAACACAAAGATCAATTGAATTAAAGATCTCTATTCTTTCTTTAGTTGTTAGATCTGTGATGCTGTTTACATGCCTTTTTGGAATAATCAAGAGGTGCCCTGTGCCATAAGGATATTTGTTTGCACAAATAAAGCAAGTTTTTGATTCTAAGATTAATAGATCTTTTTCAGATTTACAAAAGACACATTTTTTTAGGTTTTTACTTTCCTTCTTTTTAGAAGCTTCTATGTATTTTTGTCTGCCTGGAGCATATAAGATATTTTTATTTTCAACTAACATAATAATCATAATTGTTTACTTTTTTTAAAGAGGATGTAAGAGACTAAAAAAACACACATTAAGACAAAGGCCTTAATTACTACCCAAAGATATAAATATAAAATGTAGAGAATGTTTTTAGAAACACTTACAAAAATTAAATTGTTTTTTAAAAATATAAAATTACTAATTGTTATTAATATTATTTCAATTATGAATAATACTAAAGTTAAATTTAGAATTTTATTAAAAACATCCTTTAGCTTAAAATTATGCCTTACAGCCTCAGAAGAAAAAACCAAATATGCAAAGAAATTGATTAGGACTATAAAAAAGACAAACAACTTATATAGAAAGGATGACTTAAAAAAAGAAACAAAAATTGAAGGAAAGCTTGTGTTCATAACTAAATTGAAAGCAAAATCAAAAAATATTATGAACAACAAAACAACAATTGGAATCCACACAAGCTTATAATAACCCTTTAGGCCAAACAACTCTTTAAAAAAAGAAGTCTTTGAACTTGTGATTGGTTCTTTTAGTTCCATTATTGTTTTTACTTGTAGAGGCTTGTCTTTTTTCTTAACTTTTACTTTTGGAAGATTTACTTTTTTTGAAGAAACTTTTTTTAAATTTGGAACTTTTTTTAGATTAAGATTATTTTCTAATTTAGAATTTTTTTTTAATTTAGAAGTTTTGTTTAAAGAATTATTCTTTTTAGAAGTAGACACTACTGATTTTTTAGAGCTACTGTTTTTCTTTTTAGAAACTAGATTTTTACCTTTTTTAGAAGCTTTTGTTTTTTGCATATTAAAAGAAAAGAAGGAAAAGATTTTAAACATTGTTATTTTTTAAAAAAGTCTTTAACTTCTCAGACACCATTCTAGAAATAACTTTCCCATCAACTAACCCTTTTGTCTCAGACATTACCCTTCCCATCAGTAACCCAACAGACCTTTCTTTTAGTTCTAAGATCTTTTGTTTATTGTCCTCAATAACTAAGTCAATAACCTTAGAGAGATCAGTTGATTGCTCTAAAAAGCCTAAGTCTAATAAAGCTTTATCTATCTTTACATTATTGTTAAAAGAATAAACAAAGCACTCTAGTAACTTTTGTTTAGGAACTTTATTAAAGTCTTTGTCTAAGAAGAAATTGATTAGATCAGAGTATAGAACATCATCAAGATCAATTAAATTATCCCTTTGTGCTTTTATTAGATCTTCTAAGAGAAAAACACAAACAGTTGTTGGAGAAATTTTTGAATTTGAAACTATGTTTTCAAAGACTGGAGCAAAATTACTTAGTTTCATCTTATCTACCAATTGTGAATTTAATTTAAATTTTTCTAAGTAAAGTTTTTCTCTTTCTTTAATTGTTAGAGGCAAGGAGTTGTTTACTTCTTTTAGGTAATTTGGACTAAACTCAATTGCACCCAAGTCAGTTTCAGGATACATTCTTGCACTTCCTGAAAGTGGTCTTTGATATTCTGTGTTTCCTTCTACTGTTGCCATTCTTGTTTCTTTTGGAACACCAACTAACAATTGGTTTAGTCTTTTTTCTATAATTCTTTTTACATCTTCAATTTCATCAGCAAAGCACATAACCATTATGAAAGAATCATTCTCTTTAAGATTTATCTCTTTTTTAATATTTACGATATCTTCCTTTGTTATTCCGTAGTTTGGAAGTTCGTCTAGGTGGAAAATACCTTTTAGAGTTGTTGTTGCTTTTAGGACACTTGCAATTTCTGTTCCAAGTCTTCTGTCTGGCTGAATTTCATAACCTAAAAGATCTTTAAAATTTTCTAACCTAAAAGCAAAGATTTCTTTTTTTAAATTAAAAGAATTTTTGATAACTTTTGATTCTGTTTTTGAAAAGAGACAAGTTATTTTTTTTGTGTCTAGGCTTATTTTTTTCACAGCTCTTTTTAGAAGTTCTTCTTTAATTTCTAATAGACTTAATTGTCTTACAATCTCTCTCTTTACAATCTCTGGAATCAAGTCAAGGTTTTGTGCACCTTTAACTTCTACTCTTGAACCTCTCTTTATAGAGATATTTATATCTTGTCTAATACTTCCAAGGCCTCTTTTAGTTTTGCCTGTAGATCTAAAAATCTGTCCAACTTTTAATGCAACAGTCTTTGTGTCTTCAGGGGTGTGAATATCATGCCAAACTACAAGTTCAATTAATGGTATGCCTAATCTATCTAAAGAATAGATCACTTTGTCATCTGTTCTTTCAATTGCCCTTGCTGCATCTTCCTCTAAAAGGATCTTGTCTACCCTTACCTTTCCAAAATCAAAATCAAGACTTCCATTTGTAGAAATTAATGCTGTTCTTTGAAAACCAGAGACATTTGAGCCATCAACAACTTGTTTTCTCATAACATATGATCTATCTACAAAAACTGAGTTTGTTAGCTTTGTTATTACCCCTGCAATCTTTAGGGCTTCATTGTTGACTGGAAAAGGTGGTTGAGAATCAGTTTCTACTAGGCAATTACAAGAGTTATAAAAGTTATAAACAAATAATTTGTTTTTATTTTGTTCCTCTTTTGCTGTTGAGTCAAGCTCTCCTGCTTCTGAAGAGACTGCTCTTAGTCTTCTTGAAATTGTTTTATCAGGTTTAGTTGACTCATTAATTAATTTAGATTTACAATTGCAAAAGAGTTTATGGGTGTTAAGTTGTTGATGTAACTCTATACCACAACAAAGACCTAGCTCTTTATAATCTAAATTATCTATATCTATTTTTTTCATATTTAATCAACAACTTATTTTCTAACAGCAACTTATTTTCTAACAGCAAATCTTTTCTAACAGCAAATCTTTTCTAACAGCAACTTATTTTCTAACAGCAAATCTTTTCTAACATCAGCAATAACTATTCTAAAGATTTTTCAAAGGAACCCGCAATTTCTTTGTTTGAAATTTCTCCAACTAAATTTATTTTCATAAAATTAATTATTTCTTTTTTTGTTTTAAATCTTGAAAGTGTATTTGCTAATTTTAGGTAAGCAACCTCTACAAGCATGTCATGTTGCTCTAAAAATTCAACACCAATTTTTTCTAAGTGTCTTAGGTTTGCATAAACTTTCCCATTTACTCTTCCAAAGATTGATTGAGAGCACATAATTACAATTACATTATTTTCAATTGCTTTTTTAAGGTAAGGTAACCAACTATTATCCTCATAACCATTTTCTGTTTTTAAAATTGGGACATGCCCTAATGCTGTGCCTTCAATTACTAGGCCCTTATAGTTGTTCTCTAAATACCAATCAATTATTTTTGGATCAGAATCAGGATAGACTTTAATGATTGCAACTTTGTTACAGAAAAGATTATTTAGAATTGGTTGTTTTAAAACTACAATTTCATTTTTATTAACTAAATATTCTATGGTTCCATTTTGGTAGACTTTTGCAATTGGGTAATCATTTATTGCTCTAAAAGAATCTCTTCTAGAAGTATGTAGCTTTTTTGATTTTACAGCTTTAATAACATAACAAAAATCATCATTAATTGAGCCATGCATAACTGTATAGACTCCAGGAATCTTCTCTTTAACAAAGTGAGCTGCACAGATAAGGTTCATGGAGCCATCAAAGCTTGCTCTGTCAGGGGACTTTTGGGCACCAACCAACAACACTGGTTTGTTAATGTTGTCTATTAAAAAGGAGATTGCTGAGCCTGTCCAGGAAAGAGTGTCTGTGCCATGTGTGATTATTACCCCATCAATTTCTTTTTGAATAATTGAATTATAAACAATTTTTGAAATTTCTTGCCAATCTTTATAACCTAAATCTTCACTTGCTTTTATGAATGGGGATTTTGTTTCTTTAATATTTATTATTTTTTCAAGTTCTGGAGTTGTAGAAATTATTTCTTCTGGAGTTCTGCACATAAAGACTCCACCAGTATTGTAATCTACATGAGTTCCAATTGTTCCACCTGTTCCAATGTACACAATGTTTGGTAGATCTTTGTTATAGTTTAGAGGTTGAACTTTTGGTTTTCCTAAGCTTATCTTTTGATCTTCAATTGTTACTTTTGAAGAACTAGTAACTAGAACATCAACATTATAGCCATTGTCAAGTAATCTAATTTTATAAAAATTATCTTTAATATCTACTAGATATCCTCTAAAGGTAATCTCTTTATCTTCCTTAACATTAGTAATTGTTATTAACTTTCCAACATCTTCTTTTAAAAGTGCACACATAATTTTTTACCTATATTATTAATTATAATTTTTAAATATATAATTATACAGTAAAAACCTTTTATAAGTTTTCATTTACTTAACTTTATTACTTTTTGTCTAAAAATAAAGGAGTGTCCTGAATAGATATAGATAAATACTAAAAAATTAACTAATATCTTTGCTAATAGATAATGTAAGGCAATAACCTCAACAACAAAAGCTAAAAGTAAAATGTTTATTATTAATCCAGTCAGAGATACAAAGAAGTAAGAAATTACATCTTTAACTTGTTGTTTTAGATTAGGAGAGTGATATTTAAAGGTAAATTTTCTATTTAGAAAATAATTTGAAAGAATTGCTGTAGTGTATGAAATTATTCCTGAAAGAATATAGTAAAGTCCTAAAAAAGATGTCAATAAATATAGAACACTAAAATCAATAACTTCTCCTGAAAGAGAGATGGCTGAATATTTTAAAGTTTTTTTATTCTTGTAAATAAAAGCTATGTCTATTAACCTATAATAAATCTTGTGGAAAAAAGAATTCTTCTTAAAAGCCAAAAGAGTATCTTTAAATTTTGGTTTTTTAATTGGATATTCTTCTAATTTACTTTGTCTCATAATTGTTTCTTTTATTAAAAATTATTATATATTTTATATAGATAATATATACAGAAAAAGAAATATAAACAGAAGCAGTATGGTAAATTGAAGTTTTAATAAATTTAAGTTATTAAAAAAATTAAAAATCATAATACTTTGTAGAAAATAAATAACAGTTCTTTTTTATGGAATAACAACACACCTAAATCCAAAATTTGAACCAAAATCATTTGGAAGTATTTGAAAGTAACTAGATAACATTCCACTACTCATATCATCAACACTATTATATTTTCCACCTCTACCAAGAGTGTAATTTGTGTCATCTGTTGAGCTTCTATTACTATATGTGTGAAGTTGACCAATTCCATTGTTTACATCATAACTTGGATTAAGTAGAAATAGATCTTTATATTTTAAAGTTGTATTTCCTAAGTTTTGATAGTCTATATAATGGTATGAAGAACTAGACAAATGATAGTCTGCAAATTTTTCATTCCAACCTTGATTATTAGGAATTCCATCTAAGTTGTAGATGTCTACCATGTCCTTTTGAGAGATCTTTTTATTAATTAGTTCCCAAACATTTCCTGAAAGGTCCCATATATATTCTTTGTTTGTTAATCTTAACCTTGAAAGGGTGTTTCTGTTTTCTTCTATACCTGATTCTGGGTTATTACCGTCATAAGATACTCCTGCTTCATTTTTTCCATTATTACCCATCTTTATTTTTCCTATACCTATTGTTCCACTTGACCAGTTTTCTGGAACTTGTTCTATGTTTCTTGCAAGGGTCATCCATTCGTTGTTAGTTATTAAATGACCACCAATACTTTCACACTTTGTTATTGCTTCTGTTTGTTTGATATTTGTTATTGGATAGCCAACTGAAGAGGAAACAACATTATAATCTTTACAACCATCTATTGTGTTTGTCCAGACTAGTAGACCTCCAAACATACAATTTGGATTAGAATCACCTTTTCCATCTCCATCAACATCTGCTTTCATTTCCCATTTTGCAACACAAAAACCCATACTGCTGTCGTTTGTAGTGTCATATAAGAAGTTTCCTGGAACTGGGATAAAGCCTTCTGGACAGTTTCTTGGTTGTCTGTTGGTGGTTTTCATTCCTGTCTTTGTGATTATAGTGTCATCATCTAAATATAAGACTAGATCAA
>JALNXN010000028.1 GCA_023230325.1 archaeon | reverse complement strand
TACCACGTTTTACTGCTTTTAGATGTTTATTACCCTTTCTATCCGAACTGATAATTACAGCTATCTTCTCATCACTGATGCCTCGTTTTTTGCTTTCGAAAATGCCTTTTCCTCGTTTTCTTGGGGGTCTATCTAAATTTCGTTCACCTTTGTTTGAAAAGGTAAAATAAACATCATCACTTTCACATATTCCGGATAATCTAATATCATCTTGTTGCTTATTAAACGACGATAAAATCTTATGACGCCAATCGAATGATGTTTGCATAGAAATCCCAATTTCTTTTGCACATGAACGAATAGATTTCCCTAATAGCATTTGTGGTATATACATCTTAAACAGTTCTTTCTTTTTAAGATTTACCGTTGCACTTCCGGTACTGGGACGAAAATTCTTTTTGCAGTCATTGCAAATAAATCGTTGAACTCCCTTTATGACTCCATTTTTTATAGTTTTCATACTACCACAATGTGGACAAACGCATCCTTCTGATTCTTTTTTCTTTAATTCTTCTGAAGTAAAATTATAATCATACTGCGATATAATCCGAAATATTTGATCGTAAAAACGCTCTCTATCAGCTCCTGATAATTGAGACAACTTATTCTCTAATTCTTTTATTTTCATGCTGCAAATATACCACTTTTTATCTTACTTTTTATAGAACATAGCCTTTATAATTTGTTAAGGTTGCCCTCTATATATATAAACAAAAAAGTCCTCCATTTGTAACATCTAAAAAGCGAAAAAAAAGAGGCTGTTTGCTCAACTGTCTGTTTTAGAGTGAGAAAAATTTTGTTTTTTTTTCAACAAAACGTATGACATCGGATAAAAAAAAAGGCGTTTTTTTAGCTGCAAACCGAGCTTTTCCGGCAATTTTTTTCGTATGTTGGAAGGATTTTGCCTCCGAAAAAAATGCCGATAGTGTTACAGATTCTGAGCGAAGCGAAAATTTTTTAAATTGTATCGAAAAATAATAATTTATATTAAAAAAAGTATATTTTTGCACCCGTAAAACAGAACATTTTCGCAGCATTTCGGTAAGCCGATATAAAGCATAAGAGAATATAAGAATTAGGTTTGTATAATTTGTTTGTTTGGGAAGCATTCGAAAGAGTGCTTCCTTTTTTTTACCACAGACAACACAACGTAAAACACCCACCGTAATAAAAGCTCTCAGCGGTCAGTTCTTTTGTGCCGAGTCGTGTGTCCCGTGTGCCGAGAGTTTTTTTTAACCGCAGAGAACACAGAGTGCTAATTATTTATTCTTAATTCTTAATTCTTAATTTTTAATTCTTAATTTTTAATTGATTTCGGCACTCGGGACTCGGCACACGCCACTTTTTTTTTAATTTTTATTGATTCTATTCACCCCCTCTCTATATGTTATAAAATGAAAATAATTACTTTTTCCGTTTGTAATTAAAAAAAAGATTATTTTTGCAAAATAAATAAAGAACACCTTTAAAGTAAGAAAAGGTGCACAATATATCCTCCTACGGGAGATATTGTACACCTTTTGGATGTTGCAGGTGCACATATAAACTAGTTAGCGGCAAGGTAAAAAAACACTGCGACACGATTTGGCGTTGTTGAGTCTTAATTTTGAGAGAAAAAAAATATAATTATGAATAAAATACAAGCATACTTTGACTACTTCGATAAATATCGAGGTGTTGAAAATTGGGGATGGTATAAAAGTTTAACATATTGGATAAACATAGCATCTGAAATTAAAAATATTGTTATCTCTGATACCGAAATTAAGGGGAAATCTAATGAAGAAATAAATAAGATAATTTCTGACAAATCAGACAACAAGCTAAAAACTGTTGGTGACTTTTTTGATAGGTTTTTGTTTTATCAAGATAATGGACTTGGAAACATTGGACAAGGAGTAATTTGGGATTCTGAAGATAACCCTCACAAAACAGCCATTAAAGAAAAAATAAATAAAGATTATTTTATTGAGTTACTTCAGTGTAAAGATATTTCCCAAGCAGACACGAAAATTGATATTATTATAGAGGGGAAAAATTATGAAGCGGCTAAGATTCGTCTTTTGCGTGCATTGTTCCCTGCTGACTTTGCAGCTGTTGATGCACCAAATAAATTATGGCGTTTACTAAATGCTTTAAAAGACAAGCTTAATATATCTACAAATGGGAATAATGTTCAAAGGCATCAAGAGTTGATGCACCTTGTTGATTGTGCTGATTTAAACAAAAAACAAATATTTTTTTGGGAGTTGTTTTATATGCTAGAAAACAATCTTAATCTAAAAAAAGCTATTGTTTATTACGGTGCGCCTGGAACTGGAAAAACATTTAAAGCAAAAAATATAGCAAAACAATTTATTGACCAGCATCGAATTAAAATTGAAAGTAAAACTAAAAATAATTATCAAGTAAAGACGGTACAATTTCACCCTTCCTATTCCTATGAGGATTTTATTGAGGGAATCAGACCAAGTTCTGATAAATCATTAAAATTATTCAATGGTACTTTTAAAGAATTTTGCAAGACAGCTGGAGAAAAAGAAATTAATCTTTACAAAGATATTGACTTCATAAACAACGATAGTTTCAAAGAGAGAGACTATAGGTTTAGTTTGATTAAAGTCTCGGAATTAAACGATAATCAAAAACAAATTTTAGGGATAGATTCAATTATGCCAGAAGGTATAACAGTTGAAGAAGTTATTGAACCTGCATTTTTCATAATTGATGAAATCAATAGAGCAGAACTATCAAGAGTTTTTGGCGAATTGATGTTTAGTCTAGAATATCGTGGCTATAATGGTAAAATAAAAACTCAATACTCGTATCTTAATAACGAATCAGATGATAGTGTTTATTTCTGGGATAATTCAGAAGATTGGTTCTTTATTCCACAAAATGTATATATCATCGGCACAATGAATAACATTGACCGTTCGGTTGATAGCTTTGATTTTGCTTTAAGACGACGTTTTATGTGGGAAGAAATTCAGCCTGATTTCAATACCGTGCGGAATATTCTTAGTGCAAATTGGAAAAATGATTTGGCAATAGCATTTGAGAGATTAAACAACAGGATTGAAAGTGAAGAATTATTGGGTAAAGATTATAGAATTGGACATTCATATGCATTAGAAATAACACCTATACAAAATAGATTTGATTCTGTTACGGAAGTTAAAAAATTTCTATGGTCTGACTATGTAATGCCCTTGTTAGAAGAATATTTACGTGGCTTAGGTGATGAAAATAAAGCACAAGAGAAATTAAATCAGTTCAAAATAGAATTTGGAATTTAGCAACTATGAGAGCTAAAGATTTTTTCGATTCTGAGATAAAGGATAATTCATTTAAAGGTCATTATTTAAACCAGATTACAAAATTTAGTGTTGATTTTAATTGTGATACTTATCGAAAAAGAACAAGCCATCAAGAAATAAGGAAAATTGGGATTGTTAATTTTGTGAAAGAATTGCATAGAAATATAGCGAGCAAAAAAGTCTCGGAATTAAATCTGACGCAAATAATATTTGATGAAGAGTTTGAAGCAAATGAGGAACAACGAATTTTCGAATTAAGTGGTTATGGTTTCAATGACTTAATAATACATACTGGGAATATTGTTGGTTCAATTGTATATAAAAATCACAATTTCAATATCAATTGTAGATTTGGAAATGATTTTTTGCAATATATGATTGCAAATACAAGTGGTTTCTTAGAACTTGAAAATCTTGGTTCCATAAACAAGAACTTAGGTTTAGGAGAATGGATTTTAATTTATTATTGGAAGCTACAATTAAAAAAAGCCTTTTCTCTAGGTATTTACAAAACGTATCAGAAAAAAAGAGATATTATTACCACTATAAGAGGTTCAATTAATATTAATTCATTTTTACGTAAGGAGTTTTTTGATGGGAAAACAGATTGTGAATTTAAAGAGCATAGTTATAAAAACGAATTGAATACTGTTATAAATATGGCTTTGAACAAGGTTTTTAAATCAAAGTATCAACCAATCGTTTCAGATATTTATAATATTAAGAATGCTTTCAACTCAATAAACAACAGAAGTTTAAATTTAAAAACCTTACAAAATAAGAAAGTAATAAATCCTTACTTTAAAAAGTATAATCAAGTTTTCGATTTGTCATTAAAAATTCTCAGAGATGAATTTGCTAATGTTGGAGAATCAAAATCTGAACTTTCAGCATTTATTTTCGATATTTCGTTATTATTTGAACATCATATTAGGAAAGTATTAAAACAAAGACTTACTCTTTTTCCAAAAAACAAGAAAGAGTTTTCCATTCCTAATGGAATATATGAAAATAATATTTATCCAGATGTTATTATTGATTACGGAAATAATAATGTTGGAGTCTACGATGTGAAGTATAAGAATTTTGACTTCTTAAATGGAGTAAAGCGTGAAGATAAATTTCAACTAATTACTTATGTCGCAAGTCACTTAAATAAATACAATGTAGTAGAATGTGGAATTATTTATCCGTTAAAAGAATCTGATTTTGATAAAACATTAGAGATGACAGACCAAATATTAAATATTGACAAGAAAGAGATACCATTTAAGATTGGTTTTTATAAAATTTGTAATGACCTAAAAGAACAAACAAAAATTGATAAGGAATTTGGGGAGCAACTAAGCCCAGCCGCTAACATCGTGTATAGTGCATTTGGCGGATAGTGCTAATTTCAAGGCTGTTACATCTAATAAGCTTTGTAACGGTTTGACAGGTTTGTACTTCGAATCGCCAAACGACACCATACACGTATCCGTTGGCAGTAATTTTATGAAGACAATAGTAACGATAATATTTACAGCTCTATTGGCGACAGTTTATGGACAAACTGACGACTTCAATGTTCTTTTGGACAGTGCGAAAGTTTTATTCAAGAGTGAGAAAAATCTGAATCAAGAAGAACTTGACAAATTTGACTATTATAAAATTGTATCACTTCTTGAAAAAGCAATTGAGCTAAATCCTCAAAGCTCTGAGGCCAGATATTTCTTGGGTTATACATACAGTAGAATAAATTCAAGTGACGGACGGGGATTGATTGCTATGAACTTAGACCTTTTGTATAAAACAAGTGAGCAACTTGAAAAGGTAATTGAAATTACACCAAAATATTCTGATGAAATTATTATTCTTGACCCTTATTCAAAACTATCTTCAGAATGGGGGTCGATGGCTATGAGTTATTGGCACAATAACAAAGCAGACTCTGCAAAATGGGCATTCATAGAAGGGAAAAAGCGAGGTGGTTTTGGAAATTTTATTCTTGAGTTAAACAGAAAGGTGCTTGATGCTTGCAGTAAGAATTCAATTCTTATATCTTCAGGCGACAACTTTAGTATTCCGTTATGGTATTTGCAGATTGTTGAAAATTACAGGACAGATGTTGCAGTAGTCGACATTAGTCTATTAAATACAATTTGGTATCCAGTTTTTTTATCTCAAACCAATTCAGTATCTTTTGACCTTCCTAAAGAAGTTCTCGACACAATAGAATACACAATTTGGACGGACTCCGTAATAACGATTAACAATTTCTCGTGGACTCTAAAGCCAAGTTATTACAACCAATATTTGTTGCGTGGTGACAGGATTCTATTAAGTCTTTTAAAAGCTAATAAATTTCAAAGGGAGGTGTTTTTTACAATTGGATTTATGGAAGAATACAGATTAAGTTTAAGAAATTACTTAACTCCCTTGGTTTTTGTTGATAAACTAACCGTATTCAGGAACTCTTATCTAACAGAAAAAAAGTATAACAAAACAATTTCAAACGCTCTTAAACTTTCAAGTAAACTGAACTTAAACAGCCAAGATGAGGGTAGAATGTTGGATAATTTTCGATATGAGATTTTAAAGAAAATAAATGATTATTTGGATATTGGTGATAAGAAAAAAGCAAAGGAACTACTAAAATTATTAGACAAGTTTGTTGACGAAAGTAAATATCCGTATCAAGACGAACAAGGCAAGATTTATGCTGACAACATTAGACAGAAAATGTAGAAAAACTACTGCCA
>JALNXN010000011.1 GCA_023230325.1 archaeon | reverse complement strand
CAAGAAATATTTTTTTTTTTTTAAATCATACAGTCCAAAAGCAAATTGCCCATTAATTTTTTTCAAAAGAAGATCAAGACCCCACTCTTCATAACCATGAATTAAAACTTCAGTATCAGAATTTGATTTAAAAGCATGTTTTTTTTCTAAAAATGATTTTAATTCTTTATAATTAAATATTTCTCCATTAAATGTAATTGCAATAGATTCATCTTCATTAAACATTGGCTGTTTTGCATTATTAGTTAAATCTATTATAGATAATCTTCTATGACCTAAAAAACCATTTTCAAAAGAACTAACTCCTGAACCATCTGGTCCTCTATGGCGCATTAAATTTAATGATTTAGTAAATTCTTTTCTTGAAGGTAAATTCTTTGAAAAATTAAAATAACCTAATATTCCACACATATATTCTCAAATTAAATTGATTTAATTATCTTTTTATAATTAGCAATCATGTTATTATAATTATAATATTTTTTATAATATTTATAAGCTCGATTGGCTTTTAAAATCATCTTCTCTTTATCTAGAATCATTGAATGTATATTTAAGGCAATCTTATAATCAGATTGACTTATATCTATTAAATTAACAATATCTTTATTAAATAAACCTATACTTGAAATAAATATAGGCGTTTTACAAGACATAGCTTCTAAAGCTACATTTGGTAAGCCTTCTGTTTTAGATAATAAAATTAAGAAAGAGGCATTATTAATCTCTTTTAAAGAGTTTTTAGTGTAACCCATATATTTAATGAAAGTAAGATTATTTTGATTAATGTAATTTATTATTTTTTCTTTTAAAGGTCCTTCTCCAAATATTTTTAATTCAATTTTAATTAACTTATTTAATTCTTTAAAAACATCTATAGTTAAAAGAATATTTTTTTGGTCTATTAATCTACCAATAAAAATAGCAGACAAATTATTTCTTTTAAAAATTTTATTCTTATTTAAATCTAAATTATTTTTAACACCAAATCCTCCAATCAAAAAAATGTTTTTTTTAATAAAATATAATCTTTTAACTCTTTCAACTTCAAAGATATCTTTTAAAACAAAATAATCTATAAGATAATTATAAGTAACAAACTCTAAAGGGAAATATATTTTTGAATTTAATAAGTACAAAGGAGTATCCCACCTACACAATATTTTAAATTTCTTAAATCTAATTAATTTTAGAAAACCTATAAAAAAAGTACTAAAAAGTCCTGATGTAATAACTACATCAAAATCAATTTTTTTAAATAACAAATAAAAAAAAGTATTGGCATTATAAGATACACCTCTTAAAAAACCTTTAATCCATTTTAGTCTGATTATTTTAAGTTGTTTATTTTTTTCTAAAGAAGGAGTATTTAAAAATTTTCTAGTAATTATAGTAAGATTAAATTCAGATTTTAAACCATATATAATTCTTGAAAGACCATACTCTATACCTCCTAAAGATCTCTTATCTTCTCCATTACTAGAACCTAAAGGGTATTCTTTAATACCTACTATTAATATTTTTTTCATTTAAAACCAGATTAAACATTTATTTTTTAAAAGAAATTAAAATTTCTTTAATTTCTGTAACAGTTAAGGATTTTGTAAATAATAAACAAATAAAATAAATAAATCCACTTATTATTAAAATAATTAATACATCTAAAGAATTATAAAATAATCTAATTATTATAAAATTGTTAAATAAATAAACAACTAACCCCATAACAATAGTAGAAAACAAAATTTTAATTAAATCTGATTTATATTTAAAAGATACCATCTTTTTTGTTTCAAAATATAAATAAACTAAATTAATTGTTTCAGATATCACTGTAGTTATTGCAGCACCAACAATTCCAAATAAAGGAATAAAAAGAAAATTTAATAAAATATTAACTCCTGTTGAAATACCTCTGATCTTTAAGACTAATTTTTCTTTATTGTGAGCCATTAAAAAATTAGTAAAGATTATTGAAAATGAAATTAGCAAGAAAAATAAAAGTAAAATTGAAAAAGAAGTACTTGCTAATACATACTCACTTTCAAAAACTAATTGAATAATTTTACTTGATAGTAAAATTCCTCCTAGAAAGATTGGCAGTGAAATTATTGCAGTTATTTTTAAAAATTTATTTAAGATAGATTTGCTTTGAGGTTTAAAGGAATACTTTGAAAATAAATTAAAGAAAATAATCCCAAGTAGACTAATTATAGATATTAAAAAACCAATCAAGGTAATACCTAATGAATAAAGTCCCAATTGAAAATCATTTATAAAAAAAGAGATAAAAAGTTTATCAAAATTAAAAAAGATGACTGTAAAAAGATTAGATAAGGCAAAAGGTCAAGAACATTTAATTTTTTAAATAAAAAAATGAATATTTACTTTTAAATTTAATTTCACATATTTTTTTACAATAAAAAATAAATATAAAAACACAATAAAGAAAGAAACTACTTGAGAAAGAAAAATACCTATAACCCCTTGTTTTATTTGTGGTTACCAAAAATACATTATATTTATTTTTATTTAGATTTACCAATTCCTAGAAAACAAAAAGTAAATATTACAGATTCTGATTGTCACTATTGGGAAGTAAATAAAATAGGATATTCTAAAAAAAGAATATTATCTATTCTTAAAAAACATTTTAAATTAAAAAAATATTATAGAATAAAATTTAACCCATACCATTTTCTTATCGTCCTTGAAAAATAAACCTTCTACTCAACATTTATCACAATATTTTTATAGTCTTCAATTGTGTCATTGGTTCTAAAAGGATGCTGGTATAGGACATTGATTGTACAAGTCCTGGTGTTGTTTATCAGATCACCTATAAGACTTGAGTCAACAGCCCCAATTGTTATTAACACCTCTTGGTTTGATTTCTTGTAGATTAGGGGAGGGATAGTGTCTGTTGGGATGTAGATGAAGTTGTTACAGTCGTTTCTTGGGCTGGTGTCCATAAAAAAAACCCTCTCAATTGTTATTGGAACATCGTTTTTTAGATTGTCTAAGGTTAGTTTTATGATGGCACTGTTTGTTACCATCTGTAAGTTTTCATCATAATCTAGGTTGATGGTGGTCTTGTCTAACTTGATATTAAAAAAATTATCAGGCTCCTCAACCTTTAAAGTTATGGGGAAAGTCTTTGGCTCCTTAAAAGCAGCACTAGTTATTCTTAACTCCCCAGTTATCTCATCTGCCAAAGAAGTAATTGGAACCTCAACATCAATCATCTTCTCATATCTTTTCTTAGACTCAACATATACCTCTCCAAGTGGTAACTTAAACCAATTCTTTACCCCCTCTTGACCAATCTTTGACTCAAGAACTAAACTTAGATTTAAGTCTGTTAAGGAAATAGAGTTTTTAGAGTTGTCAATTGTTAACTTGTAGGAAGTTACTGTTCCACTTTTAACAGTGGTGTTAAGAACAAAGCTTGTATTTATCTTTGGTTCTTCAATTATTGAAAAGTTAACATTCTTTTTTGAAGACTTATATTTTATCTTCACAGTTGCATCTAGCTTTTCTTTTGGTTTAGAATCTGAAGGAACTGTGAATCTTAATCTTATAATTTTTATCTTAGTTGGTGGAAAGGTAATCTCTTCTTTTGAAATTGGAAAACCAATTTCGTTGATTGGTGTGAAGTTCTCCCAATCTTTTAAAGCTCCGTCAAAAACAAGATTATCTAGATTGTAGATTTCTGTTGGGCTTTTATTTTCAACTTCAATTTCAAGAACTGCCTCTTGATTGGCATACACTTGAGAAGGAAAGACAATATTTTTAATTGCTAATTTTATGTTTTTTTCTAAAACCTCTTCAATTGTGTAGTCATCTTTTAGAGTAAAGTTCCCTTTTTTAGAATTATAGCCACTCATTAAAATATTATAATAATAACTTCCTTTCTTTAATTTAATTGATTCTGAGTTATTAATATTTGCTACTTTGTTTGAGAAACCACTGTCCTTTGCAATAATAATGTTTGCATTTAGTGGTTGGTTTTCTGTGTTTTTAATTTCTGTGCTTACTGTGTAGGTTGTTAAGAAAAGAAATTTTACAACAAAATAAATAATTATAACAACAACTAAAAATATAAAAAAGCCCTTACCCTTTGTACTTTTCTTCTTCCCATAGTAGTCAGAACCATAACCTGGATCTCTAGAAAAGTCTCCACCACCAAAAGGATCAAAGTCACTCATTTTTCTCAGACTCCTTTTTTTCTGACATCTTTACAAGAGCATATCTTGTTGCTAGAAGTTCATCTTTTAGCTCCTTAATTAACTCTAGGGAGATTTTTTCTTTCTCTAGGTAGGAGTTGTCAAGGTGAGAGATGTCATTGTTTAGTTTTTTGATATTTCTGTACATTTCTGAAATTTCTGACTCAATTTTTATAATATGCATTTTTAAAAGAGTAGAGTTTTGCTCAGAGGCTTTTGTTTTTTTAATAAGTTCAATTTCAAGATTTGAGATTAAGGAGTCTTTTGCTTTCTCTTTAGCCTCTAACCATTTATAGTCATTGATCTTTTTAAGAAGTTCATGAATCTTTTTCTCTTTATGCTCAAGAAGAAGTAAAAGTTCTTCTGCTGATTTCTTTTTAGCACCAATGTCCATATATTTACTTGAGATTACTTTTTTTGAATTTTCTAAATAATCAATAAAGATATTTAGTTCGTTTTTAATATTTGCCTCTAGATCATAATAGATTTGAGGTCTTGTAATTGCTTCTTTAATATTTACTAGATCATTTTTAATTTCTGTTTTGTTAATCTCTAAAAAAAGATGCTTATTTATTCTTGTACTTATAATTTGGAAATTTTGAGAAAAAAGATCTAATTTTTTAGAATTGATTTCAGAGAAGTACTGAATCAAGCTAATCTTTCCAATATCTAAGGTTTTGTTTGCTAAAAGATCAAGATCTTCTTTTGTTTTTGTAAGAATTTTAATTAAGTTTTCTTTCTTTTGTGTGTAGAGTGGTTCTCTTAAATCAGAGTATATTTCTCTAGAAAGAGATATAAGTTCACTTAATTTTTCAACAACATCCATAACATTTCACTTCTTATAAATTTTAAAGTATATATTATATATAATAGCATTATATTTAATACTTTTTGCTTTATAATATACTATATTATTAAAGAAAAATTAAAGAAAAATTAAAGAAAAATTAAAGAAAAATTAAAGGAGTTGTTTACTTTATGGAAAAAACAATAATTAATTTAACAAAAGCTTATCTTGGTGAATGTCAAGCAAGAAACAGATACACAATGTTTTCAAAAATAGCAAAGAAAGAAGGCTTTGAACAAATCTCAGAAATCTTTCTAGTAACTGCTGAACAAGAAAGAGAACATGCAAGTTGGTTATTTAAACTATTAAATCAACTACTTGAAAAGAAAAGTGAAAAATTTAAAACAATAACTACAGAAACAGAAGTAGATACAGTTTATGGAAACACTTTAGAAAATCTAGAATCAGCAATCAATGGTGAAAAATATGAAAACACAGAGATGTACCCAAAATTTGCAGATGTTGCAGAAAGTGAAGGATTATTTGATATTTCTAAAAGACTAAAAGCAATTGCAATTTCAGAAAAACACCATGAACAAAGATACACTAAACTTTATGAAAATGTAAAAAATAATAGTGTTTTTAAAAAGGAAAAAAAATATTATTGGATATGTAGAAAATGTGGGTATATGGAGGAAGGTTATAAACCACCTGTTGAATGCCCATCTTGTGGACATAGTAAAAATTATTTTGAACTTGAAAATGAAAATTATTAATGTGAAGTAAAAAAAAGAAAGGATGGTTTTTTTTATGAAGGTTGATGAGAAATATAAATGCTTAGTGTGTGGGAATGTTGTTGCTATTAAGGAAGTTGGAGGAGGAACGCTTGTTTGTTGTTCCCAACCAATGGAAATAGTAAACACCTCAAATGCTATTAATCCAAAAGGAGATGAAGCAAAGCACCTACCAATAATTGATATTAGAGGGCAAAAAGAAATATTTGTAAGAATTGGAGAAGTCCCACACCCAATGACCCCAGAACATTATATTCAATGGATAGAGATTAGTGTTGATGGTTCCTTATATACAAAAAGTCTAAACCATTGGGATAAACCAGAAGCATTATTTAAAGTCTTTACTGGAAAAAAGATAGCTGTAAGAGCAAGATGTAATCAACATGGAGTTTGGAAACAAACAGTTTAAAATTTTAAAGAAAAGGACAAACTATGAGTACTTTAATTTTTAAAATAAATAAATTAAAAAAAGAAAACATTAGTGGAGTTATAAACAATAGAGTTAAAGAATTTATAAACTTTAAAAGAACAAACAACAACCTATTTCTTGAACTCTCCTTTTGTGTTCTGACTGCAAATTATAATGCAGCAAAAGCAATTGAGATTCAAAAAAAGATAGGTTTAGGGTTTATTAGTTTATCCTTAAACCAATTATCAAGCAAACTAAAAGAACTAGGGTATAGATATCCAAATCTTAGAGCAGAATATATAGTTTACAATAGACAATTTCTATATAAGCTAAAAGCAATTTTAGAAGCTTTTAGAGACAAAAATGATCTAAGAGATTTTTTTGCAGAAAACATAAAAGGACTTTCTTATAAAGAGTCTTCTCATTTTTTAAGAAACATTGGTTATGCAAAATATGCAATCATTGACTTTCACATAATTGACCTACTAATAAAAGAAGGTTACTTGAAAGAAAAACCAAAAACTTTAGACAGATTAACATATTTAGAAATTGAAAGAATCTTAGAAGGGATTGCAAAAGAAGTTAACCTTAGTCTTTCAGAACTAGATCTTTACCTTTGGTATCTAGAGACAGGAACTGTCTTAAAATAATTCTATTTTGACCCCATGTTTCCTTTTTCTATTCTTTTTTTATATTTCTCTAAAGCCATATCTAAGGATTTATTTAAATCCACATCAAGTTTGTTTGCAAGAACTATTAATGAAAATAATACATCTCCAAATTCCATGTCTGTATTTTCTGTTTTAGAGAAATCTTTTACACCATAATTAGTTCCCTTAATAACTTCTTTAGAAAGCTCTCCTATTTCAGAAGTAATGTCTAGCATTCCTATTTCTATACTGTTTTTCAAATTATTTTTTTCACAAAATACTCTTATTTTTTCTTGAATTTCTTTCATATTCTCATTCTCTGTATATCCAAATTACATCTAACTTTTCACACCCACAAGAAGTTCCAATAATTTCTGAGATGTTTGGTTTTGTAAGATTTTTATCTCCTGAGATAAACTCCTTTATGTAAAGTCCAGCTTCAGCCTTTATCTCTATAGAAAAGCTATTTTCTGTTAGTGGTTCAATATTTAGAATCTCACAAAGCCTTTCTCTTATAAGATTTGCTCTTCTCTTCTTTACTCTTGTTGGTGTTTTTTGTAAAATCTGAATTTCTTTGTTTAATTTAATTTTAGATAACCTTTCTTTTGTTATCTTCCCCTCACAAACAACAGTTGCCTTATACAATTTAAAATGATTTGTTTCTTTTATCTTTTTAACTTCACTAACTTCTGCTAATCTTAGGTTACTAACTTTAATATCTTTATCTTTGTTTATAATTTCTTCTAAGACCTTTAACTTTTCTTTTTCAACCTCTCTTTTAAAAGGTTCTTTTAGTTCAACTATAAATTCTCTTCCATTTCCAAGCATCAACACATCTTTATCTTCTCTTCCTGCTCCATGGAATGCAATTTCTTTAATATTAAGTTCTTTAAAAATAACCTCTTGTAGTTTTTCTTCAACACTTGTTGGAGATAGTCTACCTGTGTGGTTACAATTTATACAACCTCTACCTTTACACTTAAAACAATAATGTTTTGTTTGAGGTAAGTCTCTTGAATATTTATTATATGTTCCATAAAGAAAGATTGGGTGTATGTGGTATGTTATTTTATGATAATTATAATCAATAACAATATCTACATCTCCAAACTCATCTCTTCTTTTAGCATTCAATTTCTCTTCTAGTTTTTTAGTTAAAGGAAATTGAAAGTCTTTCTTTAAAATTAGCTTTTGATCTTCATCTATGGAGTTAGGGTAGCTTACACCAAGGTTAAAGGTATTAACTTTATAATTTTTTAATTTTTTAATAATTAGCTCTATAAAGAAAACAACATCATAATTGTTTTCCTTATATTCAAAAGTAGTAATCATATTCTGTTTTCTCAAAAACCTTTTTTATTAGAAAGTAAAAATTCTTTAAAAAATGCAAGGGGCAGGGTTCGAACCTGCGAAGCACTAAGCACACGGTCCTAAGCCGTGCCCCTTTGACCACTCGGGAACCCCTGCACTTTACAAAAAATTGTGTTTTTTAGTTTAGTATATAAATAATTAATTGAACCAATATATATTTATAATAAACGATTTTTATAATATATGGGTTTATAAGTGATAAATATGAATGATAAAGAAAAAAGAAGAATAGACAGATTTAATGAAATGGTATCTACAAAATCATTATACTTTCCATCAGCAGAAATATATCCTAAGTCTTTTGCTGGATTTTATGAGTATGGACCAATTGGAAACAGAATTAGATTAAATTTAATTAAATTTTGGAGAAATGAATTTGTTAAAAAAAATAATTTTTTAGAAATATCAGGATCAATAATTTTACCTGAATCTGTTTTTCAAGCTTCTGGACATTTAAAAAATTTTGATGATCCAATTGCTACTTGCTCAAAGACTGGGCAAACCTACAAGTTAGATAAATATTTGTCTGATAAACTAAACAAAGAGATACCTGAAGGACTTTCAATTTCTGACTATCAAAAGATAATTGATGATAATTTAATTAAGTCTGAAGCAGGTGGAGAGTTAATAAATATTAAAAGATTTAACTTAATGTCAAATATTAATGTTGGGGTAGAAGAGGGTAACAAAGGTTATCTGAGAGGAGAATCTTGCCAATCTATATTTTTAGATTTTTTAAGAATCTACAAGACTGGAAGAGATGGGTTGCCTTTAACAATATCCCAACATGGAAAGGTTTATAGAAATGAGATATCACCAAGAAACGGACTTATTAGGTGTAGGGAGTTTGAACAATTGGAGACTGAGATGTTTTTTGATGTTGACAAGATTGATGATTGTGATCTAGAGAAGCAAAAAGATTATAAGATCAGATTTAGGTTATTAAAGGATAGTGAAGAGAAAGATTATTCTGTAAAAGAGATCACTGAGCAAAAGATCTGTGTAGGAAAATTATTAACATATTATTTATATTTAAAACAAAAGTTTTTAGATGACATTGGATTTAAACACCAAGACATAAGGTTTAGAGAAGTGCCTGAAGATGACAGAGCCTTCTATTCAAAACAAACTTTTGATCTTGAGGTGAAATCTTCTTTAGGCTGGATTGAGTTATTCTCTTTTAATTACAGAACTGATCATGATCTTAAAAGCCATTCTTTAGGTTCTAAAAAGGACTTGACAGTAAAAGAGGATGGGAAAGTAATTTCTCCACATGTCTTAGAAGTTTCTTCAATTGGACTTGATAGATTGTTTTATGTTCTTTTAGAAAATTCTTTTGAGGGTAAAGAGGAGAAGGAAGAGTTAAGAAATATTTTAAAATTAAAGCCAAAAATTTCCCCATACTTTTGTGCAATTTTGCCATTGGTTAAAAAGGATGGTTTGTTAGAATTGTCAAAAGAAGTTTTACATGATTTGTTGGACACCACCACTTACCTTTTTGACATTTACTTTGACGAGAAAGGGTCAATTGGAAAGAGGTATGCTCGTCTAGATGAGATTGGTTGTAATTATTGTTTAACAATTGATCATGACTCTCTAGAGGACAAGAGTGTAACCATAAGAGACAGAGACTCTTTTGAGCAGAAAAGGATCTTGATAAAGGACTTGTCAAATGTTCTTGTTGACCTTTATAAGGGTAAAAAAGTGTTTAAAGATTTATAGATGAACTTTATGCGATAATTATGATTAAGAAAATTAAAAAATTAAAAAATAAAATTAAAAAAAAATATTTAAATTTTGTCTCTAAAAGATTTATTTCTCCATTAATTGCAACTATTCTTTTAGTTGTTGTGTTAGTGGCATTAATTTTAATTGTTTTAGTTTGGGGTAAAGCTTTTACACATAAAGGTGTAGATTCTACAAATGAAAGTAAGGCTGATGTTTTTACAGTTAGTGATGTTAGTTTTTATATTACTAAACCTGATGTTGTTGGTCAAAATTTATTTATAAATTATAGACCTCCTGGAGAATACAGAAATAAGACATTTACAGTTATTGGTTATTCTGTTTATGAATTAGATGAAATTATTTATTTTGATGAGAATGTAATTTTAAAAGAGGGAATTATTAAGTTTGAAGGAATTAATCTTCCATCTAATAGTAATAAAAGTAAAGTTGATTTAAAATTGTATACTACTAAAGGAGAAATAATTTATTTAGATAATATACCAATAAATAAATATATTCCCCCTACACTTCCTAATTTATCTTTTTCTGAAGAATCAGGCGAATTTAGTAATCCTATAAATGTAAGTATTGATAGTAACATTGAAGATGTGGACATTTATTATACTTTAGATGGATCTACTCCTGATAGTACAAAAACATTATATAATTCTCCAATAAATGTTGAAGAAAGTTTAACTTTAAAGGCAATATCTTATAAAGAAGGTTATCTGGAAAGTGATGTTGTTAGTGTAGACTATGTAATTTTGGAATTACCAAATATCCCCTACTATAGTGGGAAATTATATATTCATCCAATTTCCTCAAATGCCATGATATGGATTGATGCTGTTAATTATTGTAGTAATTTAGTAGCTTATGGTTATAGTGATTGGTATTTGCCAACATCAAATGAATTGCAAATAATGTCTGACCAAAGAAATAATATTGATTTTGGAACATATGAAGATGTGTGGCAATCTTATGCTTATAACCATATTTGGGCAAGAAATCAAGCTAATGCTACTGATGGATATTTATATTATATGAGTAACATTCCTCCTAGATATTGGCAATATCCAAAAACAGCTGGTGGGCAAGCTCGTTGTGTAAAATATTCTTAAGATGGTTAATTAAAAAAGATAGTATAGAATTTATGTTTAAAAAGGATATTTAAGATGAAGCATTTAAAAAAATATTTCAAAGGTGGCTTGATTACTGCTGTTGGTTATGTGTTATCACCTTTGTCCTTTTGGAATGATATGCTTGTAAATATTCCTTTAGCTTATGGTTTTGCATATCTTTTTTCTTTTTTAATTAAAGGAGTTTTCTTAGAAAGTATGATTATCTTTTATTGGATAACAAATATTGTTGGAATGTTGATGATGCATTATGGTGTTAAAAAAATAGTTTCAAAAAACAACTCCAAGTTAACTAAAAAGGATCTAATAATTAATATAATTATTTCAATTGCTTATACTTTATTAATTGTGCTTTTAATTAAACTAAATATTTTGAAGTTACCTTTTAATTATTAGAAAGAGAATAAAAAGAAAAAAGTAGAAAAGAGAAAAGTAAAAAAAAGAAAAGGAAAGAAATTTAAGTTCTTTCCAGATCTAAAACTAATTTACAATTTTATAGATTTTTCTCCTGGATGCCAGTTCATTGGGCAAACTTCTCCCTTATGTTCTCTTGTAAATTTAGCTGCTTGTAACTTTCTTAAAAGTTCGTGAACACTTCTACCTATGTCGTTATTATGAAACTCAAAGGCTTTAACAACACCATCAGGATCTATTAGAAAAGTAGCTCTCAAAGATAGCCCCTCATCTTCAATTAATGTTTCATAGTCTCTTGAAACTCTTTGTGCTGGGTCTGCAAGCATTGGAAATTTAATTTGTTTTATTATCTCTGAGGTGTTGTGCCATGCTTTATGAGAGTGGGCTGTGTCTGTGCTTACAGATATTATTTCTGCACCCTCCTTTTTAAATTCCTCATAATGTCTTGCAAGTTCAGAAAGTTCTGTTGGACAAACAAAAGTAAAATCTGCTGGATAGAAAAATAATATTACCCATTTTCCTTGGTAGCCATTTAAAGAGATTTGTTTAATCTCTCCATCTACATATGCTTCTTCTGTAAAAGAGGGTGCTTTGAAATTTATTTCGATCATGTTTTTCACATCTCCTTTTTTTGTAATTAATTAATAATGATGTTTTGTTCATTAACATTATTCTTCTTTAAGAGTTGAGAATAAAACTCAGTTGCTTTTGGCGGACCTGACAGTAAGTAAGTAACATTTTCTCTTATTTCCTTTTCAAGATTAAAGTCTTGTCTTTCTTTTCCAACAATCTCTGTGTACCTAAAGTTTTTATTTCTCTTAGACAGCTCTTCAAACTCCTCAATAAAGAAAACATCTTTTTTTTTGTTTATAAAAAATAAAGAAATATTATATTTAGATACATTATGATGAATAAATGCCCTGTAGGTAGCAATCCCACAACCAAGTGTAATTATAATTAAGTTATTTGAAGTTATCTTTTTTTCAATTGGTATTCCAACTGGTCCTTTAAAGTAAATGTCGTCATTAATTTGTAATTGATCTAAGTAATTTGAAAATTCTCCGTTTTCTACAATCCCAATGTATAGCTCTACATACCTTTGATCTAAGCTAGCAAGAGTATATGGTTTTGCTCTTAGAAGTTGGTCATTTTCTTTTTTAAAAATACTAATGAATTGTCCTGGTAAATATTCTAAACTTTTATCTATTTTTAATAGAAAATGAACATTGTTTTTTTTCTTTGAAATTATTTTTCCTGAGTAAATGTCTTTTGTCATTAATATATAAATTTTAGAACTTATTAAAAACATATGTGTTTCATTTCATGTTTATAAACTTTTAATTTCAATTTTACTTTCTAAAAGTTTGTTAATTATCTTATAGAAGACTTCTGTTGTTCTTTTGTGATCATGGACAAGAATTATTTGGTTTTTGTTTTTATTTAATATCTTTTCAAGTCTGTTTAAAGTTTTTTTCTCTGAAAAATCATATTCTTTAATATTTGCTGTCCAAAAGACACCAACATCTTTAGGGTAAAATAAATCTACAAAAGTAAAGGTTTTAGTTTTTGGTTTTGTGTACCCTAAGCTTTTAAGATAATTATTAACTTCTTTTCTTTTCTTAAACTGGAAGTACATCTTGTCACCATAGGGCTCTCTAAAAAACTTATGTGTTCTTTCTATGTTTGCGTCTTTATAGATGTCTGTAATTATCTTGTCAGTTTTATAAATTTCATCTTTAATTTCTTCTAAGCTAATTTTTGAAAAGTAGGGGTGAGAAAATGAATGGTTTTCAATATCATATCCATTTGAAACTGCAAAGCTAAGGTCTTCTTTATAGTTGCTCATGGCACTTCCCACACAGAAGAAGGTTGCTTTAATATCATTGTCGATCAAGTACTTTACTTTTTCTTTAAAGTCAGGGGATGGGCAATCATCAATTGTTAAGTAGATGCTCTTATTTTTAGAATTTGTAGTTATTATAAATATTAAACTTATTATTATAATTACTATTAAAATAATAATAAACACTTTAATTTTTAATTTATCTTCGCACATATGTATATAGCTTAGAACTTATTTACTTTTAAATATTTTGAATTATAATATATATTTAGAAAAGAACTTTTATAAAGAATAAATTATACTTTTAAACATTAAAAGAGGGAAAAAGATATGAATTTTAAAAAAATAACTTTAATTGTATTATTGATTATTTTAGTACTTTTAATATTAAATTTAATTTTTAATTTAAATATATTTAAAAAGGAAGGAAATGACATGAACCCAATAGTGATTATTAAAACTTCAAAAGGAAACATTGAAGTTGAATTATTTAAAGATAAAGCTCCAAAAACAGTTTCTAATTTTTTACAATATGTAGAAGGTGGCTTTTATAAAAACACAGTCTTTCATAGAGTGATGAAAGGCTTTATGGTTCAAGGTGGTGGCTTTTTAGAAAATGGGGAACAAAAAGACACATTCTCTCCAATTTCTTTAGAGACAACAAAAGACACAAACCTAAGTAATCTTACAGGAACCTTAGCTATGGCAAGAACAAATGATCCTAACTCTGCAACCTCTCAATTTTTCATAAACACAGTTGATAATTTTTTCTTAGATTATTCAAGTGAAGTAAACCCAGGTTATGCAGTTTTTGGAAAAGTACTTTCAGGAATGGAAGTTGTTAAAGATATTGAAGATGTAAAGACTACAACCAAATTTAAATATCATCAAGATTGGCCAGTTGAAGATGTTGTTATCTTAGATGTTGTTATTAAAAAGTAATTTGTAAAAGAAAAGAAAAAAATAAAAAAGATAAGAAATTAAAAAAGAAGAAAAGAAAAAAAGAGAAGAAAAGTTATGCCTAAAAAATATGTTTACTTTTACACAGAAGCAAATAAAGACCTAAAACATCTTCTAGGCTCAAAAGGTGCAAACTTAGGGGAAATGAAAAAATTAAATATTCCAGTTTCTCCTGCTTTTACAATAACAACACAAGCTTGCTCTTACTTTCTTGAAAATAATTTTACCTGCTCTAAAGACTTAGAGAAACAAATTTTAAACAATTTAAAAAAAATTGAAAAAGAAACAAATTCCTTTTTTGCAAATTCTTCAAATCCACTTTTACTTTCTGTAAGAAGTGGAGCAACAGTTTCTATGCCTGGGATGATGGACACAATTTTAAATTTAGGGTTAAATGATAAAACTGTTATTGGTCTTTCTAAAAAAGCAGAAAACCAAAGATTTGCATATGATTCTTACAGAAGATTTATACAGATGTTTGGAGAAGTGGTTTTGGGTGTTTCTTCAAGAACCTTTAAAAAAGTTATTGATAATCTTAAAAGTAAAAAGAAAATAGAAGAAGATACAGAACTAAAACTAGAAGATCTAAAAGAAATAATAACAACTTATAAAAAAATAATCAAAAAAGAAACTAAAAAGGATTTTCCACAAGACCCAACAATCCAATTGAAATTAGCAATTAATTCAATTTTTAAATCCTGGAACAACAAAAGAGCAATCGAATATAGATTACAGAATAATATTGAAAACAAACTATTAACAGCAGTAAATGTTCAAGCAATGGTTTTTGGAAACTTAAATTCAGATTCAGGAACTGGAGTTTGTTTTTCTAGAAACCCAGCAACTGGTGAAAATAAGTTTTATGGAGAATATTTAATAAATGCACAAGGGGAAGATATTGTTTCAGGTGTAAGAACTCCACAACCTATCTCAATTTTAAAAAGGAAAATGAAAGATCAATATTTACAATTATTAAAAATTTCAAAAACCTTAGAAAAACATTTTAAGGATATGCAAGATATCGAGTTTACAATTGAAAATAAAAAGTTGTTTATTCTTCAAACAAGAAATGGAAAAAGAACCCCAAAAGCAGCAGTTAAGATTGCAATGGATATGCTTGATGAAAAGTTGATTACTCAAAAGGAAGCAATTTTAAGAATTGATCCTGAGTCATTAGAGAAGTTACTTCATAAATCTTTAGATCCAAAATCTTTAAACAATTCCTTAATCTTAACAAAAGGACTTCCTGCCTCCCCAGGAGCCGTAACTGGACAAATTGTTTTTAGTGCTAAAAGAGCTTATGAGGAGAACAAGAAAGGTAAGAAAGTAATCTTAATAAGAACAGAAACTAGCCCTGAAGACATAAAAGGAATAAATGCTTGTCAAGGGATCTTAACCAAAAGAGGTGGACTTACAAGTCATGCAGCAGTTGTTACTAGAGCTATGGGCAAGGTATGTGTTTCTAGTGTCTCTGATTTGCAGATTCTTGAAAACTTAAAAAAAGTTATTATAAAAAACAAAACTTTTAAAGAAGGAGATAATCTTACAATTGATGGAACAACTGGAAATGTTTATGCTGGAAAGATACCTCTTGTTAACCCTATCTTGTCTAAAGACTTTGAAAAATTAATGGATCTTTTAGATAAATATAAAAAATTAGAAATTAGAGTGAACGCAGATAATTTAAAAGAAGCTGAAATTGGGTTAACCTTTAGTGTAGAAGGAATTGGGCTATGTAGAACAGAGCATATGTTTTTTGAAGAGAACAAGATTAAGAGTGTTAGAGAGATGGTTCTTTCTGAAAGTTTAGAAGGAAGACAAAAAGCTTTAGATGAACTATTACCAATGCAAAGAAAAGATTTTGTTAAACTTTTTAAAGTTATGAAAAATAAACCAACTACAATTAGGTTACTAGACTTTCCTTTACATGAACTTTTGCCTAAAAATAAAAAAGATATAGTTGATTTAGCAAAGACTCTAAAAATTTCTGCCTTAAAAATAAATGAAAAAATAAAAAATTTAAAAGAGACAAATCCGATGCTTGGTTTTAGAGGTTGTAGATTGTTAGTAACTTACCCTGAGATTACAATTATGCAAACAAGAGCAATAGTCGAGGCAGCAATTTTTGTAAACAAAAAATTTAAATTAAAAACAGTTCCTGAGATTGTGGTTCCGTTGGTTGGAGATGTAAAGGAGGTAGAACTTTTAAAGAAAATGATTATTGAAACAATCAATCAAATATTTTTAGAGAAAAAAACCACAATAAAATATAAAATTGGAGCAATGATTGAGATTCCAAGAGCAGCTTTGATTTCTGAAAAGTTAGCAAAGCATGTTGATTTTTTTTCATTTGGAACAAATGATCTAACTCAGATGACTTTGGGGTTATCAAGGGATGACTCTAATATGTTTCTAAAAGACTATATTAGACTTGGAGTTTATAAAAAAGATCCTTTCACATCAATTGACAAAGAAGGTGTTGGACAGCTAATGCAGTTGGGAATTAAAAAAGCTATAAATAAAAATAAGAATTTAAAACTTGGGGTTTGTGGGGAACATGCAGCAGATCCTGAATCAATTTTATTTTTCCACAAGATTGGTATTGACTATGTTAGTTGTTCACCCTATAGAGTACCAGTTGCAAGACTTTCAGCAGCAAGAGCAGCAATTTTAGAAATGGATTAAAAAAGATTTGTTTAAAAAAAGTAAAAAATAAAAGACACTAATGATTTTTGTGAGAGATAAAAAGATGGAATGTAAAAGAGAAGAGAATTTAAAATCTTGTAATTGCACTTACGATTGTTCAAGAAAAGGACTTTGTTGTGAGTGTGTGAAACACCATAGAGAAAGAGGAGAGCTTCCTGGTTGTTATTTCTCAAAGGAAAAAGAAAGAACATATGACCGCTCTATTGAAAATTATTTAAGAAATAGAAAATAATTATTAATTTATTTTTTTTGAGCAAAGACAAGGATATGTTTTTTTTCAAAAGGCTCTAACCTTACTTTTCTAATGATTCTAAAATCAGTTTCTAGATCTTTTAATTCTCTGTCAATTATGTTAATTTTCTTTTGAGAGATTGCAGATAACTTTAAACTTAGAATAATTTCTCCTTTCTCTTTAAGAAAAAGTTTAGCATTCTTTTTAAGAATTTCAATTTGGTTTTTCTGAGAAACATCCTGTATTATTAGGTCAACTTTAGTTTTAATAAGGTCTTTATATTCATCAACTAGGTTACAATCTTCTAAGATAGGAATAATATTTTCTCTCTCTTCTGAAAGTAAAACTAATTTCTGCATGCTGTAGGGAGATATGTCTATTCCATAAACAACTCCATTCTCAACTAAGTCGGAGATAAAGGAAACAGTGTAACCTTCTGCTGCTCCAAGATAAAGAATTTTAGAATCTTGATTGATGTTTGGAATAATTCCTTTCCTAATCCCTGCTGCAACTTTTGAATGAAAGGGATTCCATTCTCTGTTTTTTTTGCTGTTAAGATCTTTTGTAAATATTAGTTTGTCTTTAATTATTAGATTTTTATTCATCTTAATCACTTAATTTTTATTTTAGTTTACTGTGTTTAATTTTAATTGTTTTATCTAACTCTTCATAAATTTTATTATTTGTAATGTCAGCTTTGATTGCAATTGCTATCTTTGCAGCAAGTGTTCTTGAAAATTTTGCTTTATTTTTAAAAGGTAAAGAGATCACTAATGGGTGGTTAAAGATAACTCCATACTTTGGAGTATTTTTATTAAATTTTAAAGCTTTAAAAAAGTTTTTCTCAGAACCAAGTAACTGGATGGTTGAAGCTGGAAATCTTGAAAGTCTTTTAGAAGACCCAGCAATCTCAAGCATCTTACAAAGGATCTTAGGGGTTGCCACATGATAGGCATTTACATAATTTTCTTTTAATAGTTTATCAATTTCAAATTCCATTTTTTCTTTAGTCTCTATTAGGTTAAGGATGTCTTTTGCAAGATTTAAGGTAATCTCTTTGATGTCTTTGTTTAAGTCAATTGAAACATTAGAATTTTTAATTTTTATAATCTCTTTAATATTCTTTTCAGAGATGTTTAAGTTTTTAATATTTTTTTCATTCTTCTCTTCTAACAAATAAAACAAAACATACTCTTTGATTGTTAGAGATTGGTCTAGGGTTGGGTATTCTTGGTCAGTAATAACTCTTAGTTGTTCATACAGTTCATTAATGTTATTAGGGACCTTTTCAATAATTTGAGCCAAATTAATAATCTTTTGATCAGCATTATTTAATTTTTCTTTAAGTTTTTGTTTTGTAATTTCTATTATTTCTTTTCTGTTCATGTTTATCTGTTTTTCCTAAGAGTAATAAAGCTTTTAAATTATTTCCTATCAATATAGATATAATATCTAATAAGATTTATAAAAAGGTATAATTTTATGAAAAAGAAGAACTTTCTAGAAATAGCACTTCCTTTAATAATAGCTTTTGTTTATGGGGTTTTTTCAATAATATTTAAATCTAATTTATTTAATCTTACAAGCTATATAGCAAGTGCAGTTATTGAGTTTTTAATAATTGGTGTAGTTCTTTATTTTATAATTAAATATTTAATCCTTAGGTTCTTTTCACCAAATAGATTCAGAGTTGGTACAGAGAACATACCTGTGGCTAACACAAGCATTTATGATGATGTTAAAGAAGAGGAAGGGTTATCTTTTAGGGGAAAGCAAAAACCTGTAAGAGAAGAAAAGCCAATTGAGATTAATCAAGAAGACATTGACCAAAAAGAGAAATCAGAACCTGTAAGAGAAGATATTAAGCTTCAGGAAGAAAAAGCAAAACTCTTAAAAGAAGAAATTGAAAATAAAATTAAAGTTAAAAAAGATCAAGAAGACTTTGAAAAAGAAGAAACTAATTTAAAATTTGGTCAATATAAAAAAGAAGACAGGCAAACATTAGAAAATAAAAATGAACTTTTAGTTGTAAATAAAGATCTTGTTAAAGACAACAGATCCTTATCTATAATTAAAGAGAAAAGTGTTTCTAAGTTACAAGAAGATAAAAGACAAACTAAAATTAATAATAAAGAAAAAGTTGTTGATAAAAAAGAAGTTGTTGACAAGCAAAAAGAAATTAAAAAAGAAGAAAAGAAAAAAGATTCTTTTGTAAAATTATCTAAATTTGAAGATGTTTAAAATAAAAAGAATTATTTAATATCTACCTTTTGTGTTAAGATGTCACCAGGCATTCCTCTTTCAAAAATTACTCTTACTGTTCCTTTATTTCCGTGAGGTGCTGTAATCTTACCTTTTATTTCTTTCTTTGTGGTCTTGTAGATAACAGTCTTTCCTAAAAGAGCATTTGCACTTTCCTTACTATTGTATTTTTCATCATCTACTTTTAAAATAAATTGATTTGTATGTTGAGTCTTAACTCCTCTTCTATAACTTACAATTGTTCCTTGCATATTAATTCACCTTTAATTTAATTATTTTTTTATAAAAATTAACCTTTTATATAAGTAAATAAGTAACAATTACTTTTTAAAGGTAATTTATAGAATCTTTTGGATTACTTATGAGGTTTATTATTAAAAAGCTCATGCATTTTTTATAAGTTTAGTAAATAAGTGGAAATTGGCTTTAGAGAAAAACTTATGTTGTAAAAATAACAATGCTTTTAGTAAGAGTTAGATTAAAAAAAGTGAAAAAATTTAAGTTATAATAATTTTGACTAGTTTTTTTAAAAAATTTTTCAATTGTGTTGTATAAACATTTAAGTTACAAAAAATTTAATTTCGTTCTAAATTGATAGCAATATATACTTTTCTCTACATATATACTATATGCTAACAAACAATTTATCTGGAGTTGACGAAGCAGGAAGAGGTTGTGTTCTTGGTCCAATGGTTCTTGCAATTTGTACAATTTCAAAAGAAAAAGAAGATTTTTTTAAAAAGATCGGTGTTACAGATTCAAAACTTGTAAATAAACCAAAAAGAGAAAAATTATTTGAAATTATTAAAAAAGAAGCCATAGAGTATAAGATAATTGCAATTCCTGCAGAGGAACTTAATGTTTTGATGAATAATTTTTCACTAAATGAAATTGAGGCTCAAAAGACAGCAGAGTTAATACTTTCTTTAAAAAAAGAAACTTTAAAAGTTGTTCTTGATTGTCCTGACACTACTGTTAGTAAATATAAAACAAGAATTGTTAATAACATAAGTCTTCTTGAAAAAAACAATCTAAACAAATTTACAAATAAAAAAATAGAGATCATCTCTGAACATAAGGCAGACCTAAACTACCTTTGTGCAGGTTGTGCATCAATCTTAGCAAAGGTAACAAGAGATAGGTTGTTGTCTGAACTTTTAGGTGGAAGTGATCTGTCAGGGTACTCTTCAGATCCAAAAACCATAACTTATCTTAAAAATTATATTTTAGAAAATAAAAAGGTTCCAAGCTTTACAAGAACCAAATGGAAGACTGTAGATAACATTTTTAAAGAATTAAATCAAAAGAAAATAGGGTGGTTTAATGAACAAGAAAGATGAAAAGATAGATTTAAAGAATTTAGATTTAATTATTAAGAAGATATTCTCAGAAATTATGTCTAAGAAGATAAACTTAGATAAACCACTAAGTGTAAATATACAATTTGTTGAAAATGAAAATCATATAGACTCTTATGAAGACTTAGAAAACATTATTGTTGACAAAGACAATCTTTATTTAACACTCTACACCCCCTTTAATCTAAATGAACTTAGGTTTGATGTTCTAGAAGAACAAAGAAAGTTAGTTATTAAAAGTTATGATTATCAATTTTATAAAGAAATACTTTTAGATGTTTTTGTTCTTAAAAATAGCTTAGAAACAACTTTTAGAAATAATATTTTAGAAATCAAATTAAAAATTAAAAATATTTAAATAACTTTTCAAAAAAGAAAGCACTTTTTTTAATTACAAATTTTTTATAGTCCTTTCTGTTTGGAGAAAATCTCTCTTTTAGTTTCTGCCTTGCTTTTTTTAGTTTTTCTTTAGGACCAAAGAAAGTTATCATGTTCTCGTAGGTTATTAAAAAGGAGGTGTGCTCTATGGAAAATAAGCTATTGATTCTTGAGAAGGGACCAAATTCAAGGGTAAGCTCTACACTTTTTTCTGCTTTTGAGTTTTCAAGGAATAGTTTGTCATTTCCTCCTATGTAATCCATGCCTCTTTTTGTTTTTGTGTCTTTTAGGTAGGTATTTTTATTTACTTTTTTTAGTTTTCTTTTATATTCTTTATTTCTTGTATAGATGTTAAGGGTGTTTCTTTTTGCTGTGCCTGTGTGTAGATCTATAAAGATTACCTCTTTATAGTCTTTGGTTATCTTTTTAATAATTGATTCAAGGTATTTGGTTTCTTCTTCCTTTTTTGCACCACAATAAGCAACTGTGTTAGGGTAGATGTTTTGTCCTTTTGATGTTGCTCTAATAACTCTTGAGGTTCCAATTTTAATTATTGTTTTAAAAATATAATAATAATGTAAAAGTTGTTCTGTAAAGTAGGATTTTGCAGGTCTTTGGGGAGACATCATATGTCTATGTTTTTCAATATCGCTTATTGTTCTTTTATCTAAGTCTATGTTTTCAAAATTATTTATATAATTTCTATTTAGGTCAACATTGTTGTGATTATATCTTCTTAGGTGTCTCATGCCATAAGGGTTTAGGGAATGGACAAGAGCAATTGAGGTGTGTTCTTTTATTTTTGGAAATATTTTTTTTAAAAAGAGCAGTTGTACAGCTGAACCAGTAAAGCCCTCTACCCCGTGAGTTCCAGAAACTAGAATTAATAGTTTTTCTTTTTTTTGTGTTTCTAAAAATGCAAAGTCAATTGTTAGATCATCAATTATCTTTTTACTTTCTAGTTTCAGATTATTTTTAAGAGAAAGTTTTCTAAACTTTTGTCTTGCTTGATAATAATTTTTAGAAAAATATTTTTCGTATTCCATAATTTATTTTTTAGATTTGTTAAGTCTATGTATTTCTTCTTGTCTTTTTTCTTTTGCTTTTTGTTTTTTGTTTCCTGGTTTTTTAATTATTCTTAATGGTCTAAAAGGTGGACTCATATTTTCACACTCCTGTTTTTAATCAATTGTTTTTTCTATCTCAAAATTGTCTCTAAATTTTGATTCTTTGTTTATGTTGATTGGTTTAGGGTTTCCTGAACCAACAACTCTTTTTTTATTAAATGCATCATAACTTCCTTTTTTAAGAACAGAGATTACTGGGTAATCCATTCTCCCAAACTCGTTTCTCATCTGCATATAATCATTTATATTTTTTTGAAGATTTTGATCAATCTTTGTTTGAAAGTCTTTAATTTTTTCTAAGCTAACTTTTTCTTCAAGATCTAAAAGAATTTCATATCTTGGTTTTTTTGAAAGGTCTTTTAGGTATGGTATTATTGTGTAGTGTTTAATTTTTAAATTTAAGTCTTTAATTGTTTTTTCCATAACCTTTACAAGCTCAGTTTCAGGTGCAAGTTCTCCTGCAATATTCAAGAAATTATCTCTATTGTAGAATTTAATTAATGGAACTTTTTTCATAAACCCTGTAACTTTAATAACATCTCCAATATCATACCTGTAGAGTCCTTCTTGAGTAGTCATTAGCACCCTATATTTTCTATTAAGTTTAAGCTTTTCAATTGTAACTATTTCTTTTTTATCTTTATCCACATCTATAAATTCAAAAAAGGTAGTGTTAAGTGGTAAGACTCCTGAAACCTTATCCTTTCCAATTCCAATTGAGAGTCTTCCTTCTGAGGCATTAATTCCTGGGTCTCTGACTTCTATTTTCTTTCCGATTTTTGAAAGTAAGGTGTTAATATACATTTCGTTTGTTTTTGATTTAAAGCAACTAACAAGACCTATGTTTGGCCAAATGTCAATTGGTTTAAAGTCTTTTAAAGATTTTAAGTATTCTGCTCTTTTTGGATTTTTTCTTTTAATTATTTTAATTAAGGTATCTTTATGTTCTTTGATATAGTCAAAGAATAGAATAGCTTCAATTGGTGCAGTAAAAGCTACTTGTGTAATATTTTCTTGAAGTGCTGAGATTGCCATTTTTTTTATTTTCTTATTAAAATTAAATTCATTAAATATTTTTACATTTGTTGCAATTTTTGATTTTACCCACCAAGGAGACTTGTAGGCAAGGTATCCTGAGATACTTCCATATGGAGTTTTACCTTTTGTCTTACCTTCAAAATATGGTCCTGCAAAGTAAAGGGTTTTTCCTGAAGCAACTGACACATAATCTTTTAGAACATAGATTGCCCATAATGCAAATTCTTTATTATAATTTTTAATTCTTTGTTTTGTAATTGGAATTAATTTAATTTTATTTGTTGTTCCTGAAGTTGAGGCAAAGTAGACAACTTTATCTTTTGTAAGGATATTTTGTTCTCCATTTTTTAATCTTTCAATTTCTTGGTCAATGTCTGAAAATTTTATGATCGGTACATATTTTTGGAATTTTTCAATTGAGTTGACATGTTTAAAATTATATTTTACACCATACTCTGTATTTTTATTTCTTTTTAGAATCTTTAAAAGAATTTTCTTTTGAACAAACAGAGGGTTAATGAGTGCATCTTGAAAGTCAACAATTTGTTTGATTTGGTTAAGAATATATTTATAGTTGACAATATTTTCTTTAATTTTAGAACTTGTTTCTTTTCTTAGTTTTTTAATCTTTTGAGTAGTGTTCATATGTTTTTTTGTTTTTTCTTATTTAAAAATAATATATAAGATAAGTTTTATATATGGTAGTTTATTTCTTTTTAAGATTAAGCTTCTTTAATAAAAAGTATTTTTTTAAACATCAAACTTTTAAAAGTTCACAAGCCTTACAGATTTGAGAGCTTGTTTCTGTTCCGCAGATTTTACATTTTCTAATTTCTTTTGTTTTAATTTTTGAAAGGATTTCTTTAGTCTTAACCAAGTCTTTAATACTTAAAAAACTTTTAACTAATGAAAATTTAGAGCCAGGGTGAATAACCTCTGTCTCATTTAAGAAATTTCTAAATTGATTTCTTTTAGCTCCTCTAAAGAAAGGACAATTACAATGATGGAAGGGGATGTTATTGTAAAGAGCATAGGCAGCAATTTCTTTTTCAGGAGTTAGGTAGAAAGGCTTGATTCTTGGCTTTGTTTCTTTCATCCTAATTATTCCTACTTTTGGTCCTGTTCTAAAAAATCTTGTAAGGTCGTTATCCATAAGGTTCATTAAAATTGTTTGACATTCATCATCAAGATTATGTCCAGTTGCAACTTTTGTAACTCCTTTTATGTTTGCTAACTTATTAATTGTTTGTCTTCTCATAACCCCACAGTAGGTGCAGACAGAACCTTCTTTTTTATTATATTCTTTTGCAACATCTGCAGTTGACTTTCCAAACTCATTTTCATGGGAACTTTCCAGCAACTTTATTTGGTTTTCCTTACAAAAGTTAACAACAACTTCTTTAGTTTTATTTGAGTAATCAGGAGTCCCTTCATCTACAAAGATTGCACAAAAGTTAAGTCTTTTACTTTTAAAGATTTTATTTACAAGATAAAGAAGAACCATAGAATCTTTTCCCCCAGAAGTAGCCACACCTAAGAGATCTTTATTTTCAATCAACTTAAATTGTCTTATTGTCTTTTTAAATCTTTTTTCAAAAAAATAATTAAAGTGATCTTTACAAAAGTTATGTTTTCCATATGCTAAATAGATTATTGCATTCTTTTTACAGTTGTCACATTTAATTGCCATAAATTTTAGTTCCTTTTAATTTTTTTTTAATTTTTTATTGTATATAAAGTATATTTCTAATTTTATAAATTGTGCAACATGTTAAAAACATGTCACACAACTGTTAAATGTGAAAGCATTTTACAATAATAACTATGAATCTAAAAGTTTAACAATACATGACATTTTTGTATTGGATGATAATTGGTTAACTTTTTTGTCTTTATACAACCTTAGATCTGTAGAGATCAAAGAAGTAAACAAAATGTTAACTTGTAAATATTTATAATATTTATATATAATGTATGTAAATATTATTTTATAAATTGCAGATTTTTTTAAAAAGCTTTTAATCCCAAGTCTTTAAAAATATTTTGATTAACTAATAGTAGATATATAATATTTATAAAAGGTGAAAATTTATGAACAGAAATAAAAACAAAAACATTTTTAAGAAAAAATCAATCTCCCCATTAATTGCAACTATCCTTTTAGTTGTTGTTGCTGTGGTGTTAATTGCAGTAGTCTTAACTTGGGGAAAGACTTTCACAAAAGAATCTTTAGAC
>JALNXN010000027.1 GCA_023230325.1 archaeon | reverse complement strand
GTGAGAAAGAGCTAAATGATAATAAAGAATTGCTTCCTTTATATTCTATCGGGTTCACTAAAGATAATTATAAAGAACCAGAGATGCAAGAAAAACTCAAGAAGTTGGGTGTTGAACATAAAGTCAGTTGGTCGATTCTTGATAGCTATATTTTAGACACAAACATTGGCGGCTCAAGACGATCAATGGCAAAATTAAAAAAAGGATTTTAAATTATGAAAATTGAAGAATTTAAAAAATATAAATATTTGATTGAATCTGAATTAATAGACATTAATGATGATGAAGTTGCAGCATCTATATATAAATGGATGGATGAAACTGGTCGTCTTGATGAGGGTTTTTGGGGATCAATTTGGGGTTGGTTAAAACGTAATTTTTCTCCTACTGCTAGAAAATTACATAAATTGGCTGATCAATATGAAGATGAATTGATGCAGGAAACACGTGCTGAATTCGGTAAAGAAAAAGATCGAAAAGATATTAGATCTAAAATACGTACTGGATATTATAGTCGTATGTCTAATGATATTGAAGAACGAATGGATATTATTGCTTCAGATGATCAAGATTATAGAGAACTTGTGCGTATACTTATAAATCAGAAAAAATTGAAAGTTAAAAAAGCAATGTTAACTGAATTTGCAGGTGTATTTGATGAAGATGAAGCCGATGAAATTAAAAGTAAATATGAAAAAGAAGAAAAAAACATTGATGCTAAATTAAAAGCAAATGAAGATAAACTTAAACAAAATCTTCCGGATTTTAGAAAATTATCTGATCAATTAAACCAAGATATACAAGCAGACGGATATTTTAGAAAATTATTAGATAGAGATCAACGTGCAAGATTTATTGGAGTTGTAATTTCATATGTTAATACACGAGCAGAGAAGAGTGATAAAGTAACTCTTGATGAAAAGACATTGAAAAATACTGCAATGAAATGTGGGGATTTGATTAGAAAGGTAGATGAAAAAACTAATAGACACAAACAAAAAGTAGCTCCTATTGAAATTCTTCGTGAATTACAAAAATTATTAGTTGGTTCTGATAAACCATTTGAAGATATTTCAAAGGAATTATTTCATAATGTTGAAAAATTAGAATCTGAAGATTATTCAGAAGAAATTGCACCTGAACATGCTGAAGAAATATTAGATAAAAAACCAGAGTCTATTCCAGTAGAAACTAAGAAAGAATATCCAGATACAAAAGAAAAAGAAGTTGCGATAAAAGATGCATCTCGTAAATATTTCAATAATAAGGATAATTTTGAATTGATTATGCAATCAATGGATGAGAATATTGAAAAATTTAATAATGAATCTGAAGAGAATCGTAAAAAATATTCTTATTTACCAGCTGTAAATGATAAATTTAAAATTGATCTTATTGATGAAGAGGAAACTAAAAAATTGGCAGACAATTTTATCAAAGTTGCTGGTTATATAGTTCCTTATTACATAACACATTATTCTGAAAAGAAAAGCATACATAGAGCAAATCAAACAGTAGCTCAATGTTTATTCTATATTTATTTATTCTCAGATAAAGAGGGTAAAATGGATGATCGTACATTGAATCATGTTGTTGATTTAATTTCAATGAGTATTGAAGAACCTCTAACGTTTAAAACATTATGGAGTAATATTAAAGATGAACTTAAAGGATCTTCAGATTTTAAAAATGCAAAATAACACTATAACGATAAAGAATTTTAAAGATTTGCGGCTTTTAGAAAGTGAAAGTCAAGTAAATCAAACACAGTTTTTAACAACTAAAGAAGATATAAAAATATTGGCGGCTCAAGACGATCAATGGCAAAATTAAAAAAAAGGATTTTAAATTATGAAAACATATTATGAATTTAAAGATGATTTATTAAATGAAGGTTTTTTAGGAGACTTGTTTGGAAAATTTATGAAACATATTGCAGGACTTTTTCAAAATTCTGAATTATTAAATAAAGCTTTGCAAAATGTGTTAAACACTCAAGGAACTAAAAGTTTAACAGTTTTAGATCCCAAGTCAGTTAAGAATGAGAGTACATTTTTTGTAAAAATGGGTGTTGATGGAGATGAATCTAAGGATTTTAGTATTTCACTCACTAAACTTGCAGATTTATCAGGAGGTGCTGGATTGTTTCAGATAACAGGTACAACAAGTCCAGAGATGCTTAAAGCATTAGTTGGAACAAATAATGTAGATGATTTACAGAAAAATAGTGTCATGGCAATAATATCAAATAAATCATTTATTAAAGGTAAAAAAGCTGTGATGAAAATTGTTAAGAATATGATTCCCGATGGAAAAGATTATACTACTGCAACTAATGTATTGGGAATTACATCAGGCGATTCTGTAGAAACTGAAATGAAAACAATGAATAATTAATGGGATTTATTTTAAATTACGATTCATTCATAAATGAACAACAACTTCGCGATGAAGAATTATTAGAAAGCATAAATTTTAGAGAATTATTGCAAGAATTACATGCTGCAAAAAATAAGAAGAAGATTGCAAAAATGCTTGCAATAGGATTATTATCTATATATTCTATTAGTAAAGTTAATGCTATTATAACAAACGATAAAACTATTACTCCTACAGAAAAAGTTATAATTGAAGATGTATTAGAAGAAGTTAAAGATGAAATTAAAGATCCTACAACTCTTAGAATGTCACAGAATGGTTGGGATCATATTAGAAAATATGAAACATATAAAGAAACAGCATATAATTTAGGAGATGGAAAGATAACAATCGGATATGGACATGCTGAGCCTGAAAAAACTTCAACATATCAAGTTGGAGATAAAATGTCAAAAGCAGATGCAAATAAGTTATTTATAAAAGATGTAAATATAGCTGCAAAGGGTGTTAGAAGAATATTCAAAGAGTGGAAAGCAAAAGGAATTAAAATGAATATCACACAAAATCAATATGATGTTTTAGTATCACTTGCTTTTAACATGGGAATACAAGGATTACGAACCAGTGATTTTATACAAGCTGTAAAAAAAGGAGATATGAATGATGCAGCTGAAAAATTAAAAACTGTTGGAACAAATCCAAAATTTTCTGGACTTAAACCACGTCGTAATACTGAGTATGATATTTTCACAAAATTATAAAACTTTTTAGAAATTATGTATATTGTAGACTACAATTCGTTCATAAATGAACAAAATGAACAAGAATTATTAGAGAGTATTAACTTTAAAACACTTGTAAAAGATTTGCATTTTTCTAAGAATAAAAAAAGAGCAGCTAAAGCACTTGTTATTGGATTACTTACAATCTATCCTGCAACTAAAGCTGACAGTATAATAAATACAAATACCACACTTACATCATTTGAGAAATCTATTGTAAAGGATGAAATATCTGAAATACAAAAAGATGTAAAAGACCCTCAAACTCTTACTATTTCAAAAGATGGATTAGAACATATAAAACATTATGAGAGTTTCAGATCCGATGCTTATAAAATATGTGATGGAATGATAACTATTGGATATGGACATGCAGAACCTGAATCAAAATCAACATATCAAGTTGGAGATACTATAACTAAAGTTGAAGCAGATAAATTATTTAAACAAGATGTTGATGTAGCTGAAGCTGGTGTAAAACGTATGTTTAAACAATGGGCTGCTAAAGGATTTAAACTAAATGTAACACAAAAACAATTTGATGTTTTTGTATCTCTTGCATATAATATGGGTGTTCAAGGATTGAGAAATAGTGATTTTATGCAAACATTTAAACATGGTGATGTTGATACTGCTACTGAAAAATTAAAAACATTGGGAATAAATGATAGATTCCCGGGCCTTGCTAAACGCCGCGATATTGAACATAAGCTATTTTCGGAAGTCTAAACTAAATTTCATTTTTTCCCCATGTTAAATTTTTATTTTAATTCAGAAATAGAAAAATAGTAGATATATATAAAATAAAAAATGTATATTTATAAGATAACAAACTGTATTAATAATAAAATTTATATAGGCAAAAGAGTTGTACCAGATAAGAATAATACTTATATGGGTTCTGGTAAAATATTGTTATTAGCATATAATAAATATGGAATTGAAAATTTCAAAAAGGATATTATTGAAGAATGTGATGATAGAAATAAACTTAATGAATTAGAACGTTTTTGGATAAAATATTATAATTCGACGAATAGAGATATTGGATATAATATAAGTAGTGGAGGAGATGGTGGACATCCATTTGGTGTAAAATTATCAGAGCAACATAAATTAAATATTGGTAAATCATTATATGGTAGAAAACATGATAAAGATAGATGTTTAAATATTAGTAAATCATTAAAAGGAAAACATCTATCGGATATTCATAAACAAAATATATCAGTTGGATTATCTAATAGTGAAAAATACAGGTTAAGTAGAGAAAAATTAACGGGTATTTCTTTAACAGATGAACATAAATTAAATATTAGTGAATCAGTAAAAGGTGAAAAAAATCCATTTTTTGGAAAAACACATTCTGATGAATCTAAACAAAAAATGAAAGATTCACATACTATTAAAGTACCGTTGAATATACAAAAAGAAATATATGAAATGAGAAATAAAAACAAAATGAAATTGAATGATATAAAAGAAAAATATGGGTATAGTATTACTAAAATATATGCTATACTTAATGGATATAAAAGTAATAATATATGAAAAACATTGGAGTATTAATATTTGGAGATCCTACCCGTGGTGGAACAATTAAATCTGAAATAAAATTTTTATCTAACTTATATGATAAAAATTCAAATGATTGTAATTTTTACATCCTAACAGTAAATCCTTCAGTAACAAAACGAATTCAAAAACAAGCTTCTTCAGTATACACATTTCCTCATAAAATAATTAATGTATTTGGAGAACATGATTTTCATAAACTTGAAAATCTAAGTAGCATAGTTACATATCCAGGACATTCTAACTTCTTTGGAGGTTATCTTAATGATAATATAGTGTTAATGTATAAAATCATTTCTACATGTACTAATACATTGAAAATCCCGGTTTTTATTAGAATTAATGATTCTGAAATAAAAGTTAGAGATTACCGATTAATGTCTAAACAACGCTTAGACGCTGGAGCAATTGCCAGAGCTGAAGGTAAACCTGATAATGCATTTATGAAAGATCTTGTGAATGTTGCTAAAGCAGAAGATTTAGTGTCATGGAAAGAATGGAATTACAATAATATATATTGGTTCGCAAATGGATCAAAAGATGCATGTGATTGGGTAGCTGAAACATTATATGATAGAGAACCTGAAGAATATAGAATGGCATCTCGTCAATTATTTGTCGATAATACAGTATATGTTTCAGATGATATTTTCTTTCTAATAAGAAAAAATTTCAAAAGATTTGAATCTCGTTATGAGGATGAATATGGATCAGTCATATCAAATAATATTAAACCAAGTTTATGTTATTTGGGATTTTTTGACACTGTAAATACTGCTAGAACAAAAGCATTTTCAACTTTATTCAAAGAAAATAAACATAATGTTCCATTAAAGATATTTGGAAAAGGTACGAACAATTTAAGTAAACTTTCAGATAAACCAAATATTGATATTGAAGAAGGATATATTGAAGGAGATTCTAATGAATATTTTGATTTTTTACACAATTATTTAGCATATGTATTTATTGGTAAAGGACAATCTATAAGTCGCTATATCGGAAAAACAGCATACGATGCAGTTGTTGCAAGAACACCTATTCTTGTATATAGTAAATGTGATTCTAATCATATTACATTAGAATCAGATGAGTATTATTTCAGTAATGAACAAGAATTAAAAGAAAAAGTTGAAAAGTTAAAGGACACAAATATTAGACAACGTTGGATTGAAGAACAACGAAAAGATATTTTTGCAAAGTTACCACCGTCAACTTTTAATTTTGGAGATTTCTGTGTTGATAAACCTGAATTATCTTGTGACATTTTTATGAGTGAAGTCGAAACTATAACTAAAACTCATATAAAACCATCAACTCCATTATTTTAAAAATATAATATATTAATTTAAGTTTTTATAAACAGTTATTAAAAGTTTCGATATATAAATAAGTAAAATTGAAGGAAGATGATAAGGACATCTAAACATAACATATCATTTGCAAATCAAAACAAAACTGTTTTGCTCGATACTTTATACTCTGACTATAAAGATCTATTGCAAACATATGTCTTGATGATCCTTGACAACCAACTTCCACAAAAATCGTTCTTGAGTAGCTTTAATAGAAAGAAATGATTTAATCAATTTTTATGTTAAAGAATTTGTAAAGACAGAACAACCTGATGTAGTACTGATTGAAGATTTAAAAAATGTTAAACACAATACATCAGGTAAGATACACAAAAAGACGATGAACAAGATGCAACGTTGGTCGTATGATAAGACGTTTGTGAAACTGGGAGAACTTTCAGAAAACGAAGGTTTCGAGATACTGAAAGTTAACCCATCATACAAGTCAAACTTGTTCAACGTGTGGCAGTGTTCATAAGGAAAGCCGTAAAGGTGAACTTTATGAATGCATAAGTTGTGGTAATGTTATAGATGCAGACTTTAATGCTGCATTAAACATACTGTATAGAGGAGCATATGGTCCCTCTACCACAAAAACTTGATTTTTTAT
>JALNXN010000026.1 GCA_023230325.1 archaeon | reverse complement strand
TGAGATTCTCTCTTTATATCAATAATATTGAGATTTTCTTTTTCTGCTATTTTAAGCATTTCCTTAACTTGCGATTCAATAGAAAGAGATTGTCTTTCATCTTGTTCTGTTGATTTTCTGCTATATAGGCAGTATTTTATTTCTTCTATCATACTTAAATTATGACAGAGAATAATAGTTCTGCTAAGCTTTTTGTAGTTAATCTTTCTCCTTTTTCTTTCCTTTCATATTTTCTCTCCATTTATTTAATATATCTCTTTGTTTCTTTGTTTCTAAATCAAGCATTTCGAGTAGTGATTTTTCTTTTACACCAAGAGAATGCATTAAACGATATTTTATGGCTGGCCAATATTCTTTATTTATTAGAGAAAAATATTTTATACAAGTTAGATCGTCTATATTTTTATTTCCAATAATTATTGCTTCGTCCATCATTTGCTTAAATTCTTCATTTTCTCTCCATCTATAGATTGTATTTCTAGAAATACCACACTCCTTGCAAGCTTTTTGAATGATAGGAACATTTTCTAGACTTTTTAAAAATTGTTTTATTTTATTTTTTTTCATAATAGTTTTTTATTATCTTTACTTCTTTATTTGAGACCTTTTTAAATCTTTTTATTGCTAAATCGCAGAAGATAGGTTCTATCTCTAGTGAATATACTTTTCTTTTTAATTTTTCAGCACATATCATTGTACTTGCCGAACCAGAGAAAGAATCTAGTATAATATCTCCAACCTTTGTACATCTTTTAATTGCTTTTTCGTGTAAAGATGACGGTTTACTCGTTGCATGTTCTAATTCACTTGAGGGTAGTCTTTTTTCAATCCACAGGTTAGATAATTCATCAAGTAATGCATTCCCATTAGTTAATTCTTTGTTCATTAACTCATTTAATCCTTTGAAGGAAGGGGAAAGATAAGGATTTCCTTTGGTTCCATATACACAAAATTCAGTACTTTTATTAAAAGCAATTTTTGGGGTAGGGGAAAATCCATTTTTAACCCATATATTTAATCTTCTATTCGTAATATTTAGTTCATTGTATAGTGTTTGAAATACCCATACTAGAGATTCATCACACCAGTAGAAACAATGGAAATTTTCTTTTGTTATAGATAGAGCAGCTAACATGCTCTTTTTTATAAATTCTTTGTATTCTTCAACGGGTTTATTGTCATTGACTGTGCCTCCATAGTTTGCTTTTCCTCCGATACCTTTATCGTAATTTAGATTTATATTATAAATAGGGTCACTATAAATCATAGATGCTTTATCTTCTATAAATAGTTTTTTAACGGCATCAATGTCTGTTGAATCGGCGCATAATAGTTTATGAGCTCCTAAGATAATTAAATCTCCGCGGTTGGTTTGAGGATTTTTAATCTTTTTCAATTCTTCTTCTGTATTAAATTCATCGTCTGTTTTTTCTTTTTCAAGAATATTGTCCCAACCAATATTTAAATCTTCTTCATTAAATCCTAAGTCTAAGAGTAGGTCTTTTTCAAAAAGTTCATCTAGTGCGGAGAAGTCCCATTCTCCAGATATAGCATTTAGTTTAAGATTAAGAAGTTTTTCTTGTTCTATATCAAGATTTACATATACAACAGGAATTTCCTTAATTCCTATATTTCTAGATGCCTTAACTCGTGCATGTCCTCCAATAAGAATATTTAATCTTTCTGGATTAGAATTTACGATTACTGGATCAACTAGCCCAAATTCTTTTATAGATTTTTCTAATTGTTCAATCATAGACTTATCGTGAATCCTAGGATTATATTCTGATAGTTTAAGTTGATTAATTTTTTTATATTCGATTTTATAGTTATTTTTAATCATGTTTTTATTTCTTATTTATTATTTATAAATGAAAAGCCCACTTCGCGATAAAGAGTTAAAAACAGAAATGCGTTTTTAAACCTATAGTACGAAGTGGGCGTAGCTATTACAGTGAAGCACCACTTGTTATTATTAAATTTTTATTTTCTCCAAACTCTTGTAGAATTTTTCAATGCTTTCTTTTTATCTTTCAACATCTTATTTTTCGTATCTTCATCAATCGTATATGGTAAGTTTTTATCAATTATTAATTCTTTATTTTTAAGTTTTTCTTCAATTTCTTTAGAGAAACGAAGTCTTAAGTATACAATTGATGTTTCTGGATCAATTACTAATTCCGGTTTACCATATATCCTTACTATCTCTGAATTATTACGTTTAGCTTTTTCCATTGCTCTTTTAAAAGAAATCGTTGAATTAAAGTTTCTGCTGTGAAAAGTTATATCTACAGATTCGGCTTTTGCTTTATTCATTTTTTCTTTTTATTGGGGGTTTGAGATAGGGCACTAGCCGCTACAGACTTTATCTTTTTACTAGAACTTTTCTTTCTTAAAAGTTTGCTAGCCTTTTTAGCAACTTTTCTACTAGTTACTTTTTTCGAATTATTTTTAACTGGCATATTATTTGAATTTATTAATTATTATTTTTATAATATATCGGATAGAAATTAATGTCAAGAGTGTAAAATATTTTACAAAAATCTTTACAAACCTAAACTTTTGTAATATAATTTAATTATGCATAGAATTCAACAACAATTAATTGATCTTGCTAAACAGCAAGATCTTGAAAAAATGAGCTTAAGACAAATAGCAAGACTTATCGGAGAAGACAATAAACCACAAGCCGTAAAATATCATTTAATTAAATTAAATGAATCTGGTTTGATGACGGTTAATCTTAAAGAAGGAATTATTAAGCTTAATAAAAAAGGATTGTCAGATGTAAAAGAAAAGAATAATAGATTTTTTTCTTTACCTATAGTTGGATTTGCAAATTGTGGTCCTGCTACTATTTTTGCAGACGAAAAGATAGAAGGATATCTAAAGGTTTCTCCAGGCATGCTTCCTAGAACAAAAAAAGATTTATATGTATTAGTTGCAGATGGTTTATCGATGAATGAAGCACGAGTCAATGGTAAAACAATAGACGATGGGGATTATGTGATTATAGATAGCAGTTATAGAGTACCTAGAGACGGGGATATTGTTGTAGCAGTTATTGACGGTATGGCAACTATCAAAAAGTATAGGAGGGACGAAGAAAACGAACAGATTGTGCTTGAAGCTGAGTCGACAGAGAAATTCAGACCAATCTTTATTCACGAAGGCGATGATTTTGTAATAAGTGGAAAGGTTGTTGATGTTATTAAGAAATAAAATATGAAGCAAGAGAAAATAAAATCTAGTCAAGTTGAGCCAGCACGTTATGTAAAATGTGACACAAGAGCTCTTTTATTAGCAAAAGCAGGTGGACGATGCGAACTGTGCGGAGAATTAATAATAAAAGACATTGTAGCAGGAGAAAATATTACTTGGGGGGAATTTGCCCATATTTATGCTTTTAATAATGGAGGTGCAAGGTTCGTTAATGAGAAAAAGTGGAATAATAATATTGATAATTTATTTTTAGCATGCCCCAACTGTCATACTAAAATAGACAAGAAGTGTTTGGAAGATTTTTATGATGTAGATTTTTTAAAAAACAGAAAACAAAAGCATGAAAAAACAATTAAAATTTTAGGAGAAAATATTAAAAGCGAAGATACAAAAGTTTTAAAATTTATCGCTAGTATAAGTGATGAAATTACGGAAATTTCCAACAAAGAAATAAGAAAGGCTTTAATTAAAGAAAATCTTTTATTGAGAGATGAAAATCCTTTTGAAATTAAGTTTAGAGGGAATGGAAGAGAAGATCCAGCGTATTGGGAAGATAAAATGAAAGCTTTAGACGAACAAATAGACGCTTTTTATGCAGAAATGAAGAAAGATAAAATTAACCATACTTCAATTTTTGCCATAGGACCAATGCCATTATTGGCTTATTTAGGCTCAAAGCTTAATAATAAAATGAAAACAAAAGTTTTCCAGAAGCATGGAGATATTGGATGGGGATGGAAAAAAGAAGGAGGGGGTGTAGAGTATAATTTCAGGACGAGAATTAAGGGTGATAATGTAAAAGAAGTTGTTTTATTATTATCTTTATCTGGACTAGTAGACGATAATTTAATTCCCGAAGCTTTTAAAAGAGATTGCACTATTTATGAAATATATATTGATAAACCAGCTTATACTTTTCTTAATAAAGAGAAAGATTTGCTCTTATTTAAGAGTAAGTTTATTGAATATATAAGTAAGATTAAGAGCGAAAATTCTAAATTAGAAAAAATAAGATTATTTCCTGCTGCTCCTGTTTCCACATTAGTTGTTTGTGGTAATTCGTTGAATAAAAATGCTGATCCAGAGGTAGAAATCTATAATTTTTATAAAAAGAAAGAATATAAATATGCATTATCAATAAATAAAAAATAATATGGATGTAGAAAAATATTTGAAACAAGTATTAGAAGAAGAGTCTTTATCTAACGATTCTTCTGAGATCAATTATATAAGAGAAACAAAAAAGGAAATAGAAAAGAAAATAAAAGCTTCTTTTGATAAAAGTCCAACCATTAGATATGCTGGATCTTGTAAAAAAGGAACAATGATTAAGGCGAATTACGATCTAGACATTGTTTGTTATTTTGATTCTGAAGATGATTCTGCTGGCAGTAATTTAGAAGAAATTTACAATAATGTAAAAGATGTCTTTGGAGAAGATTATTCTATAGAAGAAAAAAAGTCAGCATTAAGATTAAAAAGTAAAGATGGTGACGATTTCCATATAGATTTAGTTCCAGGGAGGTTCGTTGATGATTCAAAAACGGATTGTTTCTTATATCAAGCCGAAGGGGAGAAAAATAGATTAAAAACTAATTTAGATGTACACATTTCTCATATTAAAGATAGCGGCTTAATAGATACTATAAAGTTAATTAAGGTCTGGAAAAATGTTATTGGTATTGATATTAAAACATTTATTTTAGAATTGTTAGTTGTTAAGCTTGGGGATAAGGAATTGAGTTTAGAGGAGTCGTTAAAATTTTTTTGGGAGATTATAAGTAATGATATAGAAAATATATCAATAGAAGATCCTGCAAATTCTAATAACGATTTAAGTTTATTATTTGGCGACACTCAAAAAGAATTGTTATCTAGTGCTTCCATGGAAACACTAAAATTAGTAAAAGAAGAGAGGTGGGAAGAAATTTTCCAAAAAGAATGTAAAAAAAATAATATTATTTACGAATCATCTATTCAATCTAAACCATATTGCCCTTATGACGATTAATGAACAAGATAAAGAATTTTTACATAATTTTCCTAAGTTAAAACTAAAAAAGAAAGGTGCTGTCTTAGTTGGAAGACTATCTTTTAATGCTTCTTTTGATAGAAGAAATAAGAAATATATTATTTATGACAATAAATTTGATGGGATTGGAGTTGATAATTTTATCCATGATGAATATATGATAGAAATCAATTTATCTTCTAGTAATATATATAGAGATGTAAGAGAAATTGGCAATAAAATTAAAGAAATATCTCAGAGAAAAAATAAAGATTGTAAGGATTTACATTTTAACGAAAACAGTCAAAAAGTTTGTCTTATGGGTTATTTTGACGAAAGAGAAAAGATTTCTCTCATGGAATTTTTAGGGGAAGTGGTAATTCCTTTTTTTTACGATGTGAGTTTTTATGATAGATGTAATACTTGGCCACGAGGTTCTTACTCGCATGGATATTTGGGATTGTTAGAGAATTATTATGATAATATAAAAAAACAGGAGGATGATTATGATTTTAATTTGTCTCAAAAGTGTATTCAATTTTTAGAACAGGAAGTTAATCAAACTACATTGAATAAATTTAGATTCTTTCTAAACCTTAAAAAGATTAAAGAATGTATTTGTGGGAGTAAGAAGAAATTAGGAAATTGTCATTGCAAAGCCACAAACGGTTTTGTCATTTTAAAGAGAAATATGAATAAATTTAATTTATTTTTTAAGGATAATAGTATAATTTATGGAGGACAATAATAAATACGAAATAATTTTAAAAAATATTAAGATAGAATTCCCTAATCTTCCAATAGAGGTAATTAATCTTTGGATATTTCCGATCGCTAAAAAGAAGGGTTGGCCACCATCAGAACATAATCAATGGGATAAAAAAGTTTCGGGAGAGCAATTTTCTTTTTGGAATGATGCGAAATGGGAGAAAGTTACATTAAATCTTGGGGAGATTAATTATTCTCAGAGTTATTTTAATACAATGATTGGGTTAAGAGACGCGTATATGGAAGGCAAACAAAACAATTACGCTTTACTTGAAAATGGTAAGCAGAGATTTTTAAATTGTCTTAGGTATATTCTTGAAAATGGAAAATTTCCTCAATCACCAATACTGTGTTTGGATGAATTTAACGAATACTGTGTTTTGGATGGAAATCATCGTTTTTGTGCTTTTCTTTCAGCTGAAAGATTATATAAAGAATATCAAACAAATTCTATCGAGGAACAAGAATTTTTAAAGAAAATGGAAATAGCTAATATCAAATTGCCAAATATTGAACAAGAAGTATGGATTTGTATTCCTAAGTGGGAAAATAGTTCTGATGCACAAGCTAGATTAAGGCTGAGAGAATTGGGATTTTATTAGAAAGATTACATCAGAATGTAATTTTTTATTGAAAAAAGTGTCACTTTTGTCACTTTTTTGCTATAATAAAAACACGCACGAAGAGCATAAAATAAGAAAAAGTAAGAATGATTGAGAAAGCATTGCGGGTATTAGAGATTTAATAGTTCTAACTTGAAGTGCTCAGCCAATTTGAACTATCAGCTAGTTCTAGTATTGAATCGAAGGGAGGAGCTATTGAGAAATATAGCTTTCTGTCCTTTATTGTAGGGTTCTGAAGTAGGTAATTTAAAAATGTTCTTTTCCCT
>JALNXN010000001.1 GCA_023230325.1 archaeon | reverse complement strand
GGTAACTGTATAGAGCCAGAATGTACTTCTGCATCTAATTGTGAAACACAACTTTGTTATAATACAACATGTACTGATTATGTATGTAAAAACACAATGTATCCTGACAACACACTTTGTGGAACTAATATGATTTGTCAAGCAGGAAATTGTGTAGCTGAACCAGAATGTTCTGTAGCTTCAGATTGTCCTGATGATCTAAACCCTTGTACTTATAATGTTTGTTCTTCAGGGGAATGTTCATATCAAAATGTAAGTAATGGAACAAGTTGTGGGAATAATATGGTTTGTCAAGCAGGGAATTGTGTAGCTGAACCTGAATGTGCTTCTAATGATGATTGTGAGGCTGGAGAGATTTGTTCATCAGGAATTTGTGTAGCTGAACCTGCAAATTATTGTATGACAAATGCACAATGTGATGATGGTTTAGATTGGACAACTAACTATTGTGGAGCTGATCACACCTGTGTGAATGTAGATAACATAGGATATAGTTATAGTAAACTTAAAAATCCAAATGGTAGTATAGAAGAATATAGTTGTCAAGTAAAAGAAGATTGTCCAACAAACACAATAGACCCTTGTCATAAACTAAATGCTAATGCTTGTTCAGGAACATCCAAATGTGCTTATTCACAACAACCACCTGAACCTAATCCATTTTATAATGGAGACAAAATATGTAGTAATATGTTTAAGGTATATGATGTAGTTTCGTGTCAAGATAATTCAGATTGTGAAAGCCTAATATCTCCTCTGTGTGTAAATGACAATAATTATACGGCTGTTTGTGATGGTGTTAAAGGTTGTGTATTTAATGAAAATAAAATAAATACTTTTAAACAAAATGGTACAAGTTGTACAATTGGAGGTGTTGAAGGAGTTTGTAATGTTGGTGTGTGTCAACCTTTGTTCATACCTGAGTGTAATGTAGATTCTCAGTGTGATGATGGTAATCCATGTACTCAAAACAAATGTACAAACTACACTTGTGATTATGAAACTAACTTAGAAAATGGAATAAGTTGTGGTGCAAAAAAATACTGTCAAAATGGAAATTGTATATCAGGAAACTGTAATTCTGATGATGATTGTGCAGACGATACTTTTTGTGCAGACAGATATTGTGATTTAAGTACCTTTACTTGTAAGGCTACATCAATTAACCAAGGAGAAGTTTGTGAAAACCCTGATCCATATATTGGAATCTCAACATGTACTAATGGGGTTTGTAAATTCAATGCAATTGATATAGGATTGTGTGAAAACCCTTTAGTTGGAACTGACAACATTACAGGAATCTATGCAATGGTAACTTCAGTACCTTTAAATGGTGGACAAGAAGTAGTTGGTATGGCTGCAAAATTTATAGATAATGGAAATCAATTTTGTGCTGGGGCTCACTACACTTCAAGAGGACTACCAAATGGTCAAGTTTTTGTAGCCTTTGGAGATGATCCAAGCACCCCTGAAAAAGATGGTTTCTCTTATGCAGAACTTATAAACATGACTATTAGAACAAATGATTATATCTGTAATGTTGGTTATGATCTGTACACTGAATTTCCATATATCAATTCCAAAAAATGGTATCCTATGTCTTTAATTGCAATTGAAAATTTTAAAGACTTAAGTACAGGGTCAACAAACATTGATTTTACAAACACAGCAAACTGTACTCCTGTATACCATATTGATTAAATAAGATAAATTTATCTTATTTTCGTTTTCTTTTTTTTTCTTATTTTTGTAAAGTTTTTCTTATCTGTTTATAAACATTTTTGTGCATTATATACATTATATAATCAAATACAACAATTCTATTTTTAAATAAGAAATTGATAATTTATGAGTTTTATTGAAAATTTACTTACGAGGTTAGCAGTAATTCAAAGTAAATATAAATATATAATTCTTATAATCACTGTACTCTTAAGCATTTTCTTTATTTTTGGTTTAACAAATATACAGATGGAAACTGATTTCTCAAAAATGAGTCCAAGTGATTTAGAAATTTTTAAATTAAATGATAAGATTACCTCTAATTTTGGGGGAAATGATATTGTTGTAGTTTTATTTAGGTTTGATAAAACCTCTGATTACAAATCAGAATATAATGATATTAGAAACCCAGAAATTATAAACTATTTAAAAACATTAGAAACAGAATACAGAAAGGAAGCATCTGTTGACACTGTTTTTTCAGCAGCAACTTACTTAGGTTCTTTTAATCTTAACTCTGTAGATGAAGTCAAATCTGCAATTGACATGATGCCAGCACTTAATCAATTCTTTTCTAAAGACTACACAACAACTGTATTATATTTAACAGCTGATCTTTCAGGAAATCAAGACAAAACAATTGCTTTGACCAATATGATATCTGACAAGTTAGAAAATATACAAAAACCATCAGGGATTGAGTATATGGTTACTGGTTCTGCACCTGTGGGTGTAACTGTTTTAGACATTTTAGGAAGGGATGCTATTAAGACTTTGATTTTGGCAGCAATCATTATTTTGCTATTATTATTTATTACTGAATTTTCCATAATCAAAGGAATTGTTGTCTTCTCCCCAATCTTTTTAGGAGTAATTTGGACAATTGGAACAATGGGGTGGCTAAATTTAAAACTCTCAGTTGCAACTGTTGGAATTGGAGCAATGATTTTGGGACTGGGTGTGGAGTATGGAGTATTTTTAAACACAAGGTACAAGGAAGAGAGAGATAAAGGAAAAACACAACTAGAAGCCTTAAAAATAGCTGTGCCTGCCATTGGGTCTGCGATTTTAGGGTCTGGGTTAACCACAATTGTAGGGTTTTTAGCTTTGACTTTATCAGTTATGCCAATGTTACAAGACTTAGGAAAATCTCTTGCAATTGGAATTGGGTTTAGTTTGTTTATCTCAATATTTATAGCTCCTGCAATTATTATAATATTTGAAGATTTAGGAATTATTTTTGCAAGAAAAATGCACTCCCTTTATGGTAACATCACAATTAAGAATGGGAGGTTGAAAAAATGAATTTTTTAAAAAAACCTTTAGAAAAATATTCAAATTTTGTCTCTCATAGACCTTTTTTAGTTCTATTAATTGTTTTAATTTTAATTGTTGGATCATTTTATTTTTTACAAAAGATAGATTATATTTCAGCAGACACCTCTGACATGGTTCCTGATACTTATGATGTTGTTAAAGCATATAATATTTTAGAGGACACCTTTGGTAGTCATTCAAGTATTATGATTGCAATTCAGGTGGACAGAGAATATCTTAATTCAAATGAAGTTACAGATGTTAGAGATTCTAGAGTTATTAGATATGAAGATATTTTATCAAAGTATATTGATGGTCTTGAGTATATTGAATCTGTAAATAGTTCTGCCACAGTTCTTAGAACCTTAAATAATAATATTTTACCAAAAACACAATTGGAAATTAATAAAATTATTTTTGAAAATAAGCAAATGTTTTCTTCATACATCAGCTCTGATTATACGATGTCAATAATTAGTATGTCATTGACTGATAATTTTACAGATGATGATGCTAAACAACTTGTAGATGATCTAGAGAGTGTTATTAATGGTATTGATAGACCTGTTGGGATAACTTCAAATGTTGCAGGGGCTGTTGCAAGTCATCCTATAATGTTAGAAGAGATTGGTCCTGATATGCAAAAGACAAGTATGTTTTCTGTGTATGGGATTGTTATTATTTTACTTTTTATATTTGTGTTTGGGGAGGTTGTTTCTGCCTTTAGAAATAAAAAAGATAAAAAGCTTGTAAAGGTGTGGGATATCTTTGCATCAATTAGGTTTGGAGTTATTCCTTTGACAACAATTATAATTGGGGTTGTTTGGACTTTTGGGTATTTGGGGCTTATTAAGATGGGGGTGTCTTCAATTACTTCAGGAGTAGTTTCCATGATTATGGGAATTGGAATTGATTTTGGGATACAGATAGTTATGAGGTTTAGGTCTGAATTAAAGGAGAATGTTCCTGAAAAGGCAATGTATGTGACTTTAATTAATGTATTTATACCAATGGCAACAACTACAATTGCTGCATTGATTGGATTTAAGGCAATGAGTATGGGGGAGTTGTCTATGGTTAAGGATTTAGGATCAATGATGAGCTATGGAGTAACTGCTTGTTTTTTGGCTGCAATTACTGCTGTTCCTGCAATGTTAGTTATTTTTGAAAATGGGTTTATAAATATTAAAAAGAAATTAGTTTTAAGACAGGAATTGTTGGACAAAAAATTAAAGTGAATATTTTTGAAGAGAATGTTAAATAAAAATTAAAATAAATGTTTAAACAGCAAATGTTAAATAAAAATTAAAATAAATGTTTAAACAGCAAATGTTAAATAAAAATTAAAATAAATGTTTAAACAGGAAATGTTAAATAAAAATTAAAATAAAGGTGAGTATTTTATGAGAAAAAAAATGTTATTGTTATCTGTGTTATTTTTGTTAGTTATTAGTCTTTTTACTAATAGTGTTTATGCTAATATAGGAGATACTGTTAAGATAGATGCAATACTTCTTAACCAAGATCCTGATCCTGCACAACCAGGAGATTACCTAGAACTTAGGTTTAAAATTGAAAAAACAGGAAATATGGATGTTTCAAATTTACAATTTAAATTAGAAACAAAATATCCGTTTTCTTTTGATTCCTCAGATGATGCTATAAGGAATTTTGGAACTTGGAAAGGTCAATCTGGAAATGTTGGATATTATACTTTATATTATAAGTTGTTAGTTGATGATGATGCTATTAAAGGAGATTATGAACTAAACTTAAAATATACATTTAATGATACTGGAGTTTGGGGTGTTAAAAAATTTGATATTAGAGTTGGAGAAAAGGTAAAACCTAATTTTATTTTAGGAACCTTAATTACCTCTCCAAGCAAACTTTTAAGTGATGTTGATGAAGCTGAACTATCAATTGAGATTACAAATATTGGAAATGGAAATGCAGAAAATGTAATTTTTGAGATGGAGTTACCAAAAGGATTTACTTCAACTTATGCTTATTCAGAGAGAGCAAATTTGGGTCTGATTTCAGGAGGTTCAACAAAGATTGCAAAAATCTATTTGGATATTGGTGATGAGGTACCTTCAGGAGAGCATGTTGCAAAAGTTAATATCAGTTATAAAGAAGAAAATGATTCTAAAAATGAATACAAAACAAAAACTTTGTTTTTAGATATACCTATTAAGAAAAAACCAAAATTTGAGATTTTAAGTGTTGATTTGATAGGGGATGTAGAGGTTAATGCTGGAGACAAAGTTAGTTTGAAAATTAAAATTAAAAATGTTGGAAGTAAAGATGCTGATAGTGTGTCTTTAAGGATCTTTAAAGATTCAACACAACCTTTTGAATTTATAGAAAAATCAGATGTGGTTGGGAACTTGAAGGTTGGAGAGACTGGAGAAGCCATAATTGTCTTTGAGGTAGACAAGACTGCAGCTTTTAAAAAATATATACTTGATTTAGAAATTAGATCAATTGATGGAGACTCAGTCTTGTTAGATAACAAATCTATAACTGTTGATGTTGCAAAAGAGGTTTCAAAAAATAGTAGTAATTTGGTTCCAATAATTGTGGGAATTGTGATTTTATTTTTAGTGATTATGGTTTCATATAATTTTGGAAAGAAAAAGAATCTTGTTAAGAAAAGAAAATAGTTTTTTCTTTCTCTAACATTTTTTTATATCTTTTTTTTCTAATGTTTTTTAATTTAATTTTTAAAGGCAATCAATTTTTTAATAATTAAAATTATTTTTCAGGTAACTCATTTTTAAGAAAAAGATTTTTTTTAAAGTTAAATAATTTTAAAGTATATTTGATTTGATTTAAAAACTAAACTATAAGAAATAAGAAAAAAGAAAGAAAAAAGTTATTTTTTCTTAACTTTTTTAGGTGCCACAAGTTCTAAAATCTGCTTAGAGTATTCTCTAACTGAACCACTAAATCCAATTCCAATTGCTATTGCTAGTGCTAAAACAATTCCTCCAACAATAATTAGAATTATTGTTTCTATAAACCCTATCTGTACACCAATTTGTTTTAAAGCAACATCTAGAATCAGAACAATTATTGTTACTTGGATTATATCTGAAACTACTTTTGAAACTTTGTGATCTTTTGACACATGAATATTTCTTGAAACCATCTTTGCTAAGATTAAACCAAAAACTGTAATTATTATTGCAAAGATTACACTTGGTACCCATAGTGCAAACTTAGTAATTAGTGATGAAAGCTCAGGCAATCTAATTAATGCTGCTGCTGGTGCTAAAAAAGCAATGAATATTCCCCACTTAATTAATTGACCAATTAAATTTGATAATTTTATATTTAATAGGATATGTGAAAAATCATTTTTCTTAACCCAATTGTCTAGCTTCCATCTAACTAGTAAATTTTTAATAATGTGCCCAAATAGTAAACCAATTAAAAATCCAATTACCACAACAATTATTGCACCAATCAGACCTGGTAAATAGATTACTAAGTTATGCCAAATGTGTGTAAGTGGATTTATTGTTGCATTCCCTACTTCAACTAAAGTGTTACTCATGTTTTAAACCCCCTTCTATTTTTTTATTTTTTTTAAGAACAATGATAATATTAATATTAAAAACCTTTAAAAAGGGTGATTTTTTTAAACAAAAGAAATTTAAAGGCTAATAGGTTAATATTTTATCTTGAAAGGATAAATAAAATTTATATGATAGAATATGAAAGTAAATAAAAATTTAAAAAAGTTATCTAAACTTAGAAAAGAAAGATTAAAACCTAATGGTTGTAAAAACCATCATCTACAAGAATATCAAGAAATATTTAGTAAACAATTAAATTCTTTTTTAAAAAATAATATTTCTGATCAAAGGATATTTAAGCAATACCAAAAAGCAATTGATGTTTTTTTTATAAGTAAAGTTTGTAGACAAGATCTTAATGTGTCTAAAAATAATTTTATAAATTTAAAACAATTTATTTTAGAAAATAAAAATAATTTGGGTGAATTTAAGACAAGGGTTGCTTTTCAAAGAATACTTATAAATAAATAATTTCAATATTTTTAAGTTATTGTTTTTTTTATTTTTAATTTTAGAAAAAAATAATATGGTTCTTTATTTAGTTTGTTAGTTTGTTAGAAATCCAAAAGGATAAAAAACCTACAAAAGCAAAAATGAAGTAAATTGGATTAATGAAGTAGAGAGGAGATGAAAGTAATAATCCTGCAGGAAATGATTGAAAGATTTTTCTATTTTTAATCAGTAGTGCAAAGATTATAATTATTATTAAGAATGTAACACCATTAACAATGAATTTAGAAACTAATAAAATAAATGCAATTACAATTATTGAAATTAGACCGATCTGATTTTTATTTGACTTGATGGCGTTTGAATCATTTGCCATGTCAGGTATAAACATATAAATTACAAATGTTAGGATAAGTATATAGATTGGATATGCTATTATGTCTGTTATTCCTGCAAGAGTTCTGTAGATAATGTAGAACAGTAGTGCTCCTATAAACAATCTAATTCCTTCATTCATGCTTTTCTTCTCAGTTTTTTTTATTTTTTAATTTTAATTTTAGTAAATTATAACTATATTAAGTTAAAAAAAGTATTTAAATGTACTTATATTTGTAAAATTGTTTTCTTGGAAATATTTTCTTGAAAATTTGTGTTTAAAGATTATTTTTTGATTTGTAGGAATATTTATAAATTCTTCATAGTAATTATGTATAGTAAAAACCAACTATAACCTTTTAGGGGAGTGAGGTAAAATGAGAAAAGCATCAATTAAAAAGAAAGTAAAAAACAGAGTTTTACAAACAGCAAAGAGAGTTAAAAATAGTAATAAAGACAGGGGACCTATGACAAAAGAGATTGCAGAAAAGATACTTAAAGCAACTAAAAAGAAGTAAATTAAATTAAATTAAAAACAGTAAACTTAAAATAAACTTAATACAAAAACATAAAAACAAAAATTAATAAATAAAAAATGATTGTTCTTAAATTATAAGATGATTGAAACAATAATTAAAATTTGTAAGGTATTAGACAAAAACAAAATTGATTATTTTATAAGTGGAGGGTCTTCTTTATTTTTAAGAAATTTGATAACATCTACAAAGGATATAGATATTACAGTATTTTTTAAAGATCTCAAGAAAATTAAATTTCTATTTCTTGGTAACAAAATTATTTTAGAAGAAAAGTATCGTTTAGTTTTTGACATAGATGGTTGTGAAATTGAGTTTATGGGAGTGCCTAAAGCCAAAGATCCTATTTCTTTTGAGGTTTTAAAAAATAAATCTAAAATGGTTGATGTGCTAATTGTAAATGATCGGAAATTAAATTTAATTAAAATAGAACAACTATTAAAATTATACAAACTTGTTTATAATAGAGGTGGTTGTAAAATTCAAAAACATAAAAAAAGAATTGAATTTTTAGAAAAAATTATTAATGAATAAATTTTTGAATTCTTTAATATAATTTAATCTAAAAAACAATTTATTTTAAAAGGCCTCTATTGTATTTGAGCAAGTTGTCTATCAATTACTTCTTTAAATACTTCAAAAGGTTGAGCTCCAATTATTAATTCTCCGTTAATTACAAAAGCTGGAGTGCCTGTAACACCTTCTGTTTGACCAACTTTAAAATCATTAAGAACTTCTGCTTTTTGATCCCTATTGTCTAAACAACTATTAAATTGTTCAGTGTTTAGGCCTATGTCTTTTGCAAATCTTTTATAACTTGTTGTTCCACCACTAACACCTTTCTCAAATAGTAAGTTGTGCATCTCATAATATTTTCCTTGTTCTCCTGCACATTCAGCTGCTTCTGCTGAAACTTGAGCATATTTATGATTACTGATTGGGAAGTCTCTGTACACTAATTTTACTAACCCCTTGTCTATGTATTCAGATTGTATTTGAGGTAGTGTTTCGTAATAGAATCTCTGACAAAAGGAGCACTCATAATCACTAAACTCTATGATTGTTATTGGGGCATCAGGATCTCCTTTAATTGCATCATCATCAATTAGTTTATTTTGTGGAAGTTCTAGATTTACATCTTGTAAATTATTATTTGGAAGAATTATGTTTGCTGTAATATTGGTATCTTCTTTTTTACTCACTTTTCCAATTACTATAATCAGTAACATTATTATAATAACAGATAGTAATAAAATTAACCAATTTTTATTTTCTATAAGTTTACATGCCATGTTTATCCATCTCCTTTTTTTAAATTTTTAATTTCTTTACATATAATTATTGGAAGAGAAGGTATTTAAATATATATGATTTGCAAATCATTTGTTTGTCATCTATAATTTTGTATTTATTGTGTTTATTTAGATTTTAGGTAAGTATTTTGTGTTGCTTGCTTTAGTTGAAAAGTGATAGGTCGGTTAAATAAATCTTAAACAGAATCAGTTGTTTATAATTTAACATATATTTGTTATTTACTATAGTGATTTTTAGTATGTTTTTCTGAATAAGTGACTGAGTAATAGAGTATTGTTATTTACATTATTTGTTGGACAGAAACTTTTCTGAAAAGTTAGTATTAAATGTAGAATGTATTTTAAAATTAAATTTAATATTTTTAAAAGTGTCTATTTATAGATTATTGTAATTTACATTATTTGTTGGACATAATTTTTTATAGATATTTCTGAGTGTAATTTAAAAAATATTTAAAAATTAAAAACGAAAGTTCATAAACTTGTCTATGTATTATATAATTTATATTTTTGTAATTTAGGATAAATTATAATGGAAGAAAATAATATTTTAGATTCTATAAAAAATAATAATAGTGTTGACAATAATTCATTTAGTGTTTCTGATAGACTAAAAGCTGATCAACAGAGATCTGTTGATCAGCAAAGATCTGATCAACAAGCAACTATTAACTTAGAAACAAATAATGATTTTAAGGACAATTCTAATCAACAAATTAATAATTTAAACAATTTTAATGAAAAAGATGTACAAGAAGAATATATTAAATCAAATCTTGATCCAAAAAAATCAAAATCATTTTTAATAATTATTATAATAGGAATTGTTATTTTAATTATAATTTTATTGTTTATATTTTCTAAAAACAAAGTTGATCAAAATATTGTTGATGATCAAAAAGTAATTGTAAGTGGAGATTTAAACTTATCTTTAGATGCTAATGTTCAAGATGATGTTAATAATGATGCAGTTTCTAATTTTGAAAATGATATTAATTACTATTCTGATTTTGAACTAAAGGATAGATATGCAGTCGAATTCTCTGTTTTGGAATCAGACGATATTATTAATAATTTTAAAACATTTATAGAAATAAATGCTGTTGATTCTTCTTTAGAGTCTTTTGATTATAATGTACATTACACTTATTATAACTATAATGTGGGTGAATATAATGAGGAAGCTATTTTAATTTCTTTTTTATCCATATTAATAGCAAATTCGTATGGTCCAGGATTGAATAAAGACTTTTCAGATTTGGTGTATGATGTTTATAATGATACTAACTTTTCATTAAAGGAAGGTTATGATATTTATGATTTTGATGTAAATAATGAGTTTGTTTCAGAAATAAGTAAAGATGAATTTTTTAAATTAAATAATAAAATTTTTATCTCTCTTAATGATGATTCTGAAGAAGGTTTTTTTGAAGAGGCTTATATGTTAGATGTTACTAAAAATTTATTAGATCTAAATAAAAATTTTAGAAATATCAATTACAAAAGTGAAACAATTTTTGCCAATGGCGAAATTGTAAGTTTAGACTTTAGTTATTTAGGTGATTATAAAAAATTCAAGTTAAATTTTTGTGTAGCTGGTGTTTGCACTTATGTTTATAATCTTGATAAGGAATGGATTACCTTAGATGAATATTATGATTTGTCTGTAAATTCTGGTTTTCAGTAAATTGTTTTAGATGAATGTTGTGATTTATTAATAAATTTTCAAGATTTAAAAAAAATTATATTTATAATAATGTATGTGCATTATCTTTAATTAACTTTTTGTTATGTATATGTTTCGCATCTGTAATTAGAGTTTGTATTTTTTAATTATTTTTTATTTTTCTTATTTTTCTTTTTTAATATTTTATAAAGATTTTTTTTCAGATCATTTTACAGTATTTGTTGGACATACTTTTTTAAAATAATTTTTTTATATTGTAAATTTTTGTTTTGATTTTATTTATCATTATTTTTTGATCTATTATTTTGCTCAAATATATTTTCTAAAAAATATTTTCAGTAGTTTTAAATAAATAGTTGTCTTTTTTAGATTTTTAGATTTCTCTCTAAATTTTTAGTTAATTTTATAGGTCAAAAGGGGTAGGGTAATTGATCAATAGATGGCAACTCCCATAAACATTGATTTTACACGGAATTTTTCACTCTTGAAAGTTCGGCTAAATGATGATTAAGTGGAATTGTGTGGCAACAGGTTTTTTGACACATCGGAAAGTAAGTTGCTACATAATTATTTTTGTTAGTTTTGTTTTTCATTACTTTTGGAATTGTCTTAAAATGTGTTTGTGTTATGTAGAATTTAATTGTGTGGTTGGATTTGAGTCTAGAAAATTTTTGTTTATTGTATGAAATCTTTTTTTTAAATTTCTGATAAATTCTATTATCATAAGATTTATTCATAATGTTACGTCTACATAATTATATTATTTGATCATTTCTTTAGGTAATGGGTATTTTTTTAAGTATTCATTATGGTGTAATTCTCTGTGGCAATTTGGGCAAAGTAACATACATTTATCTGCTTCTTTTTTTAGAGATTCTAGACTACATCGATTTCCTATTTTTTCATTCATTTTAAAACTTTTTTCTTTAATGTGATGAAATTCTAAAATTCCTAAACATTTATTATAACTGCATTTCATACATTTGCCACCAAGATATTCTACTAATCTTCTTTTTTTTATTCTTCCTTGATCTCTAGATTGCTTTCTTCTTTTAACTTTATTTTTCTTCTCCCATTGTCTTTTATATTCTCTAATTGGCATTCCATTAATTTTTCTATCTTTATATTCCATACATATTTTAGGTATATAAAATATATATTAGTTATGTAGGTGTAGATGGCCAAAGAACTTAATAATTTTAATTTGTTGTTAAATTATACTTTATAAAATAAAACTATCTGTCCAAGATACTTTGTTTTTTAACAAAAAAGTGTTTTTTAATAAAAATGTCCAATATTCACTGAAATTTACTATAATCTATTCTAATTTTATATCCAGGATATCTATATGCAAAATATCCAATAATACTTGTAGTTATTATAAATAACATAATCTGATAACCATAACTAATATTTACATAAGTAATAATTGGCCAAGCTATTATATCTAAAATAAAGTTAATTAAATAATTATTTAGAAAAGTAATAGTTATGTCTAAGTAATTTAACATTAAAATGATTTAATTATACTTTCAAAAAATATATTTAAATCTTTGGTAAATTTACCAAATTTCTTATTAATTGGTTTTAATAATAATCTTTCTTCATCCCCAATAGTATATTCAAAACCTAATTTTCTTCTAACTTCTAAGTTTTCATTATATTTAATATATTTATCTAACATAAATTTTGTTTTTTCAACAATATTATTTTTAAATAATTTAATATTTTTATTTAAATGTTCTAGTATCAAATAAATATCTATAAAATCTCTAGCTTTTAATGCTTTTCTAGTTAATATTGCTCTATTTTTTTCAATTAATATTTCTTTAATATCATATACTTTAATTTTAGGATATTCTAATAATTCATTCATATTTTCAAATAAAAATAAGAATTCTTTTTTATTTATATTCTCTAATAAATTAATACTATTTCTTCTTTTTAAAGGATATTTAAATAGTTCTACAAAATTTATTTGTATTTTAATAAAACCTTTTCTATTTGTAGTTAGTGATTTATACCATATCTTAAAAGTAGTAAACTTATTATTTGCTCCAAAATCATAATTATTAGTATTTGTTTTATCTTCACTAAATTCTAGGTTTAAATTATTAGTTATTTTTACTAATAATGCTATAATATCATTTATTATTAAAGATAAATCTTTTCTAATTCTTTTTTCTGACTTATTATTAAAATAATCTTGATTAATATAGGTGAAATCTAAGTCTTCAGAAAATCTATAATAACCTAAGTAACATTTAGTTAAACATGTTCCACCTTTAAAAACAAAATTATCTTTAAAATATTTATTTTTCATTAGTTTAACTAACACTAAATGTAGTAATAAGTCTTTTTCTATTAATTCTTTATTTTTAATATTTAATTTATTTGATATATAATCAATTACTTCTTTTTTAATCATATGTTTTCTTTTATAAATTTATTAGTTGTTTTATTATATTTTTTAGAGTATTTAATTAATTTGTCTTTATTACATAATGACAATAAATCATTTATTTTATTTAATATATTTTTATCATTTATACTATTATATTTATCTAAATATATAATATCTATAACTGTTTTTTCTATATCTGAATATTTTAAATATTTATTTTTATTTATTCCAAAATTAAATAAATTATCTTTTAATTTAATAATTTTAATATTATATCCATTTATTTTTAGTATTTTATTTCTATATAGTTTATTATTGATAATGTAGATTATATTATCATATTCATGTTTAATATTGTTTATTTTTAAAGAAGTATCTAAAGCAAAATACCATTTATCTATTTTTTTTAGTTCTAATGATTTTGTTAATAATTCAAATATATTTTTATTAATTGTTTTTTTAGCTCTTTCTTCAATTGACAGTATATAAAAGATTCCTCTAAACATAGTAATTAAATAATTATTATTTGTTAAATAGTTTATTGCAGAATTATAATTAATATTTAATATATTTAAATATTTAGTTAATTCTTCTTTAGTAATTATATTTTTATCTAATAATCTTAATTTATCTATAATTAATTTATATTTCATTTCAAATCATATTTACATATATTATATGTAATAGTAATATAAAACAATTTATAAAATTATTGTTTATATATTGCTTAGTTTTATTTAATTCAAATTATGGTAAATTCATCATAATTAAAACTAAGATTGTTAAGTTTTTCTTAAATACTTATAATTATTATTTATAATATATATTATGTTACAAAAAGTGTATATCTTTTTCTAGACTCGGTACCTGGCCGAAGAACTTAATAATTTGAATTTTTTGTCAAATTATACTTTAAAAAATAAAGTTATCTACCCAACATGTTCTGTTTTTTAAATAAGAAATTTCAATATCTACTGTTTTTCTTTAATCAATCCAAGATCTTTTAAAATATACTCTAAAAATTTAAATCTGGTAAATATACAAAAAATAAACATTATAGAAAGAAAAATTAATACTATGTCTGTATAATATACAATAAATTTTTAAATAAAACAAATGGCCAAGCAATTATAGCTATTATAAAAAATCCAATTAGTATACAAATTACTAATATTATTACAAACTGTTTTCTAGAAAATATATAAAATCTAAAATATATATTAAACATTATATTTTTAAAGTTAAGTATTTATATATAAATATGACTTTTAAAAATTTATTTGTTTTAATGCTATTTATTTTAATATTATCTATTATTTTATTAACACTATTAATAATTTATGGGAATACAACACCTTTAAAAAAATCAATTAAAGATTATTATCATGTAGGGTATATTACTAATATAGATCAATTTAATGACAATTATTATTTTTTAAGAATTAGTACAAATAATAATATGGGAAAAGTTACAATAATAAATAACAATAATGACGAATTTATATTAAATATACCAAATGCGTTTAATCATAAATACCGTTTAGATGATGCAGGAGAAGTATATGCAATTGAAAAAGGAAATTATGATGTAAATAGTATTAAATTATATTTTGCTTTAAATTATTTTTTAGAAAATCAAGCTTACTATAGTGAAACAACTAGAAAAGGATCTGGCTATACCGATTTACGATTAAAATTTTTAAGTAATATAGATACTAAAAATAAATATGATATATTTACTAATAATCAGTCATTTACTAATAATCAGTCTGAGTTTGATATAAATAAATTTAATATGAAAACTAATATTTTTTTAGAAGAAAATTATGATAATTTATATATGCAGAAAATTGCTACAGATGTTAGTGAAGATGGATCACCTAGATTTTTAACAATGGGAATTAAAAGTAATTCTTTTTCTTATAATCCTTTTGGAAATAAAATTACAAAATACACATTATATGAAGAAAATAATGAATTAAAATCAAAAAAGTATTCTTATAGAAATTTAGATTTAAATATAAAAAATATCCTCTATTATCTATTAGGTTTATTTATAGTTACATTTTGTGAGTTGTTTTTATTATTGAAATTGAATAAAATAAAAAATGCATTTATTGATAATAAAAGAAAAAGAATTATAATATCTTTAATAATATTAAATATTATTACCTTTACTTTAGCAAATTATTTTAGTATTTTTATATCTATTTTTATATTAGAATTATTTGTTATATTAATTGAAAGTATTTTTATTAAAAAGATTTTAAATATAGATTATAAATATGCATTAATATCTAGTTTTCACATAAATATATTTAGTTTTATAGTTGGAGGCTTATTATTTTTAATAATATTTAGTCTTCAATCTTTATTTATTTAAATTTATATTTAATTTACTCCTTTTTTAAAATTTTTAATAATTTTAATTTCTTCTTTTAATAGATCCAATCTATTTATTGGAATTAACCCTTCTATTACAAAATTTGCATTTTTTTTAAGAAATTTAGGAATATCCTTTATTTTAGCTGATCTAATCTTAAAATTTATAGTAATCATAAATTCAACCTTTTATTAAATATCAGCACTTAGTTTAATTAAATCTTACTGAAATTGATCAAAATTATTGTATAATGTTGCTTTATATTTATAACTCTTTAATTTATACAATCCATTAAATCAAATACTATTAGTTTTATCATTTAATTATACTTTTCATTTTATTTTTTTAATCTTAAAAAATATATATTTAAACTATTTGGTCCATATCTTTAATATCTATAATTAACTAATTCTATAAACAATTAAACGGTGCATAATCATATGGGTGTAACTTACTTAAATCAAGGTGCAGAAGAATTTCTAAATTCCTTAAAACCAGGTACCTTTCCAAAAATTGAAGAGAATGACTTTCTAAACTACCTAATAGAGGATGCAAAAAAATATCTAAACAATTCTAATACACTAGTCTATGACAATTACAAAATTTCAAAAGAATATGATCCTTCTGAAGACTACCTATCAAAATTAGATAGTTTTTCAAAATACATGGTAATTCTTTCAATTGATATTGTTGGCTCTACAAAATTAAGTACAAAGTTAAATTTATTAGATAATGCAAAAATAATTACAATTTTCTCAAGAGCAATGGGTGCAATTATCCATAACTTTAATGGCTATGTTCTAAAATATGTAGGGGACGGAATTATTAGTTTTTTCCCAGAACCTGACTATAATGGAATGCATGACAATGCTTTATACTGTGCATATACTATGAAAAAGTATATTATTAAATTTCTAAACCCATTACTTAAAGAAAAAAATTTGCCAGAACTTAATTTCAGAATTGGTATTAATTCAGGAGAGGTTATTAAAACAATTGTTGGATATAATAAAATTAAACAACATTTTGATCTGATTGGTAAAACCATAAATATAGCTGCAAAAGTTCAAAGTATACCTTTAGACAACAGTATACTATTAAGTCAAAATATAAATCCTTTATTACATAATTTTTGGAAAGAAAAACTAAAAGAAATTGAGTTGTCAAGTGATTGGGATTTAAAAAAAATTGATGAAAATAAAGATTATAAGGTTTACATTCTAGATGCTCTTTTTTAAATTCTTTTTATTTTCTAAAAATTTAAAATTAAGAAACTTTTAAAATATATCTGGTTATATATTGTTTAATAAATTTATATTTAAAATAAGAAAAATAAAAAAAATAAAAAAGGGAGTTTTAAATTATGATACAATATTGGGCTTTAATTGGGTTAAGTGTAGTTTCAATTGCATGGATCATACAGTTAATCTCAACATGGAATGGAGAAAGAGAAATTAAAAAATGGTTTGTTTTCTTATATATGATTGGAGTTGTTTCTTTAATTATTGATGGAATATTAGCTGGTCTAAATAATATTGCATTTTTAAATATTATAACTTTGTTGCTTTCAATTGCAGTTTTTATAAGATTAATTAAACCAGTACAACCTAAAAAGAAGAAATAATTTTTTTCTTTTTTATTTCTAAAACACATGAAATACAACACACATATAAATTGTTTGTAACTTAAATATTATTGTGATTAGATATGACTGATTTTAGAAATTCAAAATATAAGGTAAATCCTTTAATATTAAATAGACATTCTCCAAGGGCAATGAATGGAGAAGATATAACTAAAGAACAATTAATGACTATATTTGAGGCTGGAAGGTTTGCTCCATCTGCATATAATGGTCAACCATGGAAATTTTTATTTTCTTTTAAAAAAGGTAAAGATTGGGATTTATTCTTTGAACCATTAATTGATTTTAATAAATCTTGGGTAATAAATGGTTCTGTGTTAGTTGTAATTACTTCTGACCAATTCTTATTTGATAGAAAATCAGAAACAAACCAATTTGATGCAGGTGCTTCTTGGCAAAATATGGCACTACAAGCATATGATATGGGCTTAGTTATTCATGGCATGTCTGGTTTTGATTATAATAAGATTAGAAGTAATTTAGATATTCCAGAAAGCTATGATGTATTAGCTATGTTTGTTGTAGGTAAACCAGCATCAAAAGATGTACTTCCAAAAGATTTACAAGAAAAGGAAGTAATCTCAGATAGAAAAGATCTTTTAGAAATATTTATTGAAGGTAAATTTAAGTAAAATTATTTTTTGTTGTCCAACAAATAATGTAAATTTGCCCACTTTTTAAAAATAGATATTTTCTAAATTAAAATTTAATTTAAATCTTTTTTTCATATACAGTATAAACTGGCCTGAAATTATTTAATTTATGAAAGGTTATTGCATCTTTATTAACAGCATAAGCATCACAGTAAATATTTTTATACCCTTTTTCTTTTGCAATTTTATAAACATGTTTATATAATAATTTTGTATATCCTTTTTGTCTTTCTGTTTTTGTTATGTATATTTCTAAAATCCAAAACGCAGGTTTACTATAAAACATTAATTTATGATTAAGATCATATGCAATAAAACCAACAATCTTGTTATTTTTTTCTAATATTTTTATATTTTTCTTTTTTAATGCTTTAAATAACCTAATTAAATCATCATTATCACTTTTAGACTGTTTTTCAACTCTTTTAATTTCATCATTTCCTTTTACAAGAAAATCTTTGTCTGCGTTTTTAACAGCTCTTATTACTAGTCTATCTTTCATATTTATCTGTCTATTATTCTTCTAAAGTTTAAAAAACTAATTTAAAAAAATCAATAATTGTCGGTAAAATTAATAAGAACAATATTAAGAATATTATTCCTGTAAATATTATTAACCATAAATTTTCTTTTGATTTGTTTTTTATATAGTTAATTATTGCAAAAATTGGGTTAATAGCACACACTAATAGATTTATATGTGTAGTAATATCAATAACTATATTAATATTTAAAAAATTATATAATAAAACTGATACAATAAATAATAAAACTCCAACACCATATAATCAAAATATTAATTTTCTATAATTCATAATTATTTTCTTTCCATTTAAATTCTAAACCCCATAACTTTTAAAAATATAAAAATTACTAAAGTTAATATTAAAATAATTGTTGTTAACATAATTAACCAAAAGTTAGCTCTATTTTTTTCTTGTTTGTAATTTTTAAAACTTAAGAAGGGTGTAATTAAACAAGTTAATATAAATTAATAAAAGGGTAATAAAATAATAAAGTTTGGACATTTTGAAAAACTATTCCAAAAATATATAGATAAAATTAACTCTATTGTAAATAAAATAAAGTTACCCCCATACAACCAAACCATTAATTTTCTATAGTTCATAATCATCTTCTTTTTAATTTTATTTTCTTCTTTTCTTTTTTAACAATTGCTTTTTCTGTATCATTTTTTTTAATTTTAATTATTTCTATATTAGGTATTGTTTGGTGCTTCTCTAAAGAATATTTAAAATTACTATTAAATTTTCTAATTATTTTTTTAATTTCCCCATCTATATTTATTTTTATAGGTTTAAGTCCAGTTATTCTTCTGTTTATAGATTTGGTTCTTGGTTTTGGCATCATCATTATACTTTCAATCTTATGATTAACTCTCAAATCACTAACCACTCTTAATAAAAGTTTAGTTCCAAAACCTTTATCTTCATAATTTGGATTTACAAAAAGTTTATCTAAAAAAAAAGTATTTCTCTCTCGTAATTCACCAAATGCCCCTCCAATTAAATCCTTGTTCTTTTTATTAATTACAAAATAAAAATTATATTTTTTAGATTTAAGATAATCTTTTAATATCTCTATATAACTTTTTTTAGGGAAAACAAATATTTTATCTATCTCATGCATTTGACTTAATAATTCTAAATTAAGTTCTTTTCTGTTTTCAAAATTTATCTTTTTATAATAAATATCAATTTTTTCTTCCATTCTACAAATCAATTTTAAATTGTTTATTTTAATTTTACAGCAGTCCCATATGCAAGCATTTCAGAAGCTCCCTGCATAACCATAGAGGTACTAAACTTAACCCCAATTATTGCATCTGCGTTAAGTTCAATTGCTCTGTTTACCATTCTATTATATGCTTCATCTCTTGATTGCTTTGTCATCTCTGTGTAGGTCTTTACCTCTCCACCAACTAAGTTTCTAAGACCAGCACCAATGTCTCGTCCAATATTTCGTGTCCTAACTGTGCTTCCTCTAACAACTTCTAAAATCTTTACAATCTTCTTGCCTGGAATTTCATTTCCAGTAGTAACAATAATTTCTTTTCTCATAATCTCTTCACCTTTTTTTAATTTCTTCAATTTCATCTTCTTTTTTGTTAAATAAGATAATAATACTAATAATTAATATAGGTATTGCATAGATTAAAAAAACATAATAATAAATTCCAAATATTAATAATACAAATCCAACAACACTTCCAATAAACCCAGTTATTTGTCTATTCTTTAACACCATATCTAATCATTTTCAATATATTCTACATACCATATATTTATAAATTAATTCTTTATAATAATAAATAAATATTTATGTGTATTTAACTTTTAATAAAATATTTAAGTAGTAAATAAACAAATTTATATTTGTTTTTATATAAAAATAAATTAATAAAAAATAAGACTATTTAAGAGTTTTAAAAAAGGAGTTTATAAAGATGAATAAAAAAATTTTCCAATTTCCAATTTTATTTTTTTCAATAATTTTAATACTAGGAAGTGCTTATGCTTTCAACCCCACCTTCTATGTTGGAGATGGAGTCAGTGGTGTTTCTACACAATGTCAAAATCCAAATTTTAATTCAATTAGTTCTGCTTTAGAAAATATATCTCAAAATAATTTAAGTAATGCCATAGTTATTCTCTGCCAGGGTACTTATAATGAAGACTTAATGTTAGTTAGTGAACTAGGTATTTCAATTATTGGTGAAAACAATGATGTTACAATTAAAGGTGTTGATCCTAATAGTTCTGTAATAAACATAATGTATGCAAAGGATATTTTTTTAAAGAATTTAAAATTACAAACTTCTAATCTTATAGGACTTTCAAGCATTCAATCAGAGAATATTACTTTTGAAAACATAAGTGTATTAAATGTACATGGAAATGTTGTTGATGATGATAGTTCTTATGGTATGTTATTAGCTTATACAAATAATATTACCTTTAAAGGAACCATACTTGTAAAAAATGTAGTTACAAATAAAAAAGAAGTTGCAGGTATATCTCTAAACAATTGTGATGATGTAACATTTGATACTTCTTCTTTTACAATTAAAGATATAGAATCTACAAGTAATGACTCAGATGTAATTGTTACAGGTTTAAATATTATTGATTCTAATGTAGATTTTAAATCAAATATGGTTGTTGAGAATATAGAGGGTCTAGAGGTAAATGGAATTACTCTTAATAATTCTAAATTTTATAATAATAATAAAATCACAATTTCAATTAGAAACATAGACTCAATGTCAACAGTTAAGGGCTTTCAAATAATTAACAACTCAAAAATTGAAATGTTTCCAACTAGTGTTATTTATCTTACAGACATAAGTAAAGGTAATGCTCAAAGTTTTGCTCTATACCTAGATAACCTTAAATACATAATGTTAGGTAATCTAAACATTTCAGGAGTTGCAGGAGACTATTATACCTATGGGATATATATAAATAACACACTTGGTTTTTTAATAAATGATGTTCTTTTTAGTGAAAACAAAACAACTGACAAATCAACATTAGTTACAATTATTAACTCTAAAGGTAGCTTTAGTAGCATAAAAGATAGTGAAGAGGTAATCACACAAAACAGTTCTGATTTTAAATTTATAAACATTTTAGATAATTCTGATGTGTCTATTAATTCTATGGATGTTTACTCAGGTGTTTATTTCCCAGAATGTATAAACATTGAAAACAATTCAATTCTAGAATTAAAGAATGCTAATTTTAAAGAATGTGAAAATATTAATATCATGAATAAAGATTCTCAGGTTCTTGTTAAAAATTCAGAAAATATAGATTTTGAGAAATTATTTTTACCAAAAAGTCAAAATTCAAAAATTGAAATCTACAAACCTGCAAAATTAAATTTTAAAAAGGATGGTTCTCCTCTAAACATAAATAATCTTTTAATTTACAATAATAATGGTTACTTTAATGTTTATTTTTTAACAAATAAAGATAATCTAGAACTAGATTTACTATATTTTACAAAAGTATCTATGGATAATGTTATAAAAGAACATATTCTTGATGATTATATGTTTAAAATAGTTGAAGATGGAATTAATGAAGTTCCTACTCATGCAACATTAGAAAACTATTTCTATAAAGAGTATGATTTAGATTATCAAGATATGCCTGAAGAGTTTATAGAGATGACTTGTGATGATGAGGGTATAATAAAAGTTTCTAATCACTTTTATGTTGATGAAAAAACCTGTGATAATCATTTAGAAAATAGCTATGGTTGTTACAATATTGAAAAGTCAGTTTCTTTAAATGGAAATGATTATAAAATAAAATTCCAAATTCCAAACATGTGGATAAATATAAATAATGTTGATCCTAAAAAGATAAGTTTATACCATCTAGAAAATGGAGAGTATGTAAAATTAACAACAACTCATGAAGGATCACTAAACAATTACCAATCATATGTTTCTAAAGTCCCTTCTTTTTCATCATTCCAAATTGCTGCTGTGACTATAGACAATACTAATAATAGTGGTAACACAACTACTACAGGGAATGAAACATCTTCACCTACATCACTTATTGTAGATGAAAATACAGATACAAACATAACCACTAATAATAACAATAACACAGATGATTGTGATTTAGTATGCTTAGAAAATCAAACTTTAGATCAATTAAATTGTATTTGTGTAAATAATAGTCCTGAATGTAATATATCTTGTGATCCAGATACAGAAATTTTAGATGAAATAAATTGTGTGTGTAACTTAATTGAAAACACAGAAATTGCACAAAGATGTAATAAGGTTTGTGATGTAGGATACACTTTAGATAAAGAAAATTGTAGATGCTTAGAATATAAGTTAGATGAATATAATAATAATTTATTTTCTAAAAATAAACTAATGCTTTTTGGTTATATAATAGTAATAGTTTTTTTAACACAAATATTATTATTTAAATTTAGAAAGAAAAAATCAACAACCAAGAAAGGTAAAGAAGATAAATCAACTAAAAAAGATAACCTGAAAAAATCAATACCTAAAAAGATCAAGATGAAAAAAACTCCAAAAAAAGTTAAAAAGGAAACAAAAAAAGCATAATTAAAAAAACAATTGATATTTATTTAATATACAAGTTAAATAAATATTCTACTTGTTTCCAATTTACAACATTCCAAAAATTATCAACATAATCTGCTCTCTTATTTTGGTAATTTAGATAATATGCATGCTCCCAAAGATCAATTGTAAGCAATGGTTTTAAACCAATTGAGAGTGGTGAATCTTGATTCTTAGTTTGAATTATTTTCAATTTTTTGTCTTTATCTAACACTAACCATACCCACCCAGACCCAAATAAGGTTAATGCTTTTTCCTTAAATTCTTTCTTAAATTCTGTAAATGAACCAAATTCAATATCAATTTCTTTTTTTAGATTCTGTTCAGGTTCTTTAGTAGAGTTAGGTGTAAGTATTTCCCAAAAGAAATTATGGTTTGAAAAGCCTCCTCCATTATTAACTATTGAAGTTTTTAATTTTTCTGGAATAATTTTTAGGTCTTTTAAAATATCATTTACATACACATTCTCAAAATCAGTGCCCTCAATTGCTTTTAAAAATTTATCTAAATAGCCTTGATGATGTTTAGTGTGATGCACAAGCATTGTTTCTTTATCAATATGTGGCTCTAAAGATTCATAAGAATAAGGTAATTGTGGTAAAATATTTTTATTTTCAGACATAAATTATCAACTCCTAATATGATTAGAATATCATATATAAATTATGTGTAGAAAAGTATATAAGCTTTATTAAAGAAACCAAAATTAACAAATAATCTAATCTTTACAGATTTATTAAATTAACAATTTCCTTTCTTTTTAATAGGGATTTCTCCTGCAACACAAGGGTTACTGTATGTTACCCCATTAACAGCACAAACAGGATTATATTCTTTTGTACAAATCGCCATTTTAAAAATATATTCTCCTTTTTGACAATCCCCCCTATAAAACATCCATTCTTCACATTCAGAACCATCTTCAAACATACAAACTCCAAAGGTCCCATTATCATGCTGTCTAAAATCTAATGTCCCATTATTATCTATACAAAAAGCTGATGCTGGATTTACAATTTCTGAATTAATATTATTTTTTGTTTTCATAAAAGTTATTGTTAAAAGCACAACTATCAATATTATAATTAAACCAACAATTAATTTTGTTAAAAATTTCATATCTTAAAAATCTCCTTTTTAATTTTTATATACATATGTATTTACAAATATTTTATATTGTTTACTATTATTCCATAAGGCTAATATTTATATACATATAGTCTTATAATATTAATAAATTATAAAAGACAAGAGATGTTATGAACATATCAAAAGCAAAATTTACAATTATAAGCACAGTGTATATTTTTATAATACTATTACTTATAATTCTATTATTTAAAATAATTACATTAAAAAATCTTAGTAAAGAACAAGAAGAAAAATATAATGCTCTAAACACCAAATATATAATCTCTCAAAATCAATTAGATCTAAAAAAAAAGCAATTTCTAAAATTAAATTCTGAATTTTTAGATTTAAATAATAATTACAATAAATTAAATTCCAATTATATAAGTTTAAAAAATCTAAAAACAGAAATGCAAAATGATATTAATTCTCTAGAGAGTAATTATAGTTTGCTTGAAGAAGAATATGATTACCTAATTAACGATATTAATAAATTTAGAGTAGAGATCCAGGAATCAATGGACTGGTTTAAAGATAATTCAGCAATTTCGAATTTAGAGGAATCTAAAAATAGAAAAGTTGAAAATACCTTAAATGAATGTATAGTTTGTGAAAAGGATTTTTGTAAAATAAAAACTGCATGCATTTATTTAAAAAATGAAAAAACCTTAAAATTAAAATATTCAGAAGATAAGTTAATTACAAACGAGTTAGATAAACTTCAAAGTCTAGATTCTTTTTTAGAAAATAGAAAAGGGGATTGTGAAGATTATGCTTTATTATATGCAGCAGAGTTGAGATATTTGTTTGAAAGAGCAGAAGCTAAAAATAAAGAGGTCTTTATTGAATCAATTATAGAGACTGATACTAAAAGATCTTATTACATAAATAGCCAATATTATTTCCCAGAAGGTATTGAAGGTTATAAACATGTTCAAAATTTTAAATTTCCATATGTTGCCTGCGGAACCATATATGACCTTCAGACTGATGATTTTGGAGGCCATTGTCTAGTCCTTGTAAATGATAAGAAAATAAACAATGTAGATGATATTAAAGAAATAAATGGTATTATAATTGAACCACAAAATGGACTATTTTTAGGAATAATTAATGCAGATGAAGATAAGATGAAAGTAGCTAATTTTTCATTAATTGATGTAAATCCAAATTCTGATAATACAATCTATGAGATAATTACTGAGAATGATTTATATTTTAATAACTATATTTATGAGAATATAAGTTTAGATGATAGTCAATGGTTAAGTTACGATTTCTTTCTTGAAAAGATTGATGCTATTAAATAATTGATATAAATTCTAAAAAATAATTGATATAAATTCTAAAAAATAATTGATATAAATTCTAAAAAATAATTGATATAAATTCTAAAAAATAATTAACATAATTGATATAAAATAATTAACAATTATCTAATTTCTATAAAACATTATTTTTATAAAATTACAAAAATTAAATTCTTTCTAAAATTTAAATTTAAAGAAAGTCATTTAAATCTTTTTACATACAATAATTTTGTTAAGAATTAATAAAAGGGGTAATTTAAAATGACTGTTTATGATGTAATTATTGTTGGAGCTGGACCTGCAGGGATCTTTTCAGCACTAGAGCTTTCAAAAAATAAAAACAATTTAAAAATACTTTTAGTAGATAAAGGTAATCTTGTAGAGAACAGAAAAAAAACAGAAATCATGACTGGTTTTGGAGGAGCAGGCACCTTCTCTGACGGGAAGTTACATTTCACACCTGTTTTGTCTCATGAAAAAATGTTTCACTTATTTTCTGTTCAAGAATATCAAGTTTATCTAGATTATGTTGAGAGTATATTTTTAAATTATGGAGTTAAAAAAGAATACTACCCAAAAAATTTAGAACAAGCAAAAGATCTAGTTGAGAATGCAGAAAGAAATAATATTAAACTCTTTATAAGAAAAACACTACATGTAGGCACAGATAAACTTCCAGAAGTTATTAAAAGAATGCAAGATGATTTAAAGAAAAGAAATATTGAATTATTGCCTAACATAGAAATTGAGGATATACTCTTAAAAGACAACAAAATAAAAGGTGTAAAAACAAAAGATAATAAAGAAATATTTTGTAATCATCTAGTCCTAGCACCAGGAAGGTATAATGCTTCTTGGGTAGAAAAAATAACTGAAAAATATAATATTTCTAAAGTTCATGATAAAGTTGAAGTTGGAGTTAGAGTAGAATTTCCTAAATCAATTAACAATAAACATTCAGAATTAATGTATGAAACAATCTATTCCATGTACACCCCAACTTATGATGATGTTGTTAGAACTTTTTGTCCATGCCCTAAAGGCTTTGTTGCAATTGAAGAGTATGAAGATTTTGTATGTGTAAATGGTTATTCCAATTCAGACAATAATGGTACCAATTCCAATTTTGCATTAGTTGTAGAAGTTAATTTAACTAAGCCCCTAGAATCTACAAGAAAGTATGCAGAATTTATTGCAAGAGGTATTAGTTTACTTGGTTCAGGAAAACCAATTATTCAAAGATATAAAGATCTAAAATTAGGAATCAGGTCAACTGAAAATAGACTTAAAAGAGCATATATTACTCCTTCTCTAAAAACTGCAGTGCCTGGAGATATTGGAATGGCTATGCCTTACCGTATTACAAAAGATTTAATTGAAGGAATTGAGATGTTGTCTAAGATTCTTCCTGGTTTAAATGGGGATTCAACATTTCTGTATGCTCCAGAGGTAAAATTTAGATCAAATAAAGTTGAAACAACTAAATTTTTAGAAGTTAAAAACATTAGTAACCTTTATATGGCAGGAGATGGTGCAGGGGTTAGTGGTAATATTATTGGGGCTGCAATTTCAGGCGTTGTGTGTGCAGAAGGTATTTTGGAGAGATTAGAAACATAAAGGTAAAAACCTAACATATTATTTTAGTTTATAAACATATAGGACATTAAAATTATTATGGAAGAAAAGATATTAATTGATAGAAAGACCTTAAAGGCAATTTCTTCAGACACAAGATTTGATATTCTAAAGTTACTTAAAAAAAGGCAACATACTCTTTCAGAAATTTCAGAGAAACTTAATCTTTCTTCTCCAACAATAAAGGAACACTTAGATAACTTAATCTCTGCAGATCTAGTTTTAAAAAAAGAAACTGATAGAAAATGGAAATATTATTCATTAACAGATAAAGGTAAAAAGCTATTAGAACCTAAAGCAATAACAGTGTTAATAGCCTTTGTGGTTAGTCTAGTTTTCACATTAGGTTCTTTTGGAGTATATTTAGGTAATCTTTTTTCAAACAGTCCTGTTAGTAATTATAAATCAATGGATTATGTAGTTACTGAGGCAACAGTAGATGTTACAACAAGGACAATGGATGTTGCAGTTCAAAATGTAGCTCCCCAATCTAATTTAATTTTGCCATCAGTTAATAATACCCAATTGTTTTTAATAATTTTAAGTATAATATTTTTTATTATCACTATTATATTCTTAGTGATGTTAATTAAGCAAAAAAGAAGTGAACAAAAAATTAAAATAATTTAAAAATTAAAAACAACCCAAAGCAAAGATTATTTTTTTAAGTAACACAAAGAATTATCTAAAAAAGGTAATTTTCTTTTTTTACTTTTTCTTTTTTTAAAAATGAATTTAAGTTTCTAAATATCAAGATTTGTTCAATCATAAAAAAGCATCCCTTTATATTTATTTTTATAAACCAATTAAATATTAAAAAATAATAAAGGTCCATTAAAATGTTAAGAAAATCAGTTAATAATAATTCTAAAAAGCCAAAAGACAATGTTGAACTAATAACTATCAAATCATTTAAACACAAAACTAAACAACTAAAATCACTTCTTAAAAATAAACTTTGGTTACAGGTAATTATTGCTTTAATCTTTGGAATTGCCTTTGGTATTATCTTAGGTCCAACAATAGGCATATTTAGTGCTCAAACAGCAAATACAATTTCTGATTGGGTAGCTATTCCTGGAAACATTTTTTTAAGTGTAATTCAGATGGTAGTAATCCCATTAATCTTTGCATCAATAATCTTAGGAATTGCTTCTTCTAAGAATATTAAACAACTTAAAAAAATTGGTGTAACTATTACAATTTATTTTATAATAACAACCACAATTGCAATCATCATAGGTATCTTTATAACAAATCTAATTAATCCAGGACAATACATAAACAAAGATGTGTTAGTCATTTCTGATCAAGGAAGTTCTCAAGATGTTAGTGTAGATCTAGTTGACAATTCTAAAAACACAGTTCCTAATCTAATAACAAACATCTTTCCAACAAATGTTTTTAGTTCTATAATTAAAGGTGAGATGTTACCAATTGTTATTTTTACAATCATTTTTGGAATTGCCTTAATCAACATTAAACCAAAACAATCAGAACCTCTTTTAGAAGTCTTAAGTTCATTACAAGATGTGTGTATAACAATTGTAAAATGGGCTATGGTATTAGCACCAATTGCAGTTTTTGGATTAATCACAAAGGTTACAAGTCAATTCGGAATTGATACTTTGTCTGGTTTAGGTGCATATATGTTAACAGTTATCTTAGGTTTATTGATATTAGTCATAGTTTATTTGTTGATTGTTTATTTTATTGTTAAAGAAAATCCATTTAGATTTTTAAGTAATATTAGAGATGTACAATTATTAGCTTTTTCAACATCCAGTTCTGCAGTAGTTATGCCTATTTCTATAAAGACTGCTGAGGAAAAGTTAAAGGTAAGACCTTCAATTGCTCAATTTATAATCCCTCTAGGAACAACCATAAACATGGATGGGACTGCACTATATCAGGCTGTTGCTACAATTTTTTTAGCTCAAGTTTATGGGGTGAATATAGGATTGACTGCTTTGTTATTTTTAATTGTCACAATAGTAGGGGCATCTATTGGTACTCCAGGAACTCCAGGGGTGGGTATTGTAATTCTTGCAGTCATATTAACTTCTGTGGGCATCCCCTTATTAGGTATTGCCTTAATCATAGGGGTAGATAGGATATTAGACATGTGTAGGACTGCAGTAAATGTTACTGGGGACTTGACTGCTAGTTTGTTTATAAATAAAGTTATTAAATAAATTTTAATTTAAGGAACTAAAGAGAACATGTATAAGATACTTTTTGTTGGTATTTATGTAATTGTTGAATATTTCTTAACATTTAATATTACAAAAAAATATATAGACAATACCAAAGAGACAATAAACATGTTCAAGTCTGATTTTTGGACTTCTCAATATTTTGTAATTTTTTTTACAGTTATTTTAATTTCTTTAGTTTATTATTTTTTTTATACAGACTATATGTTGTTTGAGAGTTTAGATCTACTTTGGTGCTTATTGATTATATTTTCAGGAGTTATAGAATATAAGGCAATTAAGGAACTAAAAGAAAATTACTATCCACAAGTAGGACCTGAAAAAAGAATAGTAACAACAGGAATTTATAAACATATAAGGCATCCAATCTATCTTTCAGCAATGATTTTAGGTTCATCTTTAATTTTGTTATTTTCTTTTAAGTTAGTAATTTATTTGTTACCAATTTTATTAATTTCAATTATTTTAAAAATAGAGACTGAAGATAAATATCTTTTAAATAACCATAAAGAATACAGACAATATTCAAAGACATCAAAAAAAATAATTCCATTTGTTTACTAAACTTTTCCAAGAACAGATTTAGATTTAGTAAATGCAAATTTTGAGTGTCCAAAATATCTATAAACATTCATTATAAGATCAGACATCAATTTAGCTAATATAAATTCAATATTACAAATTTCTACAAAAAAGATCATAAGCCCAAAGACAATAACAACACTTGTAATATTTATAGAGTAATATTTTATAAAAGAAATAATGTTTTGTTTACTAAATGTTTTTGTATTTATCTTAAAAGCATATTTCTTATGAACATTATAATTAGTAAATCCTCTTGCAATATCTGAAAAGACTGCTGAAACAATATAATTAATTTGTAAAATGTGTACTAAAACAAATATAAGAATGACATCAACTGCAGTCCCAATCAATCCAATGGTTGCATATTTTATAAATCTTCTATATTTGTAAGCAATTCTGTAACTGATAATTGAATAATATACTCTATGAAATATAGTGTTCTTTTTAATATCCAAAAGTGATTTTTTAAAAGTGTGTTTTTTAGATAAACTCATATTAAAAAAATAAAATAATTTTTTATTATTTTCTACCTCTTCTAATCTTAAAAGAGTTGTGTAATTTATTTTTAGGAACTTTACTTTTTTTAGGTTCAATTCTTTGTTTATATTTTGTAATAATTTTTCTTGCTTCTAAAGAATTTGGTTTAGTTTGCAATATTTCATTATGTTTTTTTAAAGTAACATATTGTGTCATCATTTCATCCAATTGTTTTTTTGGAAAAGCATTTTTCTTTTTAAGCAATTCCTCTAATCTGTTTATTTTTAATGCAATTTTGATTTTTAATTTTTGTTCAAAGTTTAAGTTTTTAGAATTAACTTCTAAAATTTTTTTATATAATAATTTGCTGCTAGGAGGCATATTGTGCCAAACTATTTCTAAATGATTTATTAATTCTTGATTTAATTTACTTCTATTTTTTTTACTTAAAATAAGAGATTCAAAAAATTTTTTTTGTAAAAATTTATATTTAAAATCTTTTTCAGACATTTTTTCTAAGATTTCAAATAATTGCTTATTATTAGCTTTAGAAATATTTGGAATTTCTTTTATAAAAGATTTTTTTAATAAATTAGAATTATTAGTTACAAAAACGCTTTTTAATCCTAAACTTTCAGTAATAAATTTAAAAAATTCAATTGTTTTTTTAATATTTAAATTCTCAAATTTATCTAGATCTAAAATTATAACTGAGTTATTTATTTTTTCACTTATATATTTGTCAATTAAATTATCAGTAGTATTATTTAGGTCTAATTTATAATCTAAGTTTTCAAATTTTACATTTTTTGGTTTATGTAAAGTTTCAATTTTCTTTAGTTCTTCAGCATCATACCCATAAAATAGATAATTTCTAGTAGCACCCATATCTTGTCATATCCAAATAATAAAACCTTTTTTTTAAATTTAATTTAAACAAATAGGTTTAAGTAAAAATATCTATAAATAGAAAAATATATAAAATCAATCTATTATAATAAATATTATAATTTACAAACATTATACTAAAGGATTTTAAAAAATGGCAGAACTAGAGAAATCAAAAATTGAAATTAAATTTAATAAATATATAACAATTAGTATAATCATAGCTTTATTTGTTTTCATCCTATATTATCTTTGGCCATACAGAAATGGAGTTTTTGGAGCATTCATTTTATTTGTTTTATTTTTACCAATATATAAATTTTTTAAAGATAAATTAAAAATTAATAAAAAGGTTTCAGGCATACTAATCATAATCTTAGTTATCATAATTGTAATTATCCCAAGTTATTTTATAGTTACTAATGCATATAACCAAATATCGAACATCACAATAGATAAGTCAGCAATAATAGATGCTATTGACAAAATTGATCAAAAGATACCTGCATTAAATTTAGTAGAAAATGTAAATAAACAAATTTCTAATTTTGTAAACTGGACAGGTGACCTTCTAATAAAAGGTGTTACTAGTGCAATTACTACAGCCATTACTTTAATTATATTATTTTTTATACTTTATTATCTTCTAGTATACAGTAAAGAAGTTAAAAATGAACTAAAGGAATTTCTACCATTCAATAACAAAAATTCAAATATACTATATACAGAATTTAAAAAAATTACTTATGCTACAGTTGTTGCAACAGGTCTTGTAGCAATTGTGCAAGGACTATTGTTAGGTTTAAGTTTTTGGATTTTTGGAATTAAAGGTGCAGTTCTGTGGGGGCTGTTAGCTGCAATTTTTTCTTTCTTACCTATTGTTGGAGTTCCTCTTATTTGGGTGCCTTATGCTATATATTTTATAGTTCAACAAAATTATCTTGTAGGGATTGGATTGATAGTGTCAGGATTAATTATTAATTATATAGAGTATTTTATACGTCCGCCACTTCAAAAGAAAATGGGCAATTTGCATCCATTAACATCAATCTTAGGTATATTTATTGGTCTTGCGGCTTTTGGAATTGTTGGTATTGTTATTGGTCCATTATTAATTTCTTATTTCTTAATTATCTTTAAGATGTATAAAGACGAGTATATTGTTAAAAAAAATAAATTTTAATAAATATAGATACTTTTTATATCTTTTGATGTAAATATATTTTATAGTATCTAATAGATGATTATTGTAAGTTTTAAAATTAATAATTAAAAAGGAATAGAGTATGATTCAATTTTATAAACCAAATCAAAAAGAATTAATTATTCTTAAAACACCAGAACTTAATTGTTGGATTAATGTTTACAACCCAAACACTGAGGAATTAGAATATTTATCAAATCTTTTAAAAATAAAAAAAACAGAGAAAAAACAATTTATTGAGGACTTACTTTCCTTACAAGACCAAGAAGAAATTCCAATGTTAGAAAAGTTAAGTAATAGACTTTTTATAATTACAAGGACTGTTCAAAAAAAAGAGGGGCATCCAAATTCATATTATACAACTCCTTTAGGGATATTACTTACAAAAGATTATGCAGTAACAATTGGCTTTATAAAAAACACCATTATTAAATCGATTAAAGAAAAGAATATGAAGTTTAGTCCAGCTTATTTTATTTTAAGACTATTGCTTTTATCCTCAAGAACTTATCTTACTTACCTTAAAGAAATTGATAAACAAATTAATTCAATTGAACAAAAATTAGAGAGTTCTCCAAAAAATATTGATATTAAAAAATTATTATATTTAGAAAAGTCATTAGTCTTTATTAACACTTCTTTAAAAGGTAATCAAATATTATTTGAAAGAATGTATAAAAATAAACAATTTAATTCAATTGAAAAGAATAGAGATGTCTTAGATGATGTTATTGATGAAAATAAGCAAGGTATAGAGATGGCTCAAATTTACACAAACATTATTAAAAATAACTTAGATGTAAATTCTTCAGTAATCTCCAATAACTTAAATAAGGTTGTAAAAATCTTAACCTCAATTACAATAATAATTGCAATTCCAACTTTAGTTGCAAGTATTTATGGAATGAATGTTAATCTTCCTTTCCAACAATCAAGTTATGCTTTTGGAATCACAATGTTAATTTCTTTATTTTTTACATTTTTAGTATTGTGGTTTTTATGGAAAAATAAGTGGTTATAAATTATGATTTTAAAAAAACCAAAACTGTTAAGTCCTGTAGGGTCTTTTGAGATGTTAGTTGCTGCAATCAAAGCTGGTGCAGATGCTGTATACCTAGGTATCAAAGGGCTAAATATGAGAGAGAGGGCTTCCAACTTTGAAATTAAAGAATTAAAAAAAGTAGTTGATTTTGCTCACAAAAACAATGTTGAAGTCTATCTAACAGTAAACACAATCTACTATGATAATGAATTAACCAAAATTAAAAAAATTATAAAAAAAGCAAAAGAATACAAGGTAGATGCAATTATAGCTTGGGACTTGTCTGTTATTGGCTATTGTAAAGAGATTAAGATGCCAGTTCATCTAAGTACACAGGCTTCAGTTGCAAACATAGATGCTATTAAGCAATATTACAGACTAGGGGTTAATAGATTTGTTTTAGCAAGAGAACTATCTTTAGATCAAATTAAAAATATAATAAAAGAATCTAAAAAGATTTCTAAAAAAATAGAAATTGAAACATTTGTTCATGGAGCAATGTGTGTTTCTGTCAGTGGTAGATGTTTTATGTCTCAATTTCTTTATGGGGACAAAACTTCTGCAAATAGAGGTAAATGTATTCAACCATGTAGAAGAAAATATATAATCAAAGATCCAGAAACACAAAAGGAATTAGAAGTTCACAACAACTATATTTTAAGTCCAAAAGACATGTGCACAATTCCTTTTATAGACATTTTAATAAAGAGTGGTATTGCTGTTTTTAAAATTGAAGGTAGAGCAAGAAGCCCTGAATATGTAAAAAAAGTAACTGAGAGTTATAGAGAAGCAATTGATTCTTACTTTAATAAAAAATTAGATATTAAATTAAAAAAGAAATTATTAGAAAAGGTTAAAACTGTGTATAATAGAGGCTTCTCGGATGGTTTTTATTTAGGTAAACCAATTAATGAATGGACTGACTCTTATGGAAGTAAAGCAACAAAGAAAAAGACATACATAGGAAAAATAAATAAGCTATATAAAAAAATTAATGTTGCAGAAATTAAAATCGAAGCAAACAAACTAAAAGTAAATCAAAATATTTTAATAATTGGTCCAGCTACAGGTGTAATTGAACAAACAGTCGACAGCATGCAAATAGATGTAGGAAAACCAGTAACTGTTGCAAAGAAAGGAGCCTTTGTTGCTATTAAAATAAAAGATAAAAAACTTCCTAAAATTTCAGATAAAGTTTACATTTTTGAATAATTATTTTTAAAAGAATGAGCCTTATGAAAAAAATTTATTTAGACAAAATTGTTAATTTCCTATTTCCAAGCGAACATAACTATAGTACAGATATTAAATTAAATGATTTTATTTTAGATAATTTTAAACATAAAGAAGATTCTAAAGAACTACTTGTTTTATGCCCTCCTTGGCACATAGGTCTAACAGCAACAAGAATTTTAAGAAGTAAATTGAAAAAAGAAAACATTTCTTATTTAGAGTTTAGTTTACACCAAGATATTATCTCTTGTGATTATAAGACAACTGGTAAGTTAGTAAAAAAATCAATCGAGATTATGATTAGTAGAATTGATTATTATAAAAAAAAATATAATTTTAAGAAAATACATATACTAGGGATAAGTTTGGGTTGTTTGTTTGCAATTAATGTTGTAAAGGAAATTGAGGAGGTAGACAAATTGATTCTATCAACTCCAGGTCACTCCTTCTCAAGAGTTTTTTGGTTTGGTCATGCTACAAGAAAGATGGTTGAGGTGTTACAAGCAAACAATGTATCACTAAAAACAATCCAAGAAGAATGGAAGGAAGTAGATGGTTTAGTTAACATTTCCAAATTGAAAAATAAAAATATTATTATATTGTTATCAAAGTCAGATCTTATTATTAGATATGAGTTTGGTGAGAAGTTGATTGAAGAGTTAAACAATGCAAAAATTTATCCAAGAGTTTTTTTAAATAAGAACTTAGGGCATTATGGGACTAGTCTTCTATTATTATTTAATCCTAAGAAATATATTTTCCCTAAATTTTAATTTCATAATGTGGGAGTGTATCTTCAGGTACTACTATTTTAGTTAATTTATTATTAATCTTAACATCTAATATTATAAAAGGATTACCAGAAATAGATGTAAAATTTAGACCTCTTATTTTCTGAATTTTATTCCTTTTAATAAATTCTGCAAACTTTTGTTCATTATATGACTTAGAAATGTTAATGCTTTTTTTTATTTCTGGATGATTAAAAAAAATCCAAGTTGCAAATTTTACCTTTGAAATTTTAGAATCAGTAACTAAATTATGATTTTTAATATTTTTCAAAGATAATTCTATCATTTCTTTAAAGCTTTTAAAATCAAACTTTGTTTTCTTTTTAGTTAATAAAAAATTTTCAATAACTGCAAATTTGTCAAAGTAAAGCACTTTACAATTATGTTTATTATACTCTATAGATTCAATTCTTTTAGGAACTCTTCCAAAAAGTAAAACTTGATATTTATGTTCATCAAGATTTTCAATTTTCTTTTTTAAAGTTGTTTTTGGTTTTTCTTTTTTAGGCTTTTTTACAACTTTCTTTTTTTTAAAATCTCCAAATTTTTTTATAATCCCCATAACCAATCAATATCTATTAACATTAATTACATTTGTTTCTACTGCTCTCTTATACAAAGCATCTGTAATCTCTAAATCTTTCTCTAAGTATTTATTTAAAGTCAAATAGTCCTTCTCATAACAGAGCCTAGAGACATCAGAGCCATTTACTTCTAAAATTTCTTGTCCAATAATTTCTGCAAATTCTTTTAATTTTCCTCTTGTCTTTCCATATTTATAAGCATTTATCTTATCTCTCAAATCAATTATTTCTTTTAAAGAAAAACTTTCAATTCTAATATTTTGAATAAAAGATCTAGTAACAATAAAGGGCATATCAAAAGAAGTAATATTAAACCCAACTACTGGGATTAAAGCTGACCCTAATTTAATTTCTTTCCATTTCTCCCAAAATTTAGAAAGTATTTCTTTTTCATCTTCTGATTGAAAAATATAATTAACATTTTCAAATCTCAAACCAATTGCAACTATTCTAGAATCAATTGGATTTAGTAATTTTAATTTTTCTTCTTCATCTTTTTCAAAGTAATTTTCTAAACTAATAGGGCAAGTCTCTATGTCTAAAATTATATATTTTCTGTTCATAAATAATTAATTTAAATTAGATATACCTTTTAAATATATTGTTTCAGAGATATAATAATATTTTATAAGTTGAAAGAAAATTCACTATAGGTTAAAGAAAATATATGGTTATAAAAAAAGATCAAGAGCTTAATACTTTTAAAAAATCAATTCTTGGAATACAGATGTTGTTTGTTGCTTTTGGGGCATTAGTCTTAGTTCCGCTACTTATAGGTATTGACCCTTCAGTTGCTTTATTTACAGCAGGTTGTGGAACTTTAATCTTCCATCTAATAACAAAAGGAAAGGTTCCTGTCTTTTTAGGAAGTTCTTTTGTCTTTATAGTCCCAATTATTGAAGGTGGTGTTCTTTTTGGTTTGCCTGGTGTCTTTGGTGGTTTAATAGTTTCAGGTTTAGTTTTTGTAATTGTGTCTTTGGTTATTAGACAAAAGGGGTTAGAATTTGTTCAAAGAATTTTTCCACCAATCATTGTTGGTCCAGTGATTATGATCATAGGGTTGTCACTTGCATCTACAGGAATTGAGATGGCGTCTTCTAATTGGGTTCTAGCATTAATAACATTATTGACTGCAATAATCATTGTAGTTTTTGGTAAAAAAAGTATAAAACTTTTACCAGTTATTGGAGGAATTACTGTTGCTTACATTATTGCAATTATTTTAAACAAAGTAGACTTTACTTTAATAAAGGAAGCTGCATGGTTTTCTGTTCCTCAATTTTTTCTACCATCTTTTAATTTAGGAGCAATTCTTTTCATGTTACCAATTGCAATTGCACCAATGATTGAGCATATAGGAGATATGTATGCTATAAGCAGTGCAGTTAAGAAAAACTTTGTAAAGGATCCAGGAATACATAGAACCCTTTTAGGAGACGGAATTGCAACTATGTTTGCTGGTTTTTTAGGTGGTCCTCCAAACACCACCTACTCAGAAGTTACAGGTGCAATTATTCTTACAAAGTTGAAAGATCCTTCAATCTTAAGGATAGCAGCAGTAACAGCCATAGTCTTTTCATTTGTTGGAAAGATAAGTGGTTTTTTACAAACAATTCCTTCAAGTATTCTTGGAGGTATTATGATCCTACTATTTGGAATGATTACTGTTGTTGGAATTAAATCTTTGTCTGAAAATAAAATAAATTTAGATAAAACAAAAAATATGATAATAGTTTCTGTTATGTTAATTTTTGGAGTGGGGGGAGCAGTAATTTCCTTTGGAACCTTTTCCTTAATTGGAGTAGGTTTAGCCTCTGTTGTTGGAATTGTTCTTAATTTAATTTTACCTAACAAAGAAATTAATTTAAAAGATTTATAAAAATTAAAAGAGTTGTTTTATGTCAAAAATTATAACTGAATCTAATAACTTATTTGATGGGCTATCAGAACTAGTTGGTAAAGCTATAGTTGGGTTATTAATTTCTTTCTTTTTACCAATTACTACTAGATTTATAGAGTATACTTTAAACATTACTTGGGTTGATAACTATTATTTTACAATATCAATAACTATTATAATTAATGTTCTTTATATCTTTAAAAACTATAGACAATCTAATTTATTTTACATTGCTGGGTGGGTAATTGGAATTAGTGTTTTATTGATGCTAAACATAATTGATGGCTTTAAAGCCTTTGTGTATATCTTGATTCCAATAATTATAATTCTTATAAAAAATATTTTTAATAGAAAAAACTAAGGAAGTCTTTCAATTTTGAAAATATAGGTTGGAAGTTTATGATTATTATTTGAAGGTGCAAACTTAAAGTCTAATCTAAATCCATTCTTAATCATTGTTCTTTTAATATTGTTTATATGTTCTTCAACAGTTATATTTTTCAAAGGTTTTAATCTATTTGTTCCAAATAAAAAGACTCCATTTCTGCTTAAAGAATGTGAGAATTTTAAAATTAGATTCTTATCTAATTCAGAAATGTTATAAAAGACCCCACCAAAAACAGAAGTTATTAAATCATATTTTTTAAAGGGTTTAAAATTTTGTGACTTTTGTTTAACTAAGATGTCTACTTTCGAATTTTTAAGGTCAACTCCAGGGGTCAAGGTTATTGCTGTTGTTTCTGAATTTATGTTTCTCTTTTCAAGTAGACTTTTAAATTCTGTTAGAAATCTTGTTAATCCAGCACCTTCATCCATAATTGTTAATTTAGATTTTTTTGAATTTTTAAATCTTTTCAAAACAAATTCTAAGAGAGGTTTACCCTCTAACAATTGAAGGAAAGCATAATTATATTCTTTGTAACCCCTGTTTTTAGGATAAAGTTCGTGCTTGTTAGTGTAAAGGTTAGAGAGATGTTTTAGTTTCTCTCTAATCACTGGATCTTTTAGTTTTTTATTAATAACATTTTGTTGATCTTTGATTCTTGGATCAACAATTGTTTTTTTCTTAAATCTTGGTTTCAAAAAAATCCTCTCACAACAACAATTGGTGTGTTGGCATCAGCTGAACCAGATACCAAGTCAGCTAAAGAACAAACCAAATTTTCAATTTTTCTAGGAGTTGTTCCTTCTGCAGAAAATGAATCTTTCTTTTGTGTTTTTAGAAATTTCTGTTTTTCAATTTCAATTAATTTTAGAATTTCTTTTTTACTTTTTCCTTCATTATATAATTTCTGCATTAAAAATTTTGTTTTAACTCCAATTCTGTTTCTATTTTTAATTCCAGGTGTTACTCCAAAGCAAGAAACTGGATCTGCTAGTTCATAGATCCCTGATTCTGGATCCTTATATGCCCCATCCCCATAGATTAAGACTTCAACGTCTTTTTTAAATTCCTTTTTAATCATTTTTTGTATATTTTTACAAAACACATCTCCATTTTTTGGAGCAAGCTTTATTGTCTCATTAACAGGATCTAATATGTTTGAGCCTAACAACCCATATTCAGAATATACTTTTTTAGAAGGGTCATTAAAAACATGTTGTAAGCTAATTGTTTTTTTATATTTTCTTGCCTTTAAAGCATTTAAAGTATCTTCTCTATGATGCACATTACAAACAATAATTGCATCTGGTTTGTTTTCAACCATATACTTTGTGGAGTTTGCTAAATAGACTTCTGCTTTTGCACCTTCTTTGTTAATAATGTCTTTATATAAAGAAATATAATCAACAGAAGTTTCAGGATGTATATATCTATTTTTCCCTATTTCTTTTTCACTTATTTTATCTTCAAAGCTTTTTTTAAGTTTTTTAGAATAAAATTCTTTGTTAATTATTTGATTTCCTTGTTCATCATCAGGGAACAACAATTGAATAATTACTTTACCTTTTGGAACTGTTCTTGCAATTGCTTTTAACAGCATTGAAAATCTGTTTCTTGAAAGTATTGGATAAAGTAAGCCAACAGTTGAGTCTTCTTTTAGTTTCAATTTTGATTTAATTTGAGTTACTACACTATCAAGTGTTACAAAATTATGTTGTGTAATTCCAACAATTGCTTCAGTTATACAGACAATGTCTCCTGTCTGAATCATTGATTTATTTTTAAGAAAATATTTCTTAATAACATCAGAAATATTATCATCAAAAGTTATTATCCCTGTCTTAATTCCAAAAGAAACAACTCCAACATCTTTACTATTAATTTTCATAAATATTTCTCCTTATTTTTATCTTTTAATATTTTTTTCTTTTATAAAAATTTTTTAGTCAAAATTTAAATTCTTAGACTATATTATGATTATTAGACTATACATTTATAAATATTTTGAACTATATTTTAATGCTTTTTTAAAAAATTAAGAAATTAGGTGGGGTTAGTAAATATGTTATACAATTATTGTCCAAATTGCTATTCTCTAAATGTAGGTTATAAGCCTGAGACTAGACAACATAAATGTAATTCTTGTGGGTTTCTTGGAACTTGTAGACAAGATAGTATAGATAAGATTAATGAACTTAGAAAAGGTAAAACTTTAACAAGTCAAACATCTGCAAAAACAAAAGAAAGAGAAGAATTTAATTTAAATTTAGATGATGACAACTTTGGTTTAGATTCAATTGAAGATTATGATGATGAAAAAAAACCAACTACAAGTAATATTCCTAGATATTCAAGTAAAGAGAGGCCAAGTCAAAAGTCAGCAAATGCAGACATTGGTGCTGATCAAAGAGTTAAAAAGAAATTTGGGGACAAGTCTGTAAATAGTGATTGGGAATTATTATAATTTATTTTTTTATATTTTTGTTTTTAGTTTCCTTTCTTAAAATCTAAAATTATTTTTTTATTTGAAATTATAATTTTTCATAAGTCTTTTTTAGAAGTAAAGCATCTCCAATTATGTTAGGAGATTCACAAATAACTGTTCCTTTTGCTTTATTATCTTTTAATTTCTCTAAGATTCTTTTATATGGGAAATCTGCATCCTTAAAGATAAGATGATTTTTCTCTCCTTTTTCTGAATAGTTGATTCCTGACATATGTATGTGGATGTCATTAAATATTTTTGGATGAGTGTTTAGTTCTTCGAAGAAAGAATCAATGTTTTTAGGATTATTAAAATACCCATTCTCTCTTGCATGTTGGTGTGCAAAATCAATTACAGGATGTACAAATTTTGGAAACTTGTCAAGAAAATAAAAGATTTCAGACAAAGATCCTACTTGTGTTTTTTTACCAGTAAGTTCAATTCCTAATTTTACATCTCCCTCATATTTATCTTGAATAATTTCAATTTGTCTTGAAATGTTTTCTAAAACTTTTTTAGGCTCTTGTTTTAAAAAATAACCAATATGACAAACAATTACTCTTGCACCAATTTTCTGTCCAACATTTAATGAGTCTAAAATATACCTCTGAGAATTATTTATTTTATGTTTCTCTACAGCATTAAGGTTTATAAAATAAGGAGCGTGGACACTAAGATTAACTTTTGATTTATCAGAATTATTTTTAATTTCTTCTAATCTCTCAGGAATTGATTTTTTAAGATACACTCCTCTAACAAATTCAATTTCAAGTGCAGACAACCCTAACTTAGATATTTCTAAAATAGCATCTGCTGTTGGATTTTTGCTATTATTTAGTATATTTAAGTTACCTGCCCCAAAACCAGCAGGCCCAAAGTGTAATTTTTCAAAACTCATTTTCTAGCACCAATCTTTTAAAATTTAAATTAATTGTACATTTAATTTTATTTTAAATGTTACATTTTGTTTAAAATTACTACAATTAAATAATTTTATTTTCTACTCTTCAATTGTAATACACGCAACTGGACAAACATCTGCAGCCTGTCTATTACAACCAACCTCTTTTACTTCTGTCTTGATTGGCTTTGGCTTAGCTCCAACAAACTTCCAATTTTCAGGGCAAACTGAAACACAAGCTCCGCAACCAATGCATGCCTCATTATCTTGTTTAATCTTTACCATCCTTAAAACACTTCCTTTCTTGTTTTTGTTTTTTCACAATTTTTTTTTAATTTAAATATTCTTCAACTTAATTTTCATATCAACTATCAGATTAATATTTTCTAATAGCCTCTATCCTATAGATAGAAAATAAACAAATATATAAATGTTTCTTTTTACTTATTAAATAATAGTCTTACAATATAAAATATAATTACAAAAGTTTAATTATGATAGAAAAGATAAAACCACCAAGAGGAACACCTGGTGAAATATACAAGTCAATCTCTGTTGATTCAAGAGACTTCTCTATAGATGAAAATAAACTTTTTAAAAAAAAAGAAAATGGTTATATTCTTTTTTGTAAAAGTATTTATAAAAAATTTCCTGGACTTGGAAAAAATGGAAAGTACAATTCTGAATATAAGTCTGCAGTTGATTTTCTAAGGTGGGACCTAAAAGCAGAAGAGTATACAGCAGGTACAAAGTTTGTATTGTTATTTGGAATACTTGCAGCAATAATTATTTCTTTTTTAATATACATGTATGGCTTAGAGTCTTTAAAATCATTGTTTGGAAACATATACATCCCCATAATGATTACCTTTGGTCTACCAATCATAATTTTTATATACATCTTTACTACCTTTCAAAAGTACCCATTAACCCAAGTTGGTTATGAGAAAGTAAGAGCATTGACTTTTGTTCCTGAAATTTTAGGGTATATGATAATGTCAATGAAGCTTGTACCAAACTTAGAAAAAGCAATTGAATTTGCATCCAACCATGGTCACGGAAAAGTAGCAGATGACCTTAAAAATCTATTATGGGAAGTTAAGGTAGGAATTAAGGGAAGTGTTTCAGAAGCCCTTGATGGTTTGGCATACAAATGGGGAGAAGTCTCTGAAGAACTAAAAAAAGCTTTAATGAAAATAAGGTCTTCAGTTATTGAAATTTCAGAAGCAAAAAGATACCAAATCCTAGATCAGACAATGGATGACACTCTAACCTCAATTAAAGGCAAGTTAGAAGATTATGCAAGAAGTCTATCTCAACCAAGCATGGTTATCTTTTACATAGGAGTTTTACTTCCTTTACTTTTAATTATTATTCTACCAATTGGTTCTGCATTTTCAGGCTCAGCTCTAGCAAGACCAATCTACCTAATCTTAATTTACAATTTTGCAATCCCCATTGGGTGTTTAGTTTATGCAAGAAGCATAATTAGAAATAGACCAGCCACATATGTTCCTGCTGTGATTCCTAATAAACATCCTGACCTTCCTAAAAGAAACACAATTAAAATTGGAAAATCTTCAATTAATGTTTTTTTAATAATAATTTTAGTTGTTGGAACACTTGTTATTGGTAGTCTTTTTTTACAATCTAATTTTGGAAAAACAAAATATAATGTGTTATTAAATGCAGGGTATATAAAAGAAGGAGAATCAATAACTGCTGCAGAATTTAATTGTTCAAAAGAAGAACTTGCCCTAAAAGCAGAAAATCCAAAAATATTATGTCAAGCTGAAACTGAATTTTGGCAAGACCCTGATAATGATGTAACTCCTTATTTTTTAATCTATGGTCTACTGATTGCCTTTAGTTTAGGTTTCTCATTATTACTTTATTCTCAAAGTATTTACAAAAGAAAAATTCAACTTGAGTCTGAAAGGATGGAATATGAGTTTAAAGATGCACTTTACATAATTGCAAGTAGGCTTGGAGAAAATAAACCAATTGAGGATGCCTTAGCACACACTAGGGATTTTTTATCAAAATCATTAATTTCTAAAAGTATTTTTGCAAAAGCAATTGACAATATTAGGATTCTTGGTTTTAATTTAAATTCTGCATTGTTTGATGAAAATTATGGAGCTCTTAAAAATAATCCTTCAACAATTATTAACAGTGCAATGAGGTTGATGGTTGATTCTGTACAGTTGGGGGTTTCAGTTGCTGCAAAGACTTTGATGTCTTACTCTATGCAATTAAGAAACACTGATGAAGTTACAAAGACTTTAAAAGATTTGATTAGTGGAATTACTGGAACCTTAAACAGTATGGCTAAATTTATTGCTCCGATTGTTTTAGGAATAACTACTGGTCTTCAAAAAATAGTAATCTCAACTCTAACCTCTATTTCAAATAGTGGAGCTTTACAAGAAGTAAGTTCAGCAATTGAAGGTGTAGGAACTGCAATTGGAGGCACAGTAAACACAGCAAGTATTGAGGGCATGGCAACAATTGATCCAGCAACAATAGCACAACTTGCAAGCTCTACAACTTTTTTGATAATTGTTGCAATTTATGTAATTGAGATTGTTATTATTATAACTTACTTTACAACAATGATAGAGGAAGACAACCTTGTTCTTGCTAAACTAAAGATTGCAAAAACATTACCAGTTGCAGTTATTTTGTTTATCTTAACAACTATCTTTACAAATATGTTATTTTGAAAATATATATTTGAAATTTAAATTATAAGGTTAGGTTTAGGTTATAAAAAATAAAAAATTAATAATTGAAAAAGAAAGATAAAAAGAATTATTCAAAATAATTGAAAAAAAATTATAAAAAGAAAGAGAATATGAAACTTGTAAAACATACAGAGAGAGGACAAGCCTTTGAAGTTTATAGACTATTGATTGCATTTATCATAGCTGTAGCTGTTATGTCAATCATTATTGTTATGGTTCAAAAAACAAATAAAGAATCAATTCTTTTAAGTTATCAAAATTTAGAACAAGGTTTTATCTCTGCAACTAAAAGTCCTGGGACAAGTAGTAAAATGCCTTTTGTTATTGAGGATCTAAAATTGAAAGGAATGATAACTAAAAAAAAACTTTCAACAATTAGTGGACTTAAAGAAGAATGTATTATCTTTGATGCAGGACCAGGAATTGAAAAAACAGATATTGGTGTTGAGATTAATAAGATTTTAAAATTTGATACAACAGTTTATTGTAATTTTGGAAATGTTGATATTTTAGAAACTCCAATTATTCAGTTGTTAGAAAATAATACCCTTGAGAATTGCCCAGTATATTGTATAGTCTTTATGAACAAAAATCCAAAAGATATTTATCCATAAAATTTAAAATAAGAATTAAAAACTATAATTATAAAAATAGAATCTAAAAAAAATAAAATTGAAGAAATTTATGTTAAAAAAGAAAAACATTTTTAGTAAATTAAAATATCTAATAATTGCAATTATAATTTTAGTTCTTGGTTATTTTTTTGGGATTATTATTCTGTCAGTAATTGCAATAATAATTGTTTTAATTTCTATATTTTTTATAATCAGTTTGTTTTTTAGTAAAAGTCTATTAGCTTTAACAAACAGAAAGGTAAGATTGTTTATTGCTATGATCTTTTCAGGAGCTTTAAGTTATCTAATAATATATTTGTTAAGAAATCAGATTTTTAAAATTTCTTCTCAAGTTACACAAATAATTTTAATTTGGGTAATTGCTACACTGATGTTTGGAACATTATGGAATATTCTTGTAATTAGTAAAAGGAGAGTGTATTTAAAGGATAATGTTATAGATTATAATAAGATTGGAGAAAATAGAAATTTAAAATTTAGAGATTTTGTTTTTATTTTAGTAATTCCAACAATAATCACTTTAATTTTTAATGTTCTTTATGTTGTTATTTAAACAAGATACATTTAAATATGTTTTGTCTTAAATTTTAAATATAATATTAAATTTTAAAATCTAAAAGTTAATGTTTATATAATAAAAATAATATTTATTCTAGGAGGAAAATAATATGTCAAATTTAATTAATCAAAAAGGTCAAGCTTTTTCAACCTTTCAATTATTAATTGCAGCTGTAGTTGCTTTAGCTTTACTTGGTGTTCTAATGCCAATTATCATGGGTAACTTTTCAATAGGTAAAAGTCCAAGTGATTCTGCACAACAATATGCAAAAACACAAATTAATAATGCTGGTAGTTTAAATTACACAGACACATTAAAATTTAAAAAAGATGATTCAATCTCAGCAACAGGTGTGGCTGATGGAATTGATGTAGACAGAGACCAAGTTTATGTAGTAGTTCCAACGGATCTAATTGGTAACACATTTAGTGATCCTAGTACTTCAAGTTATAAACAAACAAAATATTTAAAGAGTACAAAAGCAGATTACAAAATTGGTGTTATTTGTGATTATAAAGAAAGTATAGAAGTAAGTTTAGGATATAATGGTCTTACTGGTGGACCAAATAATGAAGATGATTTTTTCTCAATAATTAAAGATTTAGATGATTTTAAAGATCTTGACAATAGCATAAAAGTTTGTATCCTATTTCCAAAGAGAGGATAGTAACTTATAAAAAATATAATTTAGAAAGAAGAGAAATATTATGAATAAAATAAAATTAAAGTTTAAAAGTATCTTAGAGGATAACAAAGCTCAAGCAGAGTCAAACAGTATCTTCTTTCTAATTATAATTGCTATTGTTGCAGTTGTCCTAATTGCAATTGTAAAACCAATGTTTAACAAATCAGTTAAAGCCTCAGCAAAACAAGCAAACCTCCCAAATCAAGGTGTTACCCAACCTTTAAAATAAGCATAAATGTATAATATCAATTACAATTTACTTTTATAAATTATTTTAATTTTTAATGTCTTATAAAAATTATACATCTAAAATACATTTAAATATGTTTTGTCTTAAATTTTAAATATAATTATATTAATATAAAAAAAGAGAATAAATATGTTAAATTTAATAAATCAAAAGAAAAGGGCCTTTCAAACTTCCAAATATTTATATTACCTATAATGATTTTAATTTTACTTTCTTTTTTAATTGCAGTATTACCTGTAAGTCCTGACCCTAAGTTGAAAAATATAAATTTAGTTATAGAACATTCCATAAAAGCACAAATTAATACTACTGGTAGCTTAGGTTACACAGACACATTAAAATTTAAATATAAGGATTCTATTTCTGCAACAAGTTTGACTGATGGACTTGATGTAGACAGAGATCAAGTTTACGTAGTAGTTCCAACGGATCTAATTGGTAACACATTTAGTGATCCTAGTACTTCAAGTTATAAACGAACAATATATTTAAAGAGTACAAAAGAAGATTACAAAATTGGTGTTATTTGTGATTATAAAGAAAGTATAGAAGTAAGTTTAGGATATAATGGTCTTGCTGGTGGATCAAATGATGAAGATGATTTTTTCTCAATAATTAAAGATTTAGATGATTTTAAAGATCTTGACAATAGCATAAAAGTATGTATCCTATTTCCAAAAAGATGATTGTTTCAATTACAATTTACTTTTATAAATTATTTTATTTTCATAAAATATTTAAAAACACTAAAAATCAAAAAGCTTTTTAATTACTTCTTTTTATATTTAAGTATTATGCAAAAGATATTATCCACAATCAAAAAAGATAAAGCACAAGTAAGTGCTCCCTTTGAACTACTGGTTGCAATTATTGTTATGGCCTTTGTTATTCTTGCAGGAACCTATGCCCTAAACAACCTTTCAGAAAACACATGCCTTGGAAATAAAAGACAAAACTTTAGCGAACTTGTAACTGCCTTAAGAGATGTTACCTTAGGTTCAGATTTAACTTACAGAGATGTAGATTTTAGAACAAAGGCTTGCTTTAATGAAAAGTATGAGTTTGTGCAACTAAATACTTATGAAGACTCAGGTAAATGTAGTGCCTACTGTGGAACAGGTTCTAATTGCCTATTACTTGAATATAAATATCAAAAAGATGATGATTATAAATACCCAATAGAACCAATCTGCACACATCTTCCCTCAACTGTTAACTTTGCAACTAAACTTTCAGAATGTGGGGACGAAGATATACTTGAAGAAGATTATATGATAATAAATCCAAAAGGGCTAACAAAAGATAACCAAGGAAACATCCCCTTAGGTAGATATAAGATTTACAGAGCAAATCAAGAGAGTGCAAGCACGACTGTTATTTGCCTTCTTAAAAAAAAGTGAAATAAGATATGTTTGAATTTACCTTATCAAAATTAAATTTATTAATCTTTGTTACAGCAATAGCAGCAATTATGCTATTTTTTCTAAACACAGTAAATGCAAATTTAAAAACAAGACAAAGTTTTGAATTAACCTACAAGATTGGCAAAGAGCTAAAATCAGGGATTGATGGAAAAAGTTACTGCTCCATAAAATATATAAAAATTCCAAAAACAATTAAAACTAATCAAGGCTCTTCAAACATATTTAATATAAATTATAAATTTAATATTGCACAATATGATTATGAAAATCCCAACATCAATTCTTCACTTAACAAAAAACTAATAATTGCAATTACTGATCAAAAAAATAAAAAGATCTATGCAGCCTATGATATTGACTTTGAAGGAAACTTTACTTTCTATGAATCAGAATATGATTTAGATACTGGAAAATATAACTTTCTAGAAAAAAAAGATGTAGGGATCTATGATCCTCTAAAAGTAAAAAGTATAGACACAACTCTTTTGTTTATTAAAAAAATAAATAATGGAAAATTAGATTACTACATTATACCTTGTGAGAAAAAAAATTCAATATATTCTTGTAAAGATTTTGTATGTAACAATGATGATGGATTATTTGATGATATTACCTGTAAGGATGTAGAGTTATGCATTACCGACGTAGGAGAAAATACAACATGATATTTAAAAAAAGAGAAAAGGGTTTTATTGGGGCAATTGGTGATGACCTACCAAGCCTTATTCCAATTTTTATTGGTTTAATTATCTTTTTTTCTGTATTTTTAAGCACATACAATCTCTATAAAGATAAAACAAATCTCTATTCTTTAGAGCAAGAAGCAGTTATAATTTCTTTAACTCTAAAAGAAGAACCAATAATTTCAAGTTATGAGATCTTTCAACATCAATGTGATTTAGTAAACACTAACAAAAATTGGACAGCTTTTGTTACAGACTTAGATCTAAATTCAGATAATCACAAACCCATAGACACCTCTGATATAGAAAATTCAATTGTTGCTTTTATAGATGAGGTTTCAAATGATAAAAACATTTTTATCTGCAACAATAAGTTTAAAGACAAAGTCTTAGACACACAAGATAATTTTTTTCAAACACAAAATAGAAAGATAGTATACATGTTTCCAATAACCTTACAAGAAGACAACTTTGCAAAGACTAAAAAATTATATGTAATTGTTTGGGAGTAAAATAGATATGATACCAATTATTAAAAATAAAAAAGCACAAGCAGCAATCACAGATGCTTTATTTTTCTTAACAATAATTGTGACCTTAGCAGTTATTCTCTTTAAGTTTTCTGCAACCTATGGAGACAGAGTTACTCTTGCAACAAACAATCTTTACTTTAAAGAATACTCCAATTCTGCACTAAAAACTATCTTCTATGCAGAAATTCCTCTTGACTTTTCAAAAGAAATTAGTTCTTCAAAAGAAACAGACTACCTAATGACTGCAATTAAGGAAGATTATTTCTCAGATATGCAGATTGGAAGTTCAAAAGATATTAACACCATGATGATAATTAATAATTCAGATATCTCCAAATATAATCTTTATAATCTCATTAAAGTTGTAATGAAGCCTTTACCAAATTATGACTATATGTTTTATCTATACAACACTAATGATTCTAAATTTGAATTTTTTACCTTAAAAGTTACAAACTTTGATTATGAGAAAGCAGTGTTTCCTCATCAACTAGACATTAATGCAACAGATTCAAATTATTATCTTTGTGATCCTCTAAGTTATGCAACAATTAGGGATAGTTTTTCTGAGATCAGTGACATCTACTCTTCTTCAATTCCATTACAGTTTCCAGTTACTATTGGAGATAGAGACACAATCAACATGACAGCAACATTTGCGATTTGGCCAGCATCAGTAACATTAACCAAAACAGATGAAGAGAATAACAACATAATTAGTAACTTTAAATGTAAAGCTTACACAGACTAAAACTTTAAACCCAAGCCATCATCAGAATTATCAATTTCAAAATCATCTAATTCTTCGTCTTTTAAAAGATCTTTAATATCGTCTTCTTTCTTTCTAGTCTTTGATTCTTCTTTCTGTTTTACTTTTTTATTTTCAGAGTCTTTTTTAATTTCTTCTTTTTGCCTATCTCTTTTAGATCCTTTTTTAGAATCTTTTTTACTTTCTTTGTCTTCTTTACTTTTAATTTCTTCTTCTAGTTCTAGATTTTTTTCTTTAGAGACTTTATCTTTCTTCATCTGGTCTCTAATATCATTTGATTCAACTTGAGAATAAACATCTTCAACTAAATTTCTTAGATCTTCTTTATTTTCATTAATATTTAAATTTTCTTTTGATCTATTTTCTGAAGCCCTATAATGTCTATTTGTCTTAATTGCACTTTCAATTTTATTTTTTTCAACATCTATATTTTTATTTTTTAATTGTGTGTAAATAGCCTCTGCAATTACATTAACATCTGGTTTTATCATTTCAGAAAGGTTAGTTAATATCTTATTAATAATTATTGCCTTTTCTTCATTGTTAACAACTTTAGTTTTTTTATCTTTTTTAAAGTCAAGATTTTCTAAAGTAATTTCACTATTATCAATACTATTATAGTTATCTTTTTTCTTAGAAGTTATATCAGGCTGAGAAGTATAGACTATCTCTCCATCCTTATATTTTCTATAATGTCTTCTTTCTCTTCTACTTAGCTTGTTATTATCCATAATGTCTTCTTTCTCTTCTACTTAGCTTGTTATTATCCATATTTAAAATATTCCATTTATAAACATTTATATTATATACAATATATATTATATAATAATGCTTTTAAATGTTTCAATTTATATATATTATAGATTTTAATTAAAAATAAGATAAGAAGATCAAAACTATGGAAAATAATATATTTCAAATAATACTAAATTATGTTTGGTTTATAATCAAATTGTTATTCTATGCTTTAATTTTAGCAATACCTCTTACATTAATAACTCTACCTTTAAGGAATTGGTTTTTAAAAATTAATAAAAAAATTGAAAATTTCTTATTTAGTTCTTCAATTATTACTTATGTTATTAGCTATCTACTGTTGTTAGCATTCTACTTTATACCGATCATAAATTCAGGTTCTTTTCAAACAACAGATAAGTTATTGATTTTTATTTTAATCCACATAGTAAGGCTTGCAATTATTAATTTACTAATAACAGCAATAATTATTATCTTTATATTTATAATTTTATTTATTTATGAAAAGTTTAATAAAAATTCTAAACAATTTAATTTCTTTAATTTATGGAAAAGTACAGCTATAGGTTTAATTATTTTTTTCATAATTATAATCTTATTTCCAAAATTAATAGCTATGTTAATATATTTAATATTTGTATAAATAATAGGATGAGTTTACATGAAGTTTGAAAAGAATGTCTCAAAGATAATATCAATATTTTTTTTAATTCTATTTATAAATAGTATCTTTGCATATAATGTGGATTTTTCAAGATTTGACAACCCCACAGAAAGTGCAAACAATTTCTATTTACTAGATTCTGATATTAAAACTGACTTTGGAGGTGGTTGTTATACTGAAGAACTTCCTTCAGATGCAGTTGAAAGGATTTGGAATGAGTTGTTGGTTAAAGGTTTTAAAGTAGACATAGTTTCTTCAGACCAACCAGCAAAAACAGATAGAGACTCACTTGAAAAAAGTGATGTGATGCTAACAAACCAGGATAGTAAGGGTGGAGACATCATCATGAAAAAAGAAATGCCTTCCCAAGAAATGGATCCTTTAGAGATTCCAACTATTTTAGGTCAAAGCTGTTATGGTCCATTTTCATATGGTATTAATTTGACAGAAACAATTAGGATTGGAAAATGTGAAAATGATACTAATTCTGCATGTTATCTAGAAAGTGATGGACTCTTTAGACAAAATGGAAATGAAGGCTTTTGGACAGAAATGGAAGCTGTTGGTAAAGATGTTCTTGACATGGTTGGAGTAAATATTTTAAAACAGGAAGCAGGAGAAATAATTAACCCAGACTATGATTATAATACAGATGTTGATCTAGGAATCTTTACTGAAATGTCCTATGAAGAGTTAGCTTTTTTTAAAAGTATACAACTAGATGATGCAAATAAAGACACAATCAATTTAGAAAGAACAAAAGCAATCATGGACAAAGCAATTCAAAATAGTGTAAAAACAGAAATTTTTAATTCAGGAATGGAGACAACCTGTAGTGGTGAAAATTGTTATATTAATGTGTATTCTTTGTTTGATAAAATGTTTAATCAGTTTTTCTCAGCAGACCTTGTAGCAACTTCAGTCTCACCTTTACTATGGAAATTCTCTTCAAGAATTTTTTCAGGAATTGGAAATGTTGCAAAAAAGCAATTTGGAATTGAGTCTGCTGGTCAAAAGTTATTAAAGAATGGAACTATTAAGAAAGGTCACTTTTGGGATAATGTTCTAAACAATAATAATAGTCCTATGAAGGCTCTTAAAAAAACTATGGATATTAGAGTTGCAGAAAGAAATATTGGAAGATATGCAGATAACCTTTCTTCAAGTTATTCATCTATTGAAAAACAACTAAACAGATATGATCTAAAACCACAATTTGAAAAATATCTAAAATCTTTAAAATCAAAAAAGAATATTGAAGAGATCACAAATGAATTTTTTAAGTCTGCGGAGTTTACAAAATTAAACAAACCCCAACAAAGAATCTTCTTTGAAATTGCTCAAAAGTATCAAACAAATTTAAAGATCACACAAATTTTCCAAGAACAATTAGGTAAAGATATTGATGATATTTTGAGTGCAACAACAACTGTTAGAGGTGCATCAATTCCAAGAAAAGATATTCTTTCAAACTCCAAATATACTTTAGATGATTTTTATAGATCTTTGACAAAAGAAGAATATGAGACTCTTCTTTCTAAACAGCAAAAAATGAATCAACTAAACAAAAGTTGGGGAGATTACACTAACGGTCATGTTTCTTGGGATGATGGTGTAGAAAATTTAAATGTAGTTAAGAATAGAAGTTTTACAATTCATAATCCAGCAACTGGAGAAGATGAACTAACACTTATTAACAAAGTTAAAAAATTAGATCAAACAATTCCTGGTAGCTTAGGAGAACTGCCAGCAGGAAGTAAAGCCTTAGTCCCAACAGACCCTACAAAATCTATAGGAACAGGTTTTGACAAAATGGCACAAACCAAAAAAGTAACAGTTACCTTCTCAGATGGATCAACAGCAGAAATCACAAAATTGATTCCATATAAAGAATCTGAAATCTCAAGCATTGGACAACAATTCTTTGCAAGTGATTTACCAAAGTTCCAAAGTAGACCTGACATCTATATTGAATATTTATCAAAAAGTGGAGCTACAAAAAAAGTAAGAGCAACAAACCTTATAGTTGATGATATTGATCAAGTAGGCAGCTTAAAATGGTTTTCTGTAGATGATGTTGCGATGTTGACTGATGATGAAATTATAAAATATGGTTATGATCCTTTTGAACTTGCTTATGGTTACTCAACTACAAAAGGAACAGGAATTATAAAAACTATGGATGCTGTTAATGACAAGGTTGTAAAGGTTATGGAAGACCAAGGTTGGGTAACAGGAAGGGGAGTTAACTGGATTAACCAACAAATGAAAGCTCAAGACACGTCCTCTTACCAAAAGAAAGCATTTAACATGTTAACACGTAATGGACAAGCATATATAAAAAATTGGGTTTATTGGGAAGTTCAGACAGCAGGAAATACTCTTCCATTTATTGGAGATACTTTCTCTAAATATAGTATGTATCAATTACCAGAAACTTACACTTCTGTAAAAATAGATCACCAACTTTCAGGAGAAATCTACAATGATTCATATATTGATTTCTTTGTAAACACAGGTTCTGATCAAGGGGACCTTTTTATGCAATACCTTAATTCCATGGTTTTCTGGTTAGTAAATATTGGAAAAGAAGTCTTAGACGAAACTGACTGGAAAGCAACTCAAGCAATAAGCGATTGGGGTAAGCAAATAACAGAAGGGCAAATAAGAAGAAGCTCAGTAGATGATGTTGCAGTCTTTACAGATGGTGAGAACGGAGGTTGTGATAAGGCTTGCTCAATTAAAATAGGAAATTCTCAACTCTTAGAAAAAACAACTCTTGAAAAATCCCTAAAAACAGACACCAATGTGGAAAATCAGACACCAATGCCTCAAAAGTTAGAAAAAGTAAACATCATTTACAGTACCCCAAGCGGAATTACAATTCCAAATTATATTCTTGAAAATACTGATCCAAAGAACATAGAAGAAGAAGGACAAACATTAATTTCTTTCTCACACCATACAGATTATTCAGGATCACTGGCTGGTAAAAACACAAAGGATGCAGACAAAGTTAATTTGATTACAGCAATTGAAAATGAAGAAACCTGTTCAGCTAAGATAAGAGACTTAGAAGTTTTAGGAGTACCAATTGGTTTTACAACAAGCTGGACTGGTAAAAATTATAGAGCAGGTCTTGTTGCAGCAACCTACACAACTCTTGCTTACACTGTTCTGTCAGCCCCACAACACAGAATTTTACTTGGAACAATTTTTGGTGTGCTTATCCCTCAAAGTCTAATAATCCCACAAGTCCACAATTGTGTAGATGATGAAGAAGGTTATTACACCCACATCTTTGTTTCAAAAGAAGAATATGAAAGAATAGAAAAAGATCCAAAAAACAAAATTGGAGACTTGATTTCAAAAGGTGCAGAAGGTATTGAACAAAAAATAGAAGGAGTAACCAAAGGCACACAACTAGAGGAATCTGTTAAAAAAACAACACAAGATGTTAAGCAATTTGCAGAAACAAAAATGAAAGACAACCCAATTGTTCAAGCAAGATTTGAAACAAAAGGAAATTCTTCAGCCTCAATTAATGGTAGACTGTTCTTCTTAGAGCTTGGAAAGAATACCACTTGTAGGGCAAGTGCATATAATGACAAGGGTGTAGAGTACTTAAAGAATAATCAATTAAATGAAACATTAATTATAAATAAAGAAAATGGAACCTTAGATATTCTTGATTCAGATGGCACTCTTAAAAACATAATTGATAGTAAAAACAAAGACTGGGTCAGATTAATGGCTACAAATTTAGGAATTCCAGCAAAGGTTATTCCCCACAGCCTAAGTTACATCCCACTTCCTGATGACAACTCTCCTTTGTTTACAATGGATATTTATGGAAATCTTTCAATTGAAAATATGAGCTTTTTAGATTGCTTTAGAAAAAACTATGAGGCACAGACAGGTTTAGAGTTAAGAGGTAATCAATTAACAGACATCTTAGGTAGTGTGAAGATGGCAACCACCACAAACCCACTTAACCCTTCTACTCAATATGACATGATACCAAAAGGTAAAGACAATGTTAATGAGATTCTGGCAGAAGGAGTCCCAAGAAAGTCAGCTCAAGGCAATTCTGCAAAGATGACAATCTTAGGAGACAGATACACAAAGTTATACCCAGTTAATAATAAAGAAGAGACTTTTGGTCAAAATATCTCAATTCAATTTGAAAGAGGTCAGTTGATCTATAATGGGGAAAAGAATAGTTACATCCTTTGGGTTGAACAAACCTACTCCATGCATCAATCTGAAATTGGAGGGCTAAACACTTCTGTTAAAAAATACACAAATCCAGAAACTGGTTGTGAAGAGTTTGCACTTGGCTTTAGTGTTAACCCTGTAGAGAATAATGAAGATGCAAAAAATAAATCTAAAGAAATGAACAAAGCTTTAGAAAAGGTAGGTCCTTTCCAATTGTTTGAAACTGCAACAAAAACCTTCATATTTTATACAACTCCTGCTCCTGAGTGTGAGAAGAGAATGAAGATTATTGATAAGCTTACAGGAAAGGTAATAACTGACCAAGCAATTACAGACATTATTGAAACCCCAAATGGAATGATTGTTAAGACTGCTGATGGGGCTGAACATAACTTTGAGTTTAGTGCAGAAGATGGAGTCCCAAAATTAAAATATAATGATGAACTTGAAACCTTACTTTCTGCTCAAGGTAAAAATGGATCCTTTTGGTATGACCCTGCAACTGGTAACTGGTATACAGAGAATGGACACCTTATCCCTTTTGACCCACAATATAAGGATGGAATGATGTTTAAAACAGGAGAGGATGGTAAAGTTTATGGAACTCCTGCAGAAAACCCCATGAATATTAACATAGGAAGTTCAGGTTCTGAGAAAAGTGGTTTTAATATACCATTGTCTCCAGAAAAAGTTATTCCACTATCTTTATATTTGTTCATAATCATAATGTCAATAATGTATATAAACAACAGAAAAGGGAATATAAAAAAAGAGAAATAATAGAAAAAGAAAAATATTAGAAAATTTAGATTTTTACTCAATTCTTGTAAAAAAATCTATTTTTTTTAAGTCTAGAGGTTTTTTAGGTTTCTCTTTTTTTTTTTCAATTTCTTTTCTTCTAGTCTCAATTTTTTGTCTTCTAATTTCAATTTCTTTTTTTAATTTTTCAGCATTTGTTTTTGAAGTATCTAAATTTGTTTTTGATTTTTTTACTGTGGGTTTTTTTACAGATGGTGTTTTTGGTTTAAAACAAAATACTTTTCTTTTTAAAGGTCCCATACTCAATCACATTTATGATGCTTTAATTTCTTAAAATCACATCTACTAATATAGTAAATCATAAGGTTAATAAAAGTAACAGATTGTTTCTATGTGTTTTTACTAATTGTTTCTATGTGTTTTTATTAATTTTATAATTATCTAAGAATATATAGGTTTAAAAGAATTTATACACATATATTATATATAAATAAAAACAATTTGAGGAATTAACAATGGGCAGAATAGAAGAACAAGAACAAAGTAGACTTAATAATTTTAATTATTTAAAAGAAAATAATATTAATCCATATCCTTATACCTTTAACAAGACTCATAATTCTAAAGACATTATTGACAAACATAGTAACCTAGAAAAAGATACTTATTCTTCAGAAACAGCAAGCATCTCTGGAAGACTTTTATTAATTAGAAACTTAAAAAAAATTATATTTTTAGATTTACATGACATGACAGGAAAGATCCAATTGGTTGCAAAGGAGTCAGAAATTTCTAAAGAACAATTAGAATTAATTAATAAACTAGATGTTGGGGACATTGTTGGAGTTACAGGCAAAATATTTAAAACAAAGAGAGGAGAAGTCTCAATTGATGTTCAAGAAATTACTTTTCTTTCAAAATCATTTTTACCATTACCTGACAAATGGCATGGCTTGCAAGATCCTGAAATTAAGTATAGAAAAAGGCATCTAGACCTAATGGTTAATAAAGAATCAAGAGACACCTTTATTGTTAGAGCAAAAATAATTTCAATAATTAGAGAGGTCTTAGATAAGAAAGGCTTTATTGAAGTTGAAACTCCATTACTTCAACCTCTTTATGGTGGAGCAAACGCAAGACCTTTTGTTACAGAGAGTTTTGTTTGGAAAAGACAACTTTATTTATCAATTTCTCCTGAACTTTATTTGAAAAGATTACTTGTTGGAGGCTTTGAAAAGGTATACACAATTTGTAAGAATTTTAGAAATGAGGGAATTGATAAATCTCATAACCCTGAGTTTACAATGTTAGAGGTTTATGAAGCTTATAAAGATTATAATTATGCAATGGATTTAATTGAGGAGATTATTGAAACAATTACTTTAAGATTATTTAATACTACAAAAATTGAATTTGAAAACAAAACATTTGATTTTAAAAGACCTTGGAAAAAATTAAAAATGAAAGATGCTCTAAAAGAGATTGCAAACATTGATGTTGATACTCTTGATGATGCACAATTACAAGAGTTGTTAGAAAAGAATAGAATTAATTTAGAAGAATATAAAAGAGGCCTTGCAATTGCAGAGTTGTTTGAGCATTTTTGTGAAAGTAAGTTGAGTGGAGGAGGCGGAGGAGGAGGACCAGTTCACATAATTGACCATCCAAAAGAGACCACCCCTCTATGTAAGCTACACAGGGATGATAAAGAGCTAATAGAGAGAGATGAGCCTTATGTTAATGGCATGGAACTTGCAAATATTTATAGTGAGTTAAATGATCCAATATTACAAGAACAATTAATGGTTGAGCAAAAAGACCAAGGTAAATCAAAAGGTGAAAATCATCCAATTGATAGTGACTTTATTGATGCCTTAAAATATGGTATGCCTCCAGCATACGGTATTGGTATGGGTATTGATAGGCTAGTAATACTTTTAACAAACTCTCAAAATATTAGAGATGTAATATTGTTCCCTCTTTTAAGAGAAGAAAAAGATAAAGTAAGTGAGTAAGATATGGTGCATAGATGTATAGAATGTAAAAGAATTATAGATTCTACAAGAATCTATTGTAGAAGTTGTGAAGCAAAAATTAAAAGAAAGTTAGTTTCAAAAAAGGAAGATAAAGAAAAACAAAAGGATTATGATTTTTTTGAAAAGCAAAGATACTCATAAATTAAAATCAAAAAAGGCTTTGATTGTTGCTCACAGAGATGCTGATGGAATAACCTCTGCAGTAAGTTTTGCTTGGAATCTTTTAGAAAAAAAAAAGTTGCCTAAAAACTTAGAAAATATATATTCCGTTGCAACTTTTTTAGACATTAATTATAATGAAGATGTCTTTAAAACATTTAGAGACAATAGCATTAATTTAGATGATTACTGTCAACTTGTAATCTTAGACTTTAGTTTTCCAATTGATATACTATTGAAATTAAAGACTTTATTTAAAGATAATATAATATGGATTGATCATCATAAAAGAGCTGATGAAGATTTAGATAGATTATTATCTAAAAGAAATATTAAAATTAAAGGTCTGAGAAAAAGTAACCATGCTGCTTGTGTACTTGTTTGGAAGTTCTTTAAAAAAGGAGCTCCTGAATTTGTAGAATATATAGAAGACATGGATCTTTGGAAATGGGATAAATTAAATTCTAAGGAATTTATTGCAGGACTTGTTAACCTAAATGGGAAGTTTACAAAGGAAACAATTTCATATGTGTTTAATCTAATTGATTTTAACAAATTTGAAAATAAAAAAAAGAAAATAATAAATAGAGGAAAAATAATTATTCAACATCAAAAAAATTATGTAAACACTATTAGAAAGATTGGAAAAAAAGTTGAATTTGAAGGCTATCCTGCATACATTATTAATACTTATTTTGAATCAGGATTAATTCTTGAATATCTTAAAGAATTAGAAGAATTTAAAGATATAGAGATATTTATTGTTTGGCATAAAATTTATGAATTTGGGTGGATTAAGGTTAGCTTAAGGGCAACAAAAGAGTCAAAAGCAGATCTGTCTTTAATTTCTAAAAAGTATGGAGGCGGAGGACATCCAAAAGCTTCTGCTTTTATTATAGATGATATTAAAAAAATAAAAATTAAAAAATATAAAGAAAAGAGATGAAACAAAAGATGACACAATATTTGATTAACCTAGCAAGATTTGTTTCTTACAGGGAAAAAAAGGAAATTTTTAAGGAACTTAAAGACAAAGGTATTAAGACTTCAAATGACTCTTGGTCATATAGAAGATTTATTCTTGATAGACTTCCACCTAACAAACCATATGTAGCAAGCACAATTGAACTTAAAGAAACATTTTCTCCTAAGACAATTGCTGATACTGTGGATAGATTAGATAAGTATAAGATTAAAGAAATTAAAGCAAAAATTAATGCTGGAGTTCCATTCCACGCTAAAGCAATTGTTGATAGATATTTGAAGAAAAAAAAATTTGAAGATAATGGAAAAATTATATACTTAGAAGCAAGAATGGAAAGTGACAACCCAGTTGTTAGAATTGGAGAATATATAAATTTATCAAATATTTTAGAAAATAGGAATAATAGTAAAGCTAAAGAAAGATCTGCACACCCTACACAATCTGCACAAAATAAAAACAATTTAAATAGAAATCCAAAATTAAAAGATACTTCTAATATTCTAAATAAAAATAATCTAAAAGATTTTCCTGACCTTGCAATTGAATCTCCTTATACTCTAGGAGAGATTTCTGATTTTGTAAGATTGTCTAAAACCTTTAAGATGAAAGTCTTTATCATCACAAACAAAGATAATGAATGTGAAGAAACTATTAGAAAATTTTTAGAAACAAACTCATTTAATAAAGGAAATATAAAAGTCATAAAGGCTTTTGAGGAAATTGAAAATGATTATACTTTCTTGGGTTTTAGTATGTGGGGTAAAGTGAGTGTCCAAGAAATAATGCAAACAAGTATGGGTAAACCAAAATTATTAATCTTTGGAAATGAAAAAAGAGGCTTACTTAAAAAAACAATGGATAAATGTTCTAAAATTATAAAAATAGAAACTAGTTCTTCAGAGCCATTAAGAGCAACTCAAGCAGCTACTTTTGCTTTAGGTTATATCTTTGCAAACAAATAAATATTATAAGGACTATAAAATTATTTTTATAGTCAAATTTCTTATAATATAATTTGCAAAGTTTAATTAATTCCCAAATTTTAGTTTCACGTAAATTTAATTTTAATGCAAAAGTGCGGAATCGATTGCCTGTTTGTTAAAACCAACTATTATTTTTCCATTAATATCTAAAACAGGAACTCCTTGTTGCCCTGATTTTCTAACCATCTCAAGACCTCTCTGCATATCAAAGGAAACATCAACATCCTCAAAATTTACATTTTTAGATTTTAGATATTCTTTTGCTATAACACAATAAGGGCATGTCTTTGTAGAATAAACAATTATTTTATTCATTTTTAATCACCTCAATTTTTTCTATTTTTTTAATTATTTTTGTAATTATTTTTTTATTTTTCTTATCAAGCTTTAATCTAATTTAGTGCTTAATAATATTCTTAGCACTTTTTAATAGTTCTTTAATTAATTTTTGATTTCTTAATTTAATACACTTTGTTTTATTAATCTTAGTAACAACTATTAAATTTGATTCTTCTAAAATATTTAATTGTCTAGAAATTGTTGAAAGGTCTTTTTGTAATTTTGTAGATAAATCTGTGCAACAAATATTATTCTTAGTGTCTAAAAGTTCAAGTATAATTCTATATCTTGTCTTTTCGCCTAAAGCCTTAAATATTTTATATAAATCTTCCACAATCCCACTTGTATAAATATACAAGTGTAGACATGTTTAAAAAGATATCTTTTTTTAGAAATACAAAAGAAATTGTCTTTATAAATTTAAATAAATCTTAGAGCAATATAATTTATTTTTCAGCTACAAAATATTTATAAAACACAGCAATATAGTTATGCACAGAATGGGCAAGTGTTATTAATAATAGATTTGGATAAAAAATATAAATCATTGCAAGTAAAAAGCCTTCTATAAAAATAAATAACAAATCAATAAATTTCACACTATAAATTGTATGCATTAACATAAAAAGAATAGCATTAGCTAAAGCAACAAAGAAAAAAGATGAAATAAAGACTTCTAATTTTGGAATTAGAAACCCTCTAAACAAAAGTTCTTGCACAAAACATAATGGGATTATAATTAAGATATGCATTTTTCTAGTTGACCAATAATTAATATAATGATTTCTTTTTAAAACATCTTCAGATAAATAAACAATTGCAAGAGAAACTAATACCGTAAAAGCAAGATATGGAATTACATGTGATCCAAAACCTTCTAAGATAAAACCAAGATCAGCAAGAGACCAACCTTCTAATAGAACAATTACAGTTGCAAGAATTGCTATTCCAAAAATTGTATGTAACCTATATTTGAAAGGTATTATTTTTTTGTACACTAAATAAATTGGTAAGATAAAAAGTATAATCACTTGTAAAATACTTAAAATTATTGTGGTCTTAATCACTTCTATTCACTATTATTTATTTTTAATTATTCAAATTTGCAATTATTAAGATATATATAAGTCAAATTAATTTATAAATACTACTTATAATTAGTTTGATAGTGTATTTTTAAATTACTTTAAAAAAAGATAAATTAAAAAAGAAAAAAAGAAGTAATTAAATAAAAAATTTAATTACATTGTGCATCTGTGTTAGAACCTGAATTCCCATAACCAAAACCAGGGGAAGGACTAACAGAACTTAATTGTTCTTCACATTCTACAGGCTTATCAGTAAATGATGAACAAATTGTATCTAAAAGACTTTGAGGGTCTCTACCTGAAGATACGGTTGTACCGTTGATTACTAATGTTGGAGAACCTTGAACTCCATATTTTTTATTATCTTCATCATGTATTAAAAATTTAGGAAATCTACCACTTACCCATGTAGCCTTATCATCATACATTTCTGTAATATTGTATTCTTCATCAGTTGCAGTAATACATGCTTCTAAACTTTCTCTAGAGATGTTTGTTCGTTCTAAACAATCATCAGTATCTCCAGCTTCCAAAAAGCAACCTAAATACTCATTAAACTTATCAGGGTCTTCTTGCATAATACAAGTTTGCAATAATTGTTCATACACTTCAGTATCACCATGCATAGCATAATTTACAAACTTCAATTGGAAATCAATTTTATCATCTAATAGCTCAACAACTGGCAAAATTCCTTTCTCAACTTGAGTACCATATGGACAATGAGACATTACAAACAATTCTACCACTGGTTTGTTTGATTTTACAATTTCAGGAGTTTTTTTAACTTCATTATTTGTTTGAGTTTTTTCAAGATTCTGTTTTTGAGCCACAAATTCTGATTTGTTAATTGGTGCTCCTCCAGGTATAAAAATCAACTCCCCATCCTTAGAAGTGTAAAGTTCCATTTCTTGACCTTCTACACTTATTACCATCTTATAAAGTTCCTTTTCATTAGATACTTCACTTAATGTTAAATCACTAACAGGAAAATTCTCTTTTAAAAAGACAACAGTTTCATTTGCAACATTTTGCATGTCTGCTGGTGAAACATTATTCTGATTCAAAGCATTATTAACATTTGAATTGTTAACTGATGGTTTTGTTAAAAACAAAACTAAGAATAAAACAAATGCAACAAATAACACAACTGAAACAGTCTTCCACACAAATAAGTTACTTTTAATCATATTATTTTTAATAGAAGATTTTGATTCTGTATTTTTAACATACTGATTTTTTGATGTTTTTTTATTTTTTGAATTCATGTAAATTCCACCCACATATTTTGTTTTACTTTTAATATAATTTAAATAAGAAATGTTTAAAAAAGAGGTGTTTTTTTAAAAACATAAATTATTTTTTTTAATACACTATTTTAAAAAAGAAATTTAGAGTTTTTAAAAATTATTTAAAATCTTTAAAAGAGTTTTCAAAAATATTTTTAAAAAAATAAATAAAATGATATTTTTTAAAAAATACTATTTATCTACACCCAAATACCCAAACTCTCAAACTTCAATTGTTTGGAAGTGACTTGATTTTCTCCAAAGAAAACCCAGCATTCTGTAATTCTTTATAAGAATACCCAGCTTGCTTCAACTCAGGCAACAAATACCCAACCTTTCTAAGATCATCTGCAGAAAACCCAATTGACTTTAGTTCTTTTGCAGCATAATTTATTACTTTAAGCATCCTAATCCCAACTCCAAGATCAAACAATTCCTTAGCAGAATATCCTGCATAATGTAATTGTCTAGCAGTAAAGCTTACATCATACAACTCTCTTGCTAAAAATCCTGCTTTTCTTAAAGAAGACCCATCAAACCCTGCAACCTTCAATTCTCTTACAGAATAAACATTTTTAAGTTCTTCAGCCTTATAACCTGCTTGTGCCATCTCCTTACAAGTATAATCTGCACTATAAAATTCTTTAATCTCAATTCCAAGACCATTCAATTCCTTTGCCTTATATCCAGCAAATCTAAGAGTTGCAACATCAAAGCCAGCTTCATAAAGTTCTTTTGCAGTGTACCCAACAGAATGTAATTGCTTTGCTGTATACCCAATATGTAAAATTTCTTTTGCAGAAAATCCAGCAGCTTTTAATTCATATAAAGAATATCCTTCTAAATTAAGTTCTAAAGCAGAAAACCCTACTCTTTTCAATTCATCTAAGGAATACCCAGCTAAAATACATTCCTTTAATGAACAACCAATAGCATACAATTCTCTAACATCATACCCACCATCAATCAGTTCTCGACAGGTTACTCCTTCTGCCTTTAAGTGTCTTGCCTCATAACCAGCTTCTCTTAAATCTTTGATTGTATAACCCAAATTTACAAGATCATTAATTGAATATTTTAGATATCTAAGTTCTTCTAGTGTAAAGTCTTCTTTTTTTTCTTTTAGATTTTCATTTTCTTCAAGTGGTTCTTTAATATCATAAAGTTTAATTAAGTCTTTAATATCATATCCACCTTTTTTGAGTTGTTCTAAACTAATTCCAATTTTATAAAGTTCAATTGGAGAATATTTAATTTTATAAAAATCAGAAACTTCAAATTCCTTTAATAGATCAGTAACCTTATAATCTGCTGCTAACAGTTCCTCTAAAGTAAAGCCTTGTTCTTTTAATTGAGAGATTGGAAAAATTAATTTAAAATCATTTAAACAATAACCTAATTCACATAATTTTTTTAAAGAATAAAATTCATTTAAATCTTTTATATTATACCCAACAGAGAAAATATCTTCTATTTTATAATTTGCAAAAACTAAATCTTTAAGTGTGTATTTTGCTTCATCAAGTTGCTTAACAGTATATGCATATTCTTTTAGTTTCTTAGAACTAAATCCAGCTTTCTTTAAATCACTTGCACTAAATTCTGCAAAAAGAATTGAATGTGTATCAAATTTTGCTTTCTTTAGATCAATAGGTAGATATCCAATTTCTTTAAGTTCCTTTGTAGAAACCCCTGCATTTTTTAGATCTTTTAAAGTGTACTCTGCTTTTTTAATTTCACTTGCAGGAAAGTTTAAAAAATAAAGATCTTTTGCTGTAAATTTTAATTTTTTTAATTTAATTGCTGTGTATTTTTTTTTAATTAATTGTTCATATTTTATATTAAGGTCAAAGAGTTCTTTTGCTTTATGGTTTTTTAAAAACTCATCATTGATAATTATCTCTTTATTTTTGTCTTCTTTAATTTTTTCTTTTTTAGCTTTTTCTTTTTTAGCTTCAACTTTAGAAGTTTCTGCCTTTAACTTTTTAGAAACAATCGATTTATCTTTTATTCTAATTTTCAAACCTAACTCAGAATCAGTAAACCCAGCTGTTTGTAGTTCTTTAATACTATACTTTGCTTTTCTTAATTCCCCTAAATTATATTTACCACTATAAAGTGCCTTTGCAGAAACTCCAACTTTCTTTAATTGACCTGCACTAAATCCTGCTTCCTTTAAGTCCCTAATCTCATAACCTACATTTAACAACTCTTTTGCAGAATATGAACTTTTTAGTTCCTTTGCAGAATAACCAGCTTCTTTTAGATCCTTTAAATTAACTCCAATTTCTTTAAGTCTTCTGACCATATACCCTGCTTGCCTTAGATCTGTTGCAGAATAACCTGCCAAGTATAGCTCCTTTGCATTATAGTTTAGTTCTCTTAGCTTCTTAGCATCAAAGCCTACCTCCTTTAGATCATTTAAAGTAAATCCTGCTGATTTTAAGGTCTTTGCTTTGAAGCCTAGTCCTTTTAGAACAGTATAATTTGCTTTAACTTCCTTTAATTTTTTTGCAAAAGCCTTAACATCTATTTTATATTTTTTTAAAAGAGAAATAGTAATTGGTTTAGTTATAAACCTTGTTGGAGACTTAATTTGTTTTTCAATCAATTCTAATAATTTTTTTTTATCAATTTTTTTAATATCTTCAGCCATAATAATACACCTTTCCTTGAAAGTTTTTTCATATTATTTTTATTTAATTTATAAATTTGTAATTAAGTAATTATATTCAGTTAATGATATATATTAAGCTTAGAAACATTTAAATATCTGTAGTTTAAGCCAAATTCTTCTAATTTTTAATAATCTTTATAAACATAGCCCCCACTACCTAAGTTTCTTAATCTCTTCAATAAATTCCATTGTCAATTGGCTAGTTCTGTCATCTTCTTTTCCAAAATCATAATTAAGACTACTATGTCCTCTGTCTGATATCACATAATACCTAGCATAAACATTATTCTTAATTAATTTATAATAAAAATTTTTAGCTTCAGGTTTTGCAATTCTAAAAATACTATTTTCACAAACAAATAAGATCATAGGCGGTATATTTTTATTCTTAGAAACATGATTTATTGGGGATGCATTCTTATAGGTGTTTTCGTCATTTCCAAATGGAACATTATAATACATCTCTATTAGCTTACTATCAAATTTTAAAGAACTAGGAAGAAGTAAATCATAACCAACTCCTTCAAGAAGAACAGTTCCTTTAATAATATTTAGATCTAAACCATATTTTTGCAAATAACTTTCATCTGTAGAAATTAAAGAAACAATTTGCGCACCTGCTGAATGCCCACTTAAGTAGATTTCAGCCTCATTACCTAAATAGTTAGAAATATTATTATAAACCCAATCAATTGCAGTTGTAACGTCTTGGACAGGAACAGGAAAATTGGAATTTGGGGAACTACGATAATTTACATTTACTAAAATAAAGTTATTGTCTGTGTAAAATAAACCCTTTTGTATATATCTTCCTCTTTGGTCTTTATTTCCAAAATATTTAGTCCAAGCTCCCCCATGTACATAAATCATTACAGGATATTTTTGAATTGTGTTGTTGTCAGGAACATATATGTCAAGGCTTGTGTAAGATGGATCAGAATTATTATTTAAATCATAAACAATGTCCTTATATAATAAATAATCTCCTTGATTCTTTAATGCCTTATAATAATAGTGAGTATAAATTATTGAAAATAAAGCAAATATAATTACTAGAAAGAAAAGAAAAATAAATAGTTTGCTTTTTCTAGATAAATTTAATTTAAAATCCATACACTATCAAGTATATATTATAAAGTAAGGTTTTAAAAGATAATTTATTTATTTTAAAAAAAAATATTCTCATAAAAAGTAATATTCTCATAAAAAAAAATATTCTCATAAAAAGTAATATTTTATACTTTTAAATTTCCATTCTACTAAATAAATAACTTCCAATAAAAACAAATATAATTAAATAAGAAACAATTACAATTGAACTTACAAATATTGGTATAGATGACATAGATGTTAAAAAATACCTAATGGCATCAACACAGTAGGTTAATGGGTTGATTCTTATAATAAAGTTTATAGCTTTTGGTAAATCTGTTAAAGGAAATAATGCTCCTGATAGAAAAAATAAAGGCATTATTAAAAGATTCATTAACAATTGAAAACCCTGCATATCATTTAATCTAGAAGCAATTGCAGTACCTAAAGCTGTAAAGACAATAGCAGTAAGTATCATAAACAAAATTGCAAGAGGAAGTAAAGCTAAATTATTTAATTTAAATCCAAAAGCAAAAGAAATAATTAAAATTAATAGACCTTGTAAAACTGCAATTGTTGCACCACCAAGAGTTCTTCCAATCATTATCCTAAGCCTTGAAACAGGAGCAACTAATGTTTCTTTTAAAAAACCAAATTGTTTATCCCAAATGATTTCAATTCCTGAAAATATTGAAGAAAATAAAATACTCATAGCAATAATTCCAGGTACTAGAAATTGTATGTAACTTCCTCTTCCTGCTTCCTGAAAGATTGATCCAAAACCAAAGCCTAAAGCTACTAAGAAAAGTAAAGGTTGAGCAATTGAACCAATAACTCTAGATTTTTGCCTATAAAATCTTTTTAATTGTCTTTGCCAAAGTGCATAAATTACCCCCATAATAGTTACCTTCTTCTTATTTTCCTTCTTTGTCTTAATTGATCTAAAGAACTTGATTCTTCTTCTCTAATATTATAACCTGTAATTTTAATAAAAGCCTCTTCTAAAGTCTTAGATTTTGTTTGCTTTTTAAAATCTGAAATTGTTCCTTTTTCAATAATTTTACCTTTATCAATTATTGCAATCTTATTAGCTACCTTTTCAACTTCATCCATATAGTGTGTTGTAAAAAAGATAGTTACTTTTTCTTTTTTATTAATTTCTAAAATATAGTTCCAAATATGCTTTCTTGTTTGAGGATCTAAGCCTACTGTTGGTTCATCTAAAAATAAAATTTTTGGAACATGAAGTAAACCTCTTGCAATTTCAAGTCTTCTTTTCATACCACCAGAAAATTTACTTACCAAATCATCTTTTCTATCCCAAAGTTCAACAACTTTTAAAAACTTTTCAATTCTTTTTTCAGCAAGAGATTTTTCTAAACTATATAAAACAGAATGAATCTTCATATTTTCATAAGCAGTTAGTTCTTCATCTACACTAGGATCTTGAAAAACAATTCCAAAAAACTCTCTAACTTTATTTGGATCTTTTAAAACATCATAGTTATTAATTGTAATACTTCCTTTATTAAATTTTAAAAGAGTAGTTAAGATTTTAATAGTTGTAGATTTTCCAGCACCATTTGGACCTAAAAATGCAAAAACTTCTCCTTTTTTAACTGAAAAAGAAACATCACTAACAGCTTCAAAAGAACCATAAAACTTAGTTAAATTTTTAACGTCAATAATATTTTTTTCTAATTTAATTTTATTTGCTTGTTTAATATTATTTCTTTTTTTAATATCATTTACTTGTTTAATAGTTTTCATAAAAAATCACTTTTAAGTAATATATCTATATGTAATTTAATTTATATTAACTTCTAATTTAAAAAATCAATTAAAAATTAACCTAACAAAAGTAATAATATTAACATAACTCCAATTCCTAAAAAAATACCTAACAATTGAATTAATGATTTATAAATATTTGTTTCTTTTTTTAATTCAGGAATTAAATCAGCAGTAGCAATGTAAATAAAACCACCTGCAGTTATTGCTAAAATAATGTTTAAAAAAGTAGAACTAACTTGTCCAAGTAATAATGCAATAACAACTCCTACAATAGAAGTTAAAGCTGTTAAAAAATTCATAACTAATGCTTTTTTAATTGTAAAGCCTCCATGTATCAAAACTCCAAAATCACCTATTTCTTGTGGAATTTCATGTAAAATTACAGCAATAGTTGTTGCTATCCCAATTGGAATTGAAACTAAATAAGTTCCACCAATAACTAATCCATCAATAAAGTTATGTAAAGCGTCCCCTACAAGATTCATATAAGCAAAAGGATGAGGATGCTTTTTTGAAGTTGGAACATGGCAGTGTCTCCAATGAATAAACTTTTCTAAAATAAAAAATATAATTAAACCAAAAATAAAAAATAGAGATAAAGATAAAGTAAATCCACCATCTTTAACTAACTCAGGTAAAATATGTAAAATTGCATCTCCAATTAAAGCACCTGCTGAAAAGCTAATTGCAAATAGTAATATATTATTCATTTTTTTTATTTTAAAAAAAAGAGTTATGATTCCAATTAATGAAATTAAACTAACAATTAAAACACTAATTATTGAATATAACCAAACACTTAACATAAAAATCACAAGTTAATTTAAAATAAAAACAGATATTGTTAAAAATGTAGCAAATAAAACCCACAAAAAATAAGGTATTAATAAATATGCAGCAAGCTTATTAATTTTATAAAAATAAATTATTGAAAATAATATTAAAATTTCTAAAATTATAATTTCAATACAGACTAATAATAATAAATTTAATTCAAAAAATAATAATGACCATAAAATATTAAATATTAATTGAATTGAAAATAACCAAATTGCAATTTTTCTAAAGTCAGTATTTTTTTTAGATTTATTAATTAATATTAAGTAAAAAGAAATAATCATTAAAATAAATAAAATATTCCAAACAATTGGGAAAACAAAATTAGGTGGAACTAGACTAGGTAGATTAATTGTTTTATACCAGAAAGGTATATTTCTGCTAGTAAATATTGAACCTAAAAAAGCAGTTATTATAACCGATATAAGAGAGATTATAAAATATTTTAAATTCTTTTTCATAATAAACAATTTATCTTATTAATTAATTTTTATATTATAATATTATATTTAAAAGATTATATAAACATTTGTTTTAAAATAATAAATCTATTTGTATATAAAATAATTTTAAAATAAAAACTTAGAAACTTTTAGCTATATTTTAATCTAAAGTGAAAAGTGATCTTTCTAAATAGTATATTATATTAATTTTAAAAAAAGATAAAATATATAAATAGAATATACATTAATATTAATATTAAAAAAAGAAAGATAATTATGAAAGTAATACTGAAATCTAAAATACATATGGCTACTATTACAGAAGCCAAAAAAGAATATGTAGGAAGTATAACTATTGATAAAGAATTAATAGATAAAGTAGGGATTATAGAAGATGAAAAAGTTTTAATTACATCTTTTGATTCAAGAAATAGACTTGAAACAAATGTTATTCCTGGAGAAGCTGGTTCAGGTAAAATTGAAATGAATGGTCCTACTGCTAATCTAATTAAAAAAGGTTAAAAAGTAGTAATTATGGCTTTTGAAATTACAGATAAACCTATTAAATCTAAAAAAATATTAGTAAATAAAAATAATAAATTTATTAAATATCTTTGATACTTATGAAAATACATAAAATTGTTAAACCAAAAGGAAAATTATTAAATAAATTATTAGAAATTTCTGAATTAAATCACATACAAAATATAGAAAATAAATCAAAAGGATTTCTACTTAAAAAAGATTATAAAAAAATATTTTCTACTGCTACAAGAATATATGTTGATAATCCTAAAGAACCTACTTATGTAATTGCTTTTTTTAATAACTCAGATTTTAAAAAGCATATGGGTCAAATTCCAAAAAAAGTTATAGAAAATTATATACACGCATATGCGGTAATGAAAGATCCAAGAAAAAAAGGTAACTATTTAGATTTTGTTAAAGCTTATGTTGATGCTGAAAAAAAACATTCTCCAGGAATGTGGGTATTAATCTCTGAACATCCTGAAAAAAATAATAAATCTATTGAATTACATACTAATTTAGGATGGGAAAAGATTGGAGAACATAATGAATTTATAAGTGATATAAATCAAAATGTTAAATGGGGAGTTTACATTTTAGATTATAATAAATTAAAAATATAATATACTATTTAAATATAATTATTATCAGTTAAAATTTATGTAAGTTAAAAGCTTTCTTTTTAAGCTTCTGGCGATATTTTATTATAACTCAAACATTGGGTGTCAACTGACCAAAACCAGTTGTATTGAACTAAAATTAAATACTCTTTTAATTAACAAATATATTTTCAACTAATTTAACTGTTTTTTTAGAACAATCAATTTCTGTTTTAATCCCTAAAGGCAAAATTAGTTGAGGATCAGTATGCCCTATATCAAAATTTGTAATTATTGGTAATTTATTATTTTTAAACTCGTCTCTAACTATTTTTAATATAACATTATTTAATTCATCTTTTTCTTTTTTTGTAAAATCTCTTGCTCTTCCAAAAATAATACCAGATATTTTATCAAAAACACCTTGTAAACCATAATTTCTTAACATATATTTTATTTGATCTAAAGAAGGTTTATCTTCTGAAGTTTCAAAAAAAAGAATTTTATTTTTAAAGAAATTTAATTTAGGAAAATATTTTGTAGATTTTGTAAATTCTAATACTTCTATGCACCCACCATATAATTCTCCAACAAATTTTCCTTTACCTTGTAAAAATATCCATCCATCATTTTTTATTTTATTTTTAACCTTACCAACATTTTCTTTTTTAGACCAATCAAGATATCCATTCACATATTTATTATATTCAAAATATTGATAACTAGAATTATTATTAAATAATATTTCTTTTATATGTTCTAAATATTTTTGTTCTAAATCATACATTTGAGAAAAACCAGCCATTATTGAAGGCCCATTAAATGTAATTAATCCCAATTGATTAAAATAAGTATTTAATGTAGCTGTATCTGAAAAACCCATAAATATTTTTGGATTATTTTTAATAATTGTTTCATCTAAATAAGGAAGTATTCTATTACAATCATTTCCACCAATAACAGTAAATATTGCTTTTATATTTTTATCTTTAAATGCATTATTAACATCATTAGCTCTAAATTTAGGATTATTACTTATAAAATCAAAAGATTTTTTAGTTGTAGGATATTCAACTACTTTTAATCCTAAATCTAATAATACTTTTATTCCATTTTTATAAATATGAGGAAATACTTTACAAAGACCACTTGAAGGAGCAATTACAGCAACAGTATCGCCTACTTTTAACATTTCGAATTTTTTATATTTCATAATAATTAACCATATATTATAGATATAAAATGTTTTTAAATAAAATGGTTAAAAATCTTTTTAAAGTTTATGACAAAAATTCAAATCTAAAGTGAAAAGTACTCATTTCATATTACGATACCACTTTTCATAATCTTTATGATTTTTAAAACAAATTACAAAAATTAAATGATCCTTCTCTATTTTATATATCATTCTTGAAGAATCAGTAACTTTTTCAACAAAATAAGGAAGACCATACTTTAAATGCTTTCTAGAAATATCTTCTAGTTTCACTTTTTCAATTTTCTTAAAAAATCTTTTTCTAAGATCTATTGGTAAATTATCTAAGCTTTTAAAAAATATTGGAGTGTAACTTATTTTAAAACTCAAAAATAATCACTTATATTAAATCTTTATATTTTTTTTTAAAATCTTCTTCAGAATATAATTTTTTTTTATTTTTTTTAATACCATTTAATTCTTTTTCAACAGCAATACCTACAAGACCTAACTCTTCTTTAGAAATATCATTATATAAATATTTCATACTTACCTCTAAAATACCAAGTCTTACAATTTCAGATTTTGTTTTAAAATAACCATCTTCTATTAATCTATCCATATATTCTTTTGGTTTGCCTTTTAATCTTACTAAAAATTCAGTCATAAATAATCACATATAATTTATATATAAAAATAATTAAAAAGATATGTTTTTGATATGTTTTTGATATTAAGCTTCTGGCGAGATTTAAACCAAAAATGAAAAATATTCTTTTATGTTTTAATAGTTTTATTTAATATACTTAAAATCTAAATTACATTCAGCACTTAATTTTTTTCCTAATAATAATCCTTGATCTGTAAAAACCCACCCAAATAAAACTAAATTACTATTTTTATTTAAATAAAAACGAATCATATCTTTATATGTTTTTTTAATTATACCTTTTTTTCTATAGTTAGGATCTATATATGCAGCAGTAAGAAATAAAGTATCAAAATTATCCAAATTAATATTTTCATCAATATTTTTAACAAGTTCAGCTTCATTAATCTTCTTACTTAAAAAATCATTCATTAATTTTTTAGAACAAGGTAATAAAGTTACAAATCCTATAATTTTATTTTTATCTTTAATAATACAAAAAGAAAAAGGAAATTGTTTTTGTAAATTATAAAATTCTAATTCAGTAGGATTATATTGATTAGGATCATCTTTAAATCCAAATTCTTTATCTGCAATTTCAAAAATAAAATTTAAATCAGTTAACATTATATCAGAATTATATAAATATTTTAACATAAATAAATTATAACACAAATATATTTAAATTTAAGTTTTAATAAAATTTAAACTAAAAATAAAAAATTACATTTTTTTCATTTATTATATTTTGCAAATTCTAACAAATTACCTTCTGTATCATAACATTGAAAACAACGATATGGATAATCAGTAAAATCAAGATCTATAGGTTTATGTATTATTTTAACACCTAATTTCTTTATTTTAGAAAATATTAAATCAACATTGTCTGTCCAAAAAACAATAACAGAATTATTCCCACAAATACGTTTATTTGATATAATTTTTGGATCAATTAAACCTAAATAAACATCTTTTCCTATATCAAAATCAGCCCAAGTATTATCCTCTCTATGTTTTACTTTACAAGATAATACATTTTCATAAAATTTAACTGCACGATCCATGTTTTTTACAGATAAATAAATGTGATCTAATTTAACTAACATAATAATCTAATTCAATAACCATTCTATAAAGTACAAATCATTTAGCCCCATATAAATTAAATAATATATAATTAAGTTGACAACAAATTTATAAACGGTTACATCTACTAATTTTTAAAAAATCAGCTACAAAAGAGCTTCTACCCTAAAGTGAAAAACGCTCCTTTTATTTTTTAGAACTATGTTCTTTATTACTTCTAATCATAAAGTCATATTTTAAGTATAGTAAAACATCTTCTTTCACACCAGGATATTTATTAAAATTTTTGTTAACTATATCTATTACTTGTATTTCAGATAATTTTTTTTTATTAATTTCTCTAGCTAAAAGAACAGTACTTTTAAATAATTTAGAATCAGGTCCTTTTAAAATTTCTTTTCCAATTCTATTTCTTTCAGCAGTTAATTCAGATAAATTACTTAAATTTACAGATTTTCTAATAGTAGGCTTAGGTTTTTTTGATATAGATTTATTAAATAATTTTGATAATGTTTTTTTCAAATTATCACCTCTTAATTATATATTAATTACAAACATTTATATTGTTTTGTAAAAGTTAAGCTTCTGGCGGGAGTTAACCCAATATTTAAAAATAGAATATAAACATCCCCCCTCCCAGATTCGAACTGGGGATCTTCCGGTTACCGCCATTTTTAATTTTACGGTAAAATTTAAATGTCTACAGCCAGACGCACTAACCGCTGTGCTAAGGGGGGATATTAAGAATTGTGTCTTAATTAATCCTTATATAAATATAATATATAAGTAAATATTTATAAAGAATTGCTTTAAAAAACTAATAAACAAATCCTATTTTCCTTTAATTGCTTTCTTTAATTTAGATAATGCAGGAAATAATATTTGATGATATCCAATTGCTCTTTTATTTAGTAAGAAATATTTTTCAATCAAATAAACTTGGTAAGCTTCTAAAAAAGCATCTTTAAATTTTTTATTAAAGTTTTCTGGAAATAAACCAGCAATTATTTTTTTAGTTTTTGAACTATATATTTCTGCAAAAAACTGACTATATTCTAAAGTCATTAAATGCTTTGTATTTTCATTTAATTTTTCAATATCTACTATTTCTTCTAATAATGATCTTATCTTACTATTTGTTGTTACTTGAATTGATGCTAAAAATTGAACAATATCAACAGATGTTTTAGTTCCATCTAATTTCATCTTTTTAACAGCAGTAAAATTTTTTAAACTTGATACAAATTCTATTCTTTCTTCCATAATCTAATCACACTTTTCTTAATTATATTTAATTTAATGATTTATATTTTTTAATTTATATTTAATAATACTGCTTAGTCTTTTTATATCTTTACTATTCATTTATTCTTTAAAACACTTTGTACATCTTGCTTGGTATTTCTCTGTACCTCCAAGAACAACTGTTTTTTTTGAATCTCCAAGTCTGTATGTTTTTGTAGCACTTTCCCCACACTTATTACAAACAGCATCTTTTATAGTAAAAATAATATTTTAAAGAATGATTATAAACTTATTTCAATTGGTAAGAAAGACGGCAATGTTAGGCTTTATTTTAAGAAAGAGATTTAATCTGTTTTAAAACAAATATTTATAAATCCTTTAAGTGTATATAATAATATATTTATACATATTTGTATTTTTATAAAATTTAATGTGATAAAATGAAAGCATATATTATACATGGATGGGGAGCTAACCCTAAATCAGATTGGTTTCCTTATCTTAAAGAAAAGGTAATTGAAAGAGGGTATAAGGTATCTTTACCAGTAATGCCAGATACTGATAATCCTAAGATAAAGCCCTGGGTTGAAAAATTACAATCTTTAAAAGTAGATGAATATACTATGTTTGTTGGACACTCTGTGGGCTGCCAAACCATCTTAAGATTTTTAGAAAAGTATAATGGAAAAGTAGGTAAAGTTATTTTAGTTGCCCCTTGGATGACTATCAATAAAAATAATTTAGATGAAAATGAAGAATGGTCTGTTGCGAAACCATGGTCAGAAACTCCAATAGATTTTAAGAAGATAAAAGATAAGGCAAAGAAGTTTATTGTTATTTATTCACAAGACGATCCTTTTGCTATAAAAAAAGATATTACTAAATTAATTAAAGATTTAGATGCAACTGAAGTTAATATTGGAAAAAAAGGGCATATCTGTCAAGGTGATGGAGTCACTACTCTTCCTGAAGCTTTAAAGTTTTTTAAAAAAATAAAAAAAGAATGAAATAATTATGAAAAGTTTTACAAAATATTTGTTATTTAAAACAAAAAAAAGAATGGAATTTATAAACATTACAGAAGAAGAATATTCAAAATATACTTCTGACCATACAAGCGCATATATGGCTTTACTTCAAGATCCAGACAATCAAGAGCTTAAAGATGAAAAAGATAGAGCCAAAGAACTTTTAGATTCTTGTGAGTATACACCTTAGATTTTTATCTAAGGTTTTTTATATCTTTTAAAGAATAATTATGGGTATAAATGTATAATATTATCAGATAAAGCCATAAGTGTTCCAATATGATCTCTTTTATCTTTAAAAGGAAAAGCCTTTCCTTCAAATGTCTGATTTAAGCCACAGGAAAAAACATTAATTCCTTTTTTTGAAATTTCTAAAATCACTTCTGTAATTTCAGAATTAAAAAATTGCACTTCATCAATAAAAATATTAACTAATTGATTTTTATTTTGTTTTTCTGATTTTAAATAATTAGTAACAATTTTTAAAATTGAATTTGGGTTATCAACTGCAATTGCTTCTTCTCTAATTCCATTATGATTAGTAATAGAAACATCTGAATATCTATTATCTAGCTTTGGTTTAAAAACAAGAGAATATCTTTTTGCAATCTCCTCTCTAGATTTAAGTCTTAAAAGTTCAGTTGTTTTTCCTGAAAACATTGGCCCTGTAATTGTTGTTATTTGTCCCATAAATTACTCTCTTTTGTCTTTTTAAAATTATTAAATTTACATAAAAAAAGTATTTCAAAAATGTTAGTGGTTTACTATAAGCCACCTTCTGTATCTAATAGCAATTAATCTAAGCGGTAAAATTTACCTTGCACCAGTTTCTGCATGATTTCAGCCTCTTTCTTTTCCCCTCAGTTCTACACATCACTGGTTGATTATGGAAAAGAACCGTCTTGTTTCTGTTCAGAAACAACTTCCATTAAGAAGTTTTTTTGTTTTAAAAATGGTGGGCGGACCTTCCTTACTCTTTATAGATTTTTATTCTATAAAAAATATGCTAAACACTAAACCACTAACAAATATATATTAACAAATCACATTTATAAAGATAACTATTGTAACTTGTAATTGTCAACAACTTCCATAAATGCGGAATAAACACCTACAATTACAAAATAAATAGATACTAAAATTAAAATATTTGTTAAATAAAATGATACCAAATATAATCCAAATAAGTTAAGTAAACCTATAATAACAACCACAAAAAGACCATACATTAAAATATACCCTATAACAAATAAAAGAGCAACTAAAAAGTTTTTTGTAAAAATTATTTTTAAATTATTTTTAAAATCAAAAAGCACTTCAAACTTTTCATCTTTTAAATACCTAATCAATCCAATTATTTTTAAAATTCCAATTAATATTGCAACAAAAACAAAAGCAATTAAAATTACATTTAATATTGAGAAACTAAAAGAACTAACTTCTGTTACAAGATTTACCTTTGAAAATAAAAAGGTTGGTATTAGGCCTATTAGTATAACAATTACTTGAAATATTAAAAAAGCAAAACTTGATACTAAAAATATTCCAAAATATTTAAAAAAATTATTTGTAAATTCTAAATTATAATTTTCCAATTTTTTTTTATACTTTAAAGAAACTAAACAGAAACTTACAGCCACTATTAGAAATAAAGAAATTCCTGCAAAAAAATTAGAAATTAAAGACAAACTTGCTAACACCAGAATTATTAAAAAAAACTTTATATTAATATAAGGATATACTATTACTTTTCTTAAATCAAACATGTAAATCACTATTTTATTTAGAATTATAAAAAATTATAAAAAGAAGATATAAATTTATATCTTCCCTTATAAAACTAATATCTTCTAATTGCACCACCTATTAGGCTTGCAGCTGTAATAATTCCAGCAGTCAAAACAACCGTGCTTGCATCAACGATTCCATATCCTGCCCAATTAGCACTAATTTTAATTGCCCAAATTGAAAGTGTAAAATAAACAATTCCTAATAAAATTAGTATTAGAGAACCTAAGATTATTGCAAAAAAACCAAGTATACTTTTCATAATATTTCCCCCTTTTTAATTATATTTTTTATTATTTAAATTAATTAGACTATAATATATTAAGGTTAAAACTATTTATATACCTTATTATTAGTTCTCAAAAAAAATTTAAATTAATGACAACTAAATAACTACCAATTACAACAATAATTAATTATAAATAATCTATATTTGTTAGAAAGATTTTTGGAAAATTAAATAAAAAACTATCATTAATGTAAATTAAAATGATTGACCTAAATATAAAAAATCAAAAACTAAAATATTAATTCCAAAAAATAAGTTTACAGAAAAAAATCTAATGATATTAAAAAAATAATTAGTAATATTTCTTTAAATTTTAAATATATTGCACCTTTAATTTAAATAATTATTTAAAATAGCAATTAATAATTGAGCATAAACAATAATAAAAAAAAGATGCTAAAGAATATAATATGAAATTTAAGACTTTAAAATTATATAATTAAAATAGTGGACTCTGCGAGATTCGAACTCGCGGCCTCGTCCTTGCAAGGGAAGCGCTCTACCAGCTGAGCTAAGAGCCCATAACAAATTGTTGTTATCAACTTATATATTTATACCTAAATATATTTATAAATACATGTTTCTTTAAGTCTTTAAAATTTAAAAAATATTTTTGTGAAAAATTTAAACTAATTTTCTAGACTTATAATTAGAAAAATAAAAATAACAAAATTAAAAAATAGAAATTTTGTGGATAGAAGAGGAATAAATCACACTCTAAAAACTTAGATGTATTATATAATATATTATAGGAGGTGATCCGTCCGCAGGTTCCCCTACGGACACCTTGTTACAACTTAGTCTACCTCGCGAAATATAGAATTACATCAACCTTTAGTAGATTAAGGTTCATCCACACTTCACTCGGTTGGCTTGATGGGCGGTGTGTGCAAGGCGCAGGGACATATTCACCGCTTGATAGTGACAAGCGATTACTGGGGATTCCAGCTTCATGAGGGTGAGTTGCAACCCTCAATCCGGACTTGGACTAAGTTTTTGAGATTACCACCCCCTTTCGGGTTAGAGACTCTTTGTCTTAGCCATTGTATGCCGCGTGTTGCCCAGGACATTTGCGCTATACAGACCTACCTTCGCCCATTCCTTCCTCACTGTTACCAGTGCAGTCTTATTAGAGTGCCTTTCTTTGCAAGCAAAAAAAGTAGCAACTAATAACATGGGTCTCGCCCGTTACCTGAGTTAACAGGAAGCTTCACAGTACGAGCTGACGATGGCCATACAGCAGCTCTCAGCGCATCAAGTAACCCCTTTAGAGTGACCATCATTTTGCTGTCAGACCTGGTAAAATATCTGGCGTTTCATCCAATTAAACCGCAGCATCCACCCCTTGTTTGCACCCCCGCCAATTCCATTAAGTTTCAGTCTTGCGACCATACTTCCCAGGCGGCGGATTTAATGGTTTCCCTTCGGCCCTGAGTAAACTCATAGTTCACCCAACACCTAATCCGCATCGTTTACGGCTGGGACTAACCGGGTATCTAATCCGGGTTGCGCCCCCAGCTTTCGTGTCTCACTGTCAGATCCGTTCTCGTCAAGCGCCTTCGCCACAGGTGGTCTTCCTAGTATCTTAAGATTCTACTCCTACTCCAAGAATACCCTTGACGTCTCCCGGTCTCTAGTCATGTTAGTATCTTTTGCAATTCAACAAATTAAGTCTGCTGCTTTCACAAAAGACTTGACAAACCAGCTACACACGCTTTAAGCCAAATAATGCTGGATACCACTTGGGGATTACGTATTACCGCGGCGGCTGGCACGCATATTGCCCTCCCCTTATTCGTATAGTTATTCACACTATACAAAAGCCTGTAAAACAAGCACTTGGAATCCCTTTATCACGGTTTCCCGCATTGTAAAAGTTTCGTAACTGCTGCACCCCGTAGGGCTAGGGACATTATCTCAGTTCCCTTCTCCGGGCTCCCTCTCTCAAGGCCCGTACAGATCGTCGGCTTGGTAGGCAATTACCCTACCAACTACCTAATCTGCCGCAGTCCCATCCTTTCGCAACAAACAAGCATGATTGTTTGTCCTTTAGAAAAAAAGTCATTCCAGATCTCTTTTTCTATGAAGCATTATACTCAGTTTCCCAAGTTTAACTTCTCAAAAGGGTAGGTTGACCACGTGTTACTGAGCCGTACGCCAAAATCTTTCATAGCCAAGACTTTTAGACTTGCATGTCTTAGTCGGATTCCAATAGCAGTATCCACCAGCAGGATCAGCTGGAATTGGTTATTTATTTGCACACATTAAATTATAAGAGTGTTTATAAGTTTAATTCTGCTATTCCAATTCATCCACATCAGACTCAAAAAAACTTAAGTCCTCATATTAAGACAAAATTACTTGTCTAGAATTTCGCTGTGAAAAAGCTTCACAGTAAGATAATATAAGAGGAGGTAAGTTTAAAAAGGGATTGTTTTTTTGTTCTAAAAATACGCTTTTATTAAAGAAAAATAGCTTTTAAATAATTAAATTTAAAAATCTTAAATTATGAATTTCAATAAAGAACATAAATCTCTATTAATAATTCCAAAAATACAATTAAAATTATTAAAATGTAAATTGGATAATTATAATAAATTAAATCTATATTAATAATTGAAAATCTTAAAATAATAATTGAAAATTATTAAAATTTTAAAAAGAAAAAAAAAATTTAAAAAAAATATTTTTAATATTTAAATCCTATAAAAAACACAACTGATATAATATTTTTTAAAATCAACTTTTAAGTTTTGAAAATTAGAATAAATAGTATTGTAAAAAAAGAACTACCTCTATGAGGCAGCTCTCTTTCTTAAGTATCTTCTTTCTCTTTTCTTTTCTCTCATCTTTTTCTTCTTCCATTTCCATCTTTGTCTGGATTTGGTTTTCTTAAATCTACTTGAATCTTTTTTTCTTGTTCCCATTTTTTCAACCTTTTAATTAACTATTATAAATTTATATTATGCTCCGACCGGGATTCGAACCCAGGTCACTGGCTTGAAAGGCCAGAATGATTACCGGACTACACCATCGGAGCAACATATAAAAAGTTTATATTATTATATAATTAGTAGCGATTTATTTATATACTCTTTGTTTTTTTCTTAGAAGAAAAAAAGAAAAAAGAAAAAGAACTATCTTTTGTTCTTCTTCTTATTTTTAACATTTGTCTTTGTTGTAAACCTATATATCAGATACCCTAACAAAGCTAACAATATTACTACCAAACCAGCAGTAGTACCTTTTTTATTAAAGAATGTAGCAAAACCTGTTAATGGTGTTGGAGTAGTAACTTCATTTTGAGGCTCTTCAATAACTATTGCAGGCTCATCTATAACCTGTGGATTTTCTATAATAGTTTCAACATCTTCTTCCTGAGGTGTTGGTGTCAAAATAGGTGTTTCTTCTTCAACCTCTGGTTCAGGTGTAACTTCTGGTTCTTGTGTTTCTTCTTCAACAGGTTCAGGAATATTATAAATTCTTCTTCCTCCTCCAGTTGTAGGTGTAGGTGTAACAATAACAGGTATTGTGTCTATAGAATTATTCTTTGTTTTAGAAAATAAAGAAGAATTTCCTTTAAGACTTCTTGCACCATCTTTAGGAGCAATCATAACATAGTTTCCAGCTAGATTTTCAGGATAAGTAAATTCTAAAGTATATTTTCTTTTATTAGAATCCCAAACTCCTTCTTCTGAGTCTATATCATAATTGGTGTCCTTGTAGTTGTATTTAATTACTGGTTTAATTTCTGTGTTCATGTCTGTAAAATATTCTAAAGTAATTGTTTGTGTCTTACTTGTAAATGTAACATTTTCAGGAGTCAATGAAATTAATGGAATTGGACTGACTGTGTCAATTTCAAAATTTTTATCTTTAGAGACACCATATGTTTTTTGTAAAACACCACTGCTACTTTTTGCAGAAGTTATTTCAACCATTGCAATTTCGGCAATGTCTTCATCTATAAATTTAGAATGTATAATTACGGTCCTATTATTTTCCCAACTTCCAACATCATTTTCATATTCTGATGTTATTAGCACATATTCTTGATTTGAAGAACTAACATCTTTTTTATAAAATTTTAAAACAGGACCAACAGATGTGTTCATATCTATGTTATACTCAATTGTAATTCTTTGATCTAAAGCTATGTCTGTAATTAAAGGATTTATGATTACTACTTTGTTTACTTTTGGAATATATTCTATTTTAAATAACTCTGAGTAAGGAACTTGTAAATTTAAAAATTTATCAACTGCACCTTCCACAGAGATATTTAAATCCCCTTCCTTTTCTACTTTTAAAGGAGTGTCTAAATAATTAGAATCAAATATAAAGATTTTATTTGATTCTTCCCAAACCCCTTTTTCTACAGGTAAGTCAAAGTTAATTAAATTACTAAATTTAATTTTAAATTCATTTTTAATTATTTTTTCTTTTTCTATCTTTTCTTTATCGCTTACACTTTCTTTTTTGTCATTTACAGATTTTTTATCATTAACTGAAGAATCATTATCTTTAGTGTCTACTTCTGATGGAGAGTTTTCAACATTAATACTTTCTGTAAATTTTACTGTTAGATTAAAGCTTAGTTCATTTGAATTATTTACAGTGTATTTAAAATCTATACCTTCTACTTGTGGATTTTGAGTATCAATTTGAAGAGTATTTTTTCCTTCAAAAGAAGTGGTGCCTAACTCTTTAGATAATTTTGCTTTAGCTATTGCTTCACCAAAATAATCATCATCTACAAAATTAATGTCAAATGAGTAATTGTTTTCATCAATAAATTTAGGTTTGTCTGAAATTGTTGGTGAAGATCCTGAATATTCATTTATATTTAAATCTAATTTATAACTTTTAGATAAATATTCCTTTAAAGTGACTCCTTCCTGTGGTTCAAGATAAACATTTGCCACAGTTGTTAAATTGTTATCATTTATTGTCTCATTTGAAAAGGTAATCACCAAATCACTTGCTGACAAAAAAGACCCCATGATTAATATAAGACTAAATACTACTAATAGCTTGTTTATTTGTACTCTCATAAATAAAACCCCTCTTTTAATTTTTTTATTTAATTTTAATTTTTTTATTTAATTTTAATTTTTTTATTTTATACTTTTATTTTTTCTACTCTATACTTTTATAATTGCTAAACAAATAATCATTAGATTTATAATTATCATAATTTCCTAATTACTAATCTAAATAGTTTATGTGCAATTCAATTATGACAAACGCCTTAATTTTAATGAAAATAAATTGATATTCTATATAATTTAGTACAATTAACTTTATAAAATGGAACGTATGAAAAATAAAACATATATAACCCTTTTATTTAATTATTTAACTACCAAACAGAATTGATCAAATGTAAAATTACAAAATTAATAAAATTACTAAAATTACTAAAAAATATAAAAATATAAAAAACAACTATTTAAAAGGTTTTATTATCAATATATATTTCTTAATATATAAATTAAATTTAAAAATACAGGTGAATTAGAAATGGAAACAGAAGCAAAAGATAGAAGATTAAAAAATATGTGGGTTTGTATGGCTTGTAACAATACAATGAGATCTGCAAAAAAACCACTAGTTTGTAAAAAATGTAATTCCGTAAGAATTAGAGCAAAAAAGAAAGGTAAAAATGTTAAATAAATAAAACATTCTTTTTCTATTATTATCTTTATTTACAATTATCTTTATTTACAATTATCTTTATTTACAAAAAAACTAAAACCAATCACTTATGGTTTTTTGTTTATCTCTTTCTTCTTTTAATTTTAGATATTTATTTAAACTTAATTCAATTCTTTCTTCTGAGAAGTCTGCCCTATTCACTAAAATCTCTTTAATCTTATTAGAATCAAACTTTCCTTTAATTATCTTTGGCTCTTTAGAAATATTTGGCTTAAGAAAAATATCTTGTATTTTCCTATAATCAAAATTAACATCCTTTCCTTTCTCTTTTAGTTTAGAAATTAATTCTTCAAAAGAATTATTTTCTTTAACAAGCTTTAAAGCAGTAACTGGACCAACACCTAAAACCTTATCATTAAAATCAGTTCCAATCAACAAAGCCAACCAAATTAATTTTTCTCTACTAATCCCAAGATTTTTAATTACTTTCTCTAAATATATAATCTCAGGAGTAATGTTTAAATAAATATTTTTAGAAGGAATTTTTTTCTTCCCAGAAACTGTTAAATTCCTAACCAAATTATTTGATCCAAACAACAAACAATCATAATCTTGAGAAACTGTGTAGTCCAGTTGACCAATAGAGGTTAAGTAAGATATTTGTGCTTCTGCCTCTGAAGGTGCTTCAATATAGCTAACCCCCATAGCCAATAATAACTCCTTAGACTCAGAGAGTATCTTATCATCAAGCCTAGTAAATTGTTTTGAATACTTTCTAACATCTTCTAAATTCCCCTCTTCTACAGCTCTATTATAATTATCTTTTGCAATTTCTTTTTTTTCTGCTCTTTTATCTTTTGTTTTCTGTTTTAGAGAATGACTCTTTCCATCAAACACAAACACTATTTCTATATTGTAAGACAATAAATTAATCAATCTATAGAACAAACCATTCAAATGAGAAGTAACTTCTCCTCTATTATTCTTTAAAGGTTCTCCATCAACACCTCTAATGGTTGTTAAAAATTGATAGAGTACATTAAAAGCATCAAAACCAAATCTCTTCTTTGAAGATTTTTCCACATTAAATTCTTGTTTACAATCTTCAATTAATTTTCCAATAGCTATTCCCAAGTCTAATCACTAATAAATAGTAATTAGAAAAGGTATATAAATGTTTTTTTATATAATATACTTATTAATTTGTAATTAATACAGATTAATCTCAATTGCATCTGTAGTATAGGGGTTAGTATGTGAGCCTTCCAAGCTCGGGACTCGGGTTCGAATCCCGACAGATGCACTTTATTTTAATTTTCTTTTTCCTTTCTGGTTTTTTTCTATTTTTTAAAAATTACAAATTAAAATAGATTTATATATTTTTCATATCTATAATAATATACTAAATTTAAAAAAAGATTATATATGCCAATAAAAAAGAATATTATAATAAACAAAAGAAGTCAATTTCTAAAAGAACTTGAAAAAGAAAAGAAAAAACCAATTCCTTTTTCTGCTAACAGAAATGTTGACATCACTTATAAAAATTTAACAATTCTTAACTTAGAACAACTAAGTATGGAAAAAGAAATAGAACTTAGAAATCATAAAAACATTAGAGAAAAAATAAAATCAAAAATAACAGATATTAAAAGACAAGATGAATTATTAGAAAAAGAATTAGCTAAACTAAACATTACAAAATCAAAACTTAATTTAAAAGAAGAAGTTAATAAAATTGTTGCAGAAGCAAAATCTAAAAGATTACATAGCTTAGATGTAATTACAAAATTAGAAATTGCAGAAATACAATCAAAAATTATACAATTATTATTTAAAAGATTTAATATTAATAATGAAATTGTCCACACATACCTAAGAATAATTGAAATTATACAACTTAAAGGTAAAGCTTATGCTAATGGAAATGCACTTAAAACAAATCTGTTCTTTAATGTTGCTCTCAAAGAAGTAGAAAGAATAATTCTAAGTTCTAAAAATGAGGTAGAACTTAAATCTAATTTCATACAAATTATTAATGCTATACAAAAATTATAATTCTTAAAAATAATTAAAAGAAATATGGAATGATATTTAGTAACAATAAAATCACAATTATTGTTCCAAAAAATCTTTGAACTAATCTCATTCTTTTCTTTTCAGTTCTTTTCTTTTTTAGGTATCCACTAAATATAATTTGTGACATTGCTCCACCATCAAATGGAACTGTTGGCAAATAGTTTACTGTTGCAATTAATAAATTTAATATTGCAATCCAAACAAGTACAGCTAATGTGTGCTTATAAAATTTATATTTTCCAGGAATTACAAAATTAGGATCTTGTCTAACGCCTGAAGTAAATCCAAATCTCCCCATCTCATTTGGTTTTAAATTAACTTCTCTTTCTATGCCTGTCTCTTTATTTTTTACAACAAACAAGTTATCTTGATCAAGTTTAGATGCAGAAGTAAGATCTTGCCTACTAGAAATTTCCACCCCATTTATTGAAACAATTATATCATTTTCATCTAAGACACCATAAGCAGGACTATCATAAACAGAACCACAAACCTCAGTCGTCTGATCAACAGAATAAACATAGATGTCTAAATCTCTTTGCTGATCTATGCTATTTGTGTAATTAGATATTGAAGGACTAACCAATAAGACAATTACAAAAAAGACTAAAGCAATTATAGTATTACTTGTAGGTCCTGCAGAATACATTCTTATAATTGATTTCTTTTTCTTTTTTAATAGATCTTTATCATTTGGTTCAACAAAAGCTCCAAGTGGTAAAATTGCAGCTAAAATAAAACCCATTGACTTTATCTTTACCTTGATTGTTCTAAGTAAAGCTCCGTGGGCAAATTCATGAATAATTGCAGAAAAAATTAAAATTAACCAACCATACCAAGGTATAAACAAATCCATCTTTGGCATCTTAACCCCAGGGATAACTAACCCCACACCAGGACAAGCAGTTCCAGCAGTTCCAGCAAATAACTTTGCAATAATATCAAATGCAGAAAAGACTAATGACCCCATTGTAAATCCAGACAACCCCATTATCCCTGTAAAGATTACCATAAATATCATAAAGTTGTGAGATATTAAAGGATTATTAGTTAACAAAGAATATGTTGAAAAATATGTAATTATTGTTAAAATAAATGCAACACCTATAAATATTAAAAATCTATAAAATTTATTTTTAATTTTATCTTTAATTAAGTAATCAAAACCAAAAGCACCAAAACCCAAAACAATTCCAATATCTGCAAAAACATTTAATATTTTTTTTGCTTTTGCAAGTCTATCTAAATATTTAATAAACCTTGTAGTTCTAATCATTATCAAAAATCCAAGATAATGATCAAAGCCAAAAAGTAATTTTGCAAGTCTTGATGTTAAAATTAAAATAAGAATTACTAAAATAATCCAAAGTATAACACTCATAAGGTATCTAATCCATCTAAATTTAAATTAATTTATTTTAATTATTTATAATTTAATAATTTAAAATTATTATTTATTTATTTCTGTTTACTATAATTATATATAATAATTATATATAAATCTTTTGTTAAGTTCAAAGAATTCCAAACAACATCAACAGTCCTAAAATTAAAATTATTGCTCCTGAAATTAAATGTAAATATCTAATATTTTTTTGTTTCCATTCTCCAAGGTCTTGTATTTTCTTAAATCCAAAATATATTAACAAAGTTATAACAATCATTGGAATTATAAATATTAAATTATATAATAACAACAAAGGCATTGACTTCATTAAGTCTACAAAAGCTAAAGAACTTGTTGCAATAATGTAAGGTCCAATAGTGCATGGTAACAAAAACACTGTCACAAACAAACCAATAACAAATGCACCTCTTGGAGATGTTGCTTTTGAAAGTAGTCTCTGTACTTTCGGTCTTAACTTCATTGGCATCTCTGTTCCAATTGATCCTGGCTTATAATAAAAGAAATCCTTTAATTGCCATAGTCCAAGAAGAACTGCAAAGATTGCAAATGCTTTATAAAAAATAATTGAAACATTACCACTAAATGATTTAAAAAATGTAATAAATATTAAACCATATAAAAAATACATAATAAAGATCGATAATGCAAAAGAAAGTCCTGAAAGTAAAATCTTTTTCTTACTTTTAGGATTACTTGTGGTTATTGCTAAAAGTAACATTAACAAAACTGCAAAAGCACAAGGATTAACTGCATCTGTTAAAGCTAAACTAATTACTTTAATTAAACTTAACCTTTCATAATTTGGTTTAGTTGTTGTCCCATAATCATTAGTTGTGTTTGAGTCTTGACAAATTGTTTGATTAGAATCATTATCTATACAAACACCATTAAAATAGAACTTCCAACCATCAAAAACAATACTATTATCAAAAAATACAACTCCTCCTGAGTATGTTAAAAACTTTTCATCAGCATGTTTATGCGGTATTTGTCTTAGAACAGAATCTATATTTTGATCAGTTAATAATTTTTTTAATAAAATTGGGTCAACATCACTTTCTCCTGTTCTTTCTAGACCCCTATCATTTAACCAAATAACAGGACTTCCATTTATTTTATTTAAATTTAAATTATTAAAAGTTGTGTCTCCATCTTCATAAACAGAGGTTGGAAAAGGACAAGCATTAGTTTTTAGATTATTAAAATTATTTTGTATAAAATTATTTTTAATAGAATCATAATAATGCACATTTTCTTTATTAACTATTAAAAAAGGAATCTCTAAACCAGAATTGTAACTATTATCATAAGGAATTGCAAGTTTTGCATTTTCTCTTTTTGATTTTACTTCAAATTCAATGATTACAAGGTTACTGTTAAATGGTAAAGTTTCCTTAAATAAATATGGATCTATTTTTGCACAATGAGGACAACCAATTCCTGTAAAGTAAACTCCACAAATGTAGTCATTCACATTATCAATTGAATTATTATCAACTGAATTATTATTTAAATTGTTAAAATCTAAGTTGGGAAACAAACCATTTTGATCATTTGGATCAATTACACAAAGATCTTCATTGGTGTCTTGATCGATACAATCATCTCCTGCAAAAAAATAACCTCCAATCAATAGTAATGAAAAGAACAATACAATTATAAAAAATAGTTTATTTATTTTCATAGAATTTATCACATTTTATTTATTTAAATCTTAAGAATTATGATTTATAATTTTGATAATAATTTAATCTTAATAATATAATATACAAGTAAATATTTATAAAGGTAATTTCTAAAATAGATCTATTGCTTACAATTAGAAATTGGTTTATTAAGTGTAATTGAGTGTTAAATTTTTAAAATAGGTCTATTGCTTACAATTAGAAATTGGTTTATTAAGTGTAATTGAGTGTTAAATTTTTGAAAAGAAATCAATTAAATTTATAAGCAATAACTTTGTAGATTAATTTTGCTAAAAGATAAGCTTCTCCTTTATAGTTCCATAAAGGGCCTTTTGGAGAAAATTCTGTAATATCAATTCCAATCACTTCCTTTCTTTTAAATATTTCTTTTAGAAGATTATTAATTTCAAACCAATCAAAGCCACCAGGTTCAGGAGTATTTGTGTTTCTGATTATGGAAGGATCAAAAAAATCAACATCTATTGATATGAATATTTTTTTAGGAAGATTTTCTAATTCTAAATTAAAAGTCTTTTGTGATTTTTTTAAATCATTTGCAAGAATAACTTTTAGACTTTTTGAATCTTTAGAATCTAAATATTCTTTTTCATAAAAATCTTGACTTCTAATGCCCGCAATTAAGGTTTTATGTTTTTTAGATATTAATCTAGAAACACAAGCATGCCACCAAGTTTCTTTTCCAAGAGGTTCTCTTAAATCTGAATGAGCATCAAAGATTATTATTCCAAAATCTGAATTTACTTTTTCCAAATAATTAACAACAGGAAAAGTAGTGGAATGATCAGAACCTAAAAAAATTGGAAATTTTTTAGAGATTAAAAGTGTGGATAGTCTGTCCAACATTTTCTGTGAATCTTTATAAAAATAATTTTCTTTATTTTTTTTAACAACTATACTTTTTGTTGTATGTATTCCTGCAAGGTATGGTTCAGTCTCTAGTTCACAATCAAAATATTCTAATTCATATGAAGCTTTAATAATTTCTTTAGGACCTTTGTTTGCTCCTCCACCAGTAGTAACATAGCCGTCATACTCTATAGGCACAATAATTACTTTTGATTTTTCTTTATTGCTAAATTCTTTGGGTAAATTCATAAAGTTCATATATAACCAATAATTTAAACTATTCCTCTTTCTTTTGCTAAATTATGTAACTGACTAACGGATGAATAAGTGTAAGGGTCAAAAAAATATAATTTAATATTTTCATTTCCTCTCTCTAAAAATACATTATTTATAAAAACATCATCTAACTCAATTTTAGTTTTTCTTTTAAAATTTGATCTAACAGCATTTATTTTAGATCTAATTAGTCTATATTCAGAATCAAGCAATTTAGATCCTTGCACTCTATTATTAACTACCTCTTCGACAGTATGCAAATTAGAAAACTCATAAGCAATAAAACTTCTACTATTATTTTTATTTTTATTAACAATATTATCAAAAGCAAATTGCGGTTTTATAATATTAATGCCTTCTTTCTCCATAATCTTTAATAACAACAATTCAGCAGTTGCATCTTTAAATATTCGACCATCTCTATATTCTTTTAAAAAATATTTTTTTAATTTCCCTTTAGATTTAACAGACAATTCAAATAATTCAAAATTAGAATTCCCTTTTGATTTGGCTCCAAAAACATTGTATTCATTAGGTATGATCTTTAGTATAAATCTACCAATCGGGTCTCTATATGAACTAATCTTTTTAGAATCTAATGAATTTAGTTTATGTCTATAATTTTGTTTTGACATTTTATTTATTATTTCAAGTAATCCAGGATTTTTCTCTTTTTTAGACAACTCTCGTAATAAGGTCTTAATCTCAGGATTATAAACTAAAATTTTAAACTTATTATGTTGCTCTATTGAATTTTTAAATAACTCTTTATTACTTTTAAACACAAATGGTTTTACCTTTTTCTTTTTATTAACAGGTCTTCTTGCAATTATTTTCAAAACACATCACATCTAAAACTTTTATCTTTCTATTTTCACTTAACAAACTTTATCTCAGGTCTTTCTAGATTAAAAAGATCTGTATAATAAATATAGGCTCCAGCATTTAAAAAGATTATTTTGTCTCCAATTTTAGGGGTATAAGGTTTTTTAAAATAAACTCTATATCTAAAGATATCTTCTGAAGCAGGAGTCAATCCTTTTATCAAATACCCTTTTCCTTTTCCATCAGAACTTTCATTATCATCTTCTTCATTTTCAACTAATAACTTAATATGAGAAACAATAGTGTCCATTGAACAATTAAAAACAGAAGCATCTATAAAGATATTATTATCCACAATATTTCTAATAGTTGTAATTAATTTCCCACTTGGTCCTGCAATTCTTCTTCCTGGTTCAATTATTAATCTTATGTTTAATTTATTAAAATAGTCTTTTAGTTTTTTAATCTTTATATATATTGAATCAATAGCCTTTGATGAAATGTTCTTATAATTGATTGGAATTCCTCCGCCAATATCTATATAATCAATATTTTCAAAAACTAAGTTAGATAAAGAATCTTCAAGCTCATTAATAATATTCCACTCTGAGAGGTTTTGTGTTTTTCTATGAAAATGAATTCCCAACTCTAATATATTTTTATTTTCTTTTAACTTTGGTATTAAATCATTAATTTGTTCAGAGTAAAAGCCAAATATAAAGTATTTCCCTGAAGACACTGTGTACTCTTTTAATCTCATTCTTAATAATAAATTTATTTCTTTTTTATTTACTTTTATATAATTTAAAAGACTTTCAAGATCATTAATATTATCCACAATAAAAGTATTTATTTTTTTTTCAAATATAAAATCAAGTTCTTTACTTTCAGGAGAATGTAACATAAAAATTACTTTTGAATAATCTTTAATAAATCTAAGTTCATTTATATGATGTAAAAGAAACATAGAGTTTGTTCTTGTTTCTAAAATTGATGATATATATGGATTTGATTTAACACTATAAGCTACAATATCAGAAATTATTTTTAATTTATTAAATTCTTCTAAAACTTTAATTTCTGAAATTTCAAATCTTGCTTTTGATAACATAAAATACCCTTTCTTTTTTAATTTTGAATTTAAATTTTTGTAAATTAACACAATTATTATTTCACAACTATTACATAGGATGGTAAAGAATATATTGATTGTATTTTTTTATTCTCTTGATTAATTCCATAAATATGATATGTTATAAAATCATACCCAAGAACTTTTTTATACCCCGCATCTGATAAAAATTTCTGATAGTTAAATACAGTCCTTTCACTAACTGGTCTATAACCACCAAGATATTTAGAAAAACCTTTAAACTCCTCAAACATCCAAGTATTAATTATAATTTTAGAAATTTTTTCCTTTTTTGCATAATCAATTAAAAAGTCATTAAACAGTTTAATATCATATAAATTTCTAAAAGAATTTTTTGACCCTAAATTACTTTTAATTTTTGAAAAATAAATCTGATTACCAGTTAAATTTGCTACAAAATCACAATACTTTGATTTTCCTATAATAAATTTAGGACCTTTACTCTTATCAACATAAACAATAAATTTATTTTGATTAATTTTAGATGCAATTTCTTTCTCTCTAGGAATTCTACTTAGAAATTCAATTTTTATTTTTTCTTTATATCTTTGAGTTATTTTTTTATAAACATCTTGTCTATTAACAACTTTGTTCTTCTTTTCAATTTTAATTTCCTTTTTAGTTTTAGTTTTTCTTTTTCCTTTTAATTTAGAAACTAAACTTCTAATTTTTGTAATCATCAAATAATTCCTTCATTCTTTAATTTTTCAAGAGCTGAAATCATTGCTAGTGGGAAGGTAATTGTTACATCCCCAATAACAGTTACAGCATCTGCATCATCTTTAATCTTTCCCCAAGACTTCGCTTCATCAGTTGTTGCTCCTGACAGAGATCCTGATTTAGGAGAAGCTGTTGTCATATACAAAGCATAATCTGCACCACCATTAATAAGAGTAGTTAATATAACATGATGTTTAGATATCCCTCCACCTAAAGCAATTATTCCCTTCTTTTCATCATGAGTTGTAGAGAAGATAATATTTTTAAAGTCTTCAATAACATCTATAAAAAAATCTTTGTGCTCTTGTTGAAATAAATATAAATGAAAACCAAAAGATCCATCCACAATTGCAGGACAAAAAACAGGAACATTTCTTTTTGCTGCTTGATATAAAAAGGAAGAACTGTCCTCTAATCTTAAACCAATCTCTTTTAATAATTCAGAAACACACCATTTCTTTTTAATCTTATAAACTTGGGAAAGTATTTTTTGAATTTTTGCTTCTAATTCTAAATATTGATCATTTGTAATATAGATGTTTCCAACTCTATTCTGTCCTCTTTCATATAACTCCTCATCATTTGATGAAAAAGAACCTATCTCAAATTTATCTCCAAAAGCTTTCATAATGTCTTCTTCAATTGAGCCAACAGTAGTTACAATAACATCAGCTAAACCAAGTTCAATTACTTGAGAGAAAAAACCTCTAAGTCCAGAGGTTACCATATTAGAGGTAAATGATAAATAGATCTTTGCACCATTTCTTTTCATCTTAGAAATTAATTCAGAAGCTCTTTGTAGTTCATAAGATTGAAATCCAACAAACTCGTAACTATCAACTAGTTCTTTAACACTCATTCCTTTTTTCCAAACTAAATCTTTTGTATATTTCATAAGTTCTTTTTTTCCTTTTTAATTTTTTTCCTTTTTAATTTAATTGAGTTTTTAAATATATTTGTGTTCTATATAATATACTAAAAGTAAAATTTATAAATTGATTAAATATGATTAAATTTAAAAAACCAATAATTTTTAATAAATCTAAACTTGGAAAAATAAAATTTGAAAAGGATTTACAAAAAGATCCTCAATTAAAGAAAAAGGAACTTGCCCTAATGTTGTTACCTGGGGAGAAAAGTGCACATAACATTTCTACAAACAGAAAGAGAGATTCAGTTCAGTTAGCAATTGCATTACATTCTAAATTAATTAATAAATATTACTTAAAGATGAAAAAAATAAATAGAAATGCTAAAGAAAATAAAATTCAAATATTACACACACATATTATACCTGAATCTAAAAAAGATTTTGCAATTGCTTTACCCTCAAAATCTGATATCCTTGCCATATTTAAAACTAATTCTTTAATTGCCCACAAATATGAATTTATTGCAGTCATTGACCCTAAAGGAAAAGCTATAGGTTACACAACTATAAAGATTAATAAAAAATTAAATGTTTCTGACATTAAAAAGAAGTTACTTATGATTAATAAAAATAAAAAAGATTATAAATTAGAATTGTACAACCTACTTCCAGAACTAGGTTTAGAGGTCTATTTCACACCAGAAGATGGTTATAGATTAGATAATAATTTTAATTATGTAAAATAGTACTTTAAATTATAATTATAAAAGAATATCAATCCATACTTTTAAAAAAGAAAGTCTATGTGAAATTAGAAACACATAGATTTAATTTCTTACCAGGAGTACCCACAAATTCAAAAATTGATCTTTCATCTTCAATTCCATGATTATGCATTATTGCTTGAAACTTTAAAAATAATTTGTTTGTAACAAAGCAGTCTGACATTGCTCTGTGTGCATTTACATTCTCAATATCAAAATAATTGCATAAAGAGGATAATCTACAACTAGTAATGTCAGGGAATAATTTTCTTGCTAACTTTACAGTGCAAAGTGATTTGTTTTCTAATCTTTTATTTAAATATCTATTAATATTATAATCTAAAAAATTATAATCAAAAGTAGCATTATGAGCAACAACAATTGAGTCTCCTAAAAAATCTAAAAACTTAGGTAAGACTTTATCAATTGTTTTTGCCTTTCTTACGAGATTATTATCAATTCCTGTCAATTGTGTAATCTCTGCAGGGATGTCTACTTCAGGATTTACTAACATCTCAAACTTGTCAACAATTCTTGTACCACTTACCTTTAGTGCAGCAACTTCTGTGATTCTGTTACCTTTTATGGAAAGTCCAGTAGTCTCAATGTCAACAACAGAATAATTATCTAACATAAAATCACTTTTTATTTTTTAACAATTCACTTATAATTTTTTAAGATTTGATTCTAATAAATGTAGTACATTATCTTTATAAAAAGAATGATTTGATTTTTAAACAATTTATGTATATGTGTAAATTTTAAATTAAAAAATATAATTTAATTAAAAACTGTGTAAAAGAAAATAAAAAAAGAAAATAGAAAAGAAATTAAATTAAACAATATATAATATTAAATTATTATAAAAAAAAAGAAAAAGAAAATATCTTTTTTAAAAAAAGAAAAAAAAGATTTAGATTTATAAAACATCTAAACCGTAGTTGTCATCGTAACTTGAACCGCTTCTTGAATAGTTAGGCGAATCTTTACCCTTAAACATCTTACTTCCCTTTATGAATGGAGATTTAACACCTGTAAAGATAGCAATTACCTCAATCTTATTCTCAAAGGTTGGATCAATTCTTGCACCCCAAATCACAGCTGCATTCAAATCAATTTGGTCAGTTAACATCTCACCAACAGTGTTTGCTTCACCTAATGTTAATTCTGTTCCACCAGTTATGTGAACTAAACAACCAGTAGCTCCAGTAATGTCAACATCTAATAATGCATTCTTTAAAGTATCTTCAACAACTTCTTCAACCTTGTTTACAGATTGTGATTCTCCAACAGCAATAACTGACAATCCCTTACCACCCATAACTGTTCTAATATCTGCATAGTCTAAGTTGATTAATGAAGGTTGAGTAATTGTTTCTGTAATTCCTCTAACAGTTCTTGCAATAACTTCATCAGCAACTTTGAAAGCATCCTGCATTGGTAAGTTAGGCACTAATTCAACTAATCTATTATTATCAATAACAACAACAGTGTCACAAATATCCTTTAAAATATCAATTCCATCTTCTGCTTTAAATAATCTTGCTCTCTCTAATGCAAATGGATAAGTTACAATACAGATTACAATTGCACCTTGTTGTTTAGCCAATTGAGCAACAACTGGAGAAGCACCTGTTCCTGTTCCACCACCCATACCAGCAGTGATAAACAACATATCAACACCATCTAATATCTCTTCTAAAGCACCTTTTGAAACTTCAGCTGCTTTTGCACCAATCTCAGGGTAAGCACCAGCACCCAAACCATTTGTAACTGATTTTCCAATTAATAATTTTGTAATATCATCTGAAATTATACCCAAATGTTGTCTATCAGTATTGATTGCAACTAATTGTGCACCAGCAACTCCCATACTACAAATTCTGTTTACAGAATTATTTCCAGCACCACCAATACCCATAACCATGATTTTTGGAGCAGCAAATTCTGAATCTTTTAATCCTGATGTATCAACAGTATTTCTTTTTGTCTCAACAGCATTCTCAACAATTGATCTCATTAGACCCACCTACCTCTATTTTTTTATCAAAATCTATTTAAAAGAACCATTTTCGTCCTAAAAAAGGAAAAAAAGCTTAAAAAACACTTCTTTTTGAATTTAAGTGAAATAATACATCTATTTCAATGTTATATATATACTGCAAAGCCTTTTTAAATATATCGTTGCTAAATCTATTTGTATAGGCAGATTGGGGGGTTTGTGGTCCCCTGTTGCCGGAAATCCACATATGCCGGAATTATGCTCATTAGAAGGGAAATAAGAGGTACAATTATTCTTTATAAGATTGCTGACGATTCGTCCAATAAGATCGAGTTTATAGCTAACCCTGTCAGGTCCGGAAGGAAGCAGCAGTAACCTATAAAGTTGATGCTTATTGGGTTGCGGATTTGAGATTTTATAGAGTTCAATAATTTACCAACCTGTTTTTCGACTAATGGGTGCCTATACACTTTATAAACTATTTCTTTAAAATCTTTTTTAAAATATACATGTTTTTATTAAAATTGAAGTTAACAAATATAAAAATGCCTCTAAAAGTGTATAAATTCCTTCTTTTCTCTAAATATATGTAGTAAATGATTTAAACTACATAATTTAAAAGAAATTCATTAAAATTTAATTAAAAAATCTTTAATTTAATTAAAATTGCTTAACTTGATTAAAATTACTTAGAGTGTTATTAATTTTTATACTTTTAGATTATTATATATATACATAGATCAAATAAATATTTTGATTTACAAAACAGGAGTTGAACAAAGATGTTAGAAAAAATAAAAATTCAATTTCCAGACAATTCAGTTAAGGAAGTTGAGATAGGAAAATTAGCAAAAGACATAATTAAAGATGAAATTGGTGAAGGTCTACTTAGAGCATCAATTGCAGTAATGATTAACGATGACCTAAAAGATCTATCAACTCCTATAACGAAAGATTGTAAATTCAAAGTTATTACTTCAAAAGATAAAGAGGCTTTAGAAATTATAAAGCACTCTTCAGCTCATATTTTAGCCTTAGCTGTTAAAAGATTATTCCCAAAAACTAAATTAACAATTGGTCCTGCAATTGAAAATGGTTTCTATTATGATTTTGATTCAGAAAAACCATTTACAGAAGAGGATCTTTTAAAAATTGAAGAAGAAGGTTTAAAAATTATTAAAGAGGACATAGTTTTTGAAAGATTAGATGTAGATTATAATAAGGCAATAGAACTTGCAAAAGATGAACCTTACAAGCTAGAGATGATAGAAGAACTTAAAGAAAATAATGAACCTCTAAGTTTCTATAAACTAAAAGACTGGTATGAACTGTGTAGAGGACCTCATGTAGAATCAACAGGAAAAATTAAAGCCTTCAAATTAACAAAGATATCAGGTGCTTATTGGAAGGCAGACTCTAAAAACAAACAATTACAGAGAATATACGGGGTCTCATTCTTTACAAAAGATGAATTAAAAAATTATATAAAGGTGATTGAGGAAGCAGAGAGAAGAGATCACAGAAAAATTGGAAGAGAATTAGATCTATATTCTTTCCATGAAGAAGCACCAGGGATGCCTTTTTTCCACAACAAAGGTTCTTTAATTTGGAATAAGTTGGTTGATTTTGTAACTGAGATTATGATTTCTAGAAACTATGAGATTAATAAAACTCCAATTATCTTAAATAAAAATCTATGGTTACAATCAGGACATTGGGATCATTACAAAAATAATATGTACTTTACAAAAATTGATGATCAAGATTTTGCTGTAAAACCTATGAACTGTCCAGGTAACATCTTAATCTATAAATCCCATCAATATTCTTATAGGGATTTACCAATAAGAGCAGGGGAGTTTGGTTTAGTGCATAGACATGAACTTTCAGGAGTTTTGTCAGGATTATTTAGGGTAAGAGCGTTTACTCAAGATGATGCTCATGTCTTTTGTACAGAAGAACAAATTAAAGAAGAGATTAAGGACTTAATTAATTTTATGGATGTTGTTTACAAAACATTTGGATTTGATTACACAATGGAACTTTCTACAAAACCAGAAAAAGCATTAGGTTCAAAAGATTTATGGGATTTTGCAGAACAGAAGTTAAAAGAAGTTCTTGAAGAAAACAAAAAAGAATATAAATTAAATCCTGGAGATGGAGCTTTCTATGGTCCAAAAATTGACTTCCATCTAAAGGATGCAATTGGTAGAGATTGGCAATGTGGAACCATACAATTAGATTTTCAAATGCCTGAAAAGTTTAACTTAACCTATGAAGCTCAGAATAATGAAAAGAAAAGACCAGTAATGATACATAGGGCTGTTCTTGGAAGTGTTGAAAGATTTATGGGAATATTAGTTGAACATTTTGAAGGAAAATTCCCACTTTGGATATCACCTCTCCAAATTATTCTTCTTCCAATTGCTGACAGGCACATAGGCTATTGTAAGAGTGTCCAAGAAGAACTGCAAAATAATAATTTCACAGTAGAGATAAATGATAAAGCAGAAACTATGAACAAGAAAATAAGAAATGCACAATTACAAAAAATAAATTACATAATTGTAGTTGGAGATAAAGAAGAAACAAACAAAACAATTAATGTAAGAACAAGAGATGAAAAGATCCTAGGTGAAAAGAGAGTTGCTGACTTTATAAAAGAACTAAAAATTGAAATTGAAGATAAGAAAATCTAATTTCTTTTCTTCCTTTTTTTTATTTTTGAAATTAAATTCTTTTAAATTACTTTTTTATTTTCTTAAAGTGTTTTCTAAAATCTTTTTTTCTGATTTATTATACATCAAAAACAATTTTCTAAAAATAATTACCCTTTTTTTGAAAAGAATATATATTCATAACCTTTATAAACTTTTCCAACCATAATTATGAATATAGACCCACTATTAATTTTTAACAAGCAACTGGATCTATAACAAAGAAAAGAAAGGAGTGATAAAAATGCCAAACAAAGATGGAACTGGTCCTGAAGGAAAAGGAGCAAGAACTGGCAGAGGATTTGGAAATTGTAAATCAACTTCACAAGAAAGCAATTCTCAAGAAAACAATTTCCAAAGAGGACAAGGTTTAGAAAAAAGGAGAAGAGCACCACAATAAGAAGTTACTCTTCCTATTTTTCCTTTCCTTTTTTAAAAATAAGACAAGAGGAAAAACTTATGAAAATAATAATATCTTTAGAAGAAGACAATGCACTTAACTCAAAATTAAGTAAACATTTTGGAATGTGTAATTTTTTTGCAATTTACCAAAGTGAAACTAAAAGATTAGAAATTATAAAAAACAAAAATGACCATAGTCTAAAAAACTCAAACATCTCTGAAGAAATAATAAAATATAAGCCAGATATTATTTTTAGTTTAGGAATGGGACAAAAAGCAATTTCTTTTTTCAATGAAAAGCAAATATTAATTAAAAATGGAAACTATAAAATATTAAATGAAGTTATTAATAATTTAAATAATTTAAAAGATATAAAAGAATCATGTAAAAAAGAAAGTTGAGAAAATATGCCAAGACCAAAAAGATTTAGAAGAATTTTAAATATACCAAAAGTGACCTACTTTAAACCAGCAGGAATACCAATCAATAGATTAGAACAAATTAAATTGGATTTTTCTGAACTTGAAGCAATTAGACTTAAAGATCATGAAAGGTTAGAACAAATAGAATGTGCAAAAAGAATGGAAATTTCTCAATCTACTTTCCACAGAATACTACTAGAAGCAAGAACAAAAATTGCTGATTCTTTAATAAATGGAAAAGCTATAAAAATTGAAAAAGAATTGTAATCTGTTTTTAAAAAGTGCAGGGTACAGGATTCGAACCTGTGAAGCACTAAGCAATGGATTTTGAGTCCATCCCCTTTGACCGCTCGGGAAACCCTGCTTAAAAGTAACTCTTTCCTAAAAATTATACAACAACTTAATAATACATTATTAAACCTAAAACTAAAAGAACAACTATAACAATTATTGAAAGCACAACCCAAAAAGTATATTTTTCTTTAGACATATCAAATCATATATAATTTCTAAATATTAATATTGAAATTACCCATAAAATTATTGCAAATAATAAACCTATATGAAATTCATAAAGTTCAGTTAAACCAAATATTAAGAAAATAATTCCAATTAAAATTATTGTTCTCCCTAACACTACCTTTATATCTTTTTTTAACATATTTAATCTATCACTATAAATATAATTACTATGTTTTTATTTAAAAACATATTGTTTTCTAATTTTAGAAAACTAAAAAAAATATTATTTGTCTAAAAATTAAAGAACAGAATAAACATAAGAATATTCTAACATTTGCTTTTCAAAATTCTCAGGATAACTAATCTTAACATCTATAATTTCTTTTTTGTTCTTTGAATAAATTGGAATTAATTTTGGATTAATAAATCCAGAATATTTAGGAATCTTTAATTTCTCCCATCTTTTAATAACTTCAGCATGTAATTTCTTATCCACCTTCACGCCATACTTTTCAACAAGCTCTTTTGCTTCATTATAATCTCCAGTTGATTTAATTCTTTGAATTTCTTTTAATAACTTTCCAAATAATTCTCTAAGCCTATCATAATCATTAATTACAAAATATGTTTTTTTATTTTTTATTTTCTTTTCAATTATTTTCTGAGATTTGCCTTTTTCATAAACCCACTTACATATTAGTTGTCTATTTCTCATATGTGCTTCTTCAAGATTATGATTTTTTTTTATTTTCGAAAGCTGAACTAACAACCCACCTGTAATATAAGAGATATATAGAGCTTTTCCAACATCTAAGCTTGACATTAACTTAAGATCAATTAATTTTTTATCAATTGCAAAATATAAAGCCACAAGATCAGCTCTTGCCTCTTCAATAACAGCATCATAATTTCTTAAGCTAGAAGTAAAGTCTGACATTCCTTCTTCAGATTTACCAGAACCATGTCCCACAATCTCATGTAGATCCACATGTAGATTGTTTGCAAGTAAAGAATATTTGTCTAAAAGATCAATTTCTTTTTTAGAATTAAAAAATTCTTTTTTCAAATTACTTTCCTTAGATGCCATCTCATAAGCCTTAATAATGTTTCCTAAACTTACTGACTTAGAACCGTACTTTTGCCTAATCCAATTAGAGTTAGGTAGATTAATTCCAATTGGGGTTGTAGGGGAAGCATCTCCAACTTCAACAACAACATTAATTACCTTAGCATCCATTCCTTTAATTTCTGTTCTTTTAAATTCTTTATCTGTTGGGGAATTTTGTTCAAACCATAAAGCATTATTACTAATTATTTTTGTTCTTTTTGTTTCATCAAAATCTTTAATTGAAACCATTGCCTCATAGCTTCCTTTTTTGTTTAATGGGTCATTATAATTTTCTATAAACCCATTTAAAAAATCAACATTTGATTTATTATCTTTTAACCAAGATAAAGAATATTTATCAAAAGTTTTTAAATCTCCAGTTTTATAAAAATCAATTAAATTTTTAATAACAATCTTTTTCTGTTTAGAATCAGAAACTAAGATTGCTTTTTCTAAGTAATCTATTATTCTTTCAATTGCTTTAGAATAAAGTCCATTTACTTTCCACACCTTTTCAACAATTTTTCCATTTTTCTTTACCAGCATTGAATTAAGCCCATACATAACAGGTTCTTTATCTTTTTTGTTTATTAGCTTAGAATAATAGTTATCAACTTCTTTTTGAGTTAAGTTATCATAAAAGTTAACTGCTGAATTTTTGATCAAATCTTTTTTTGGATCAAAACATGTTTTTGTAGAATCTATTTTCTTATTAAAGACAATTGGAATTATTATCTTTAACAATTGTTTTTTTTCTAAAGGCAATTTATTTTCTTCTAAGTTTTTAATTTCTTTAATTAAGTAGGCTTTTGAAAACTTTGGAACTATTTTTTTAAAAGAATAATGATTATGTATTCCATTAGATGCCCACATCTGTTTAAGATAATCAAGCAATTGATTATAATCTCTTGAACTTTTCTTTGTTTTTGGTTCTTTTACAATTTCCTCTAAGGTTTTTCTAATTATTAAGTTATGTTTATAATTTTGATCATAGTAGATATCTCTTCCATACAGTCCAGCTTGGTAAAGATAATAAATTAATTTTTTTTCTTTTAGAGACAATTTTTTAAAATCAGGAACTTTATATCTAATTATTCTAAAATCTGTAAAGTTGTCTATAACATATTTAAATTTAGGTACTTTCATATTTCTCAAATTTATTTTTTATTATTTATAGTTTTTTATTTAGATAATATAATATAACAAAAAGTATTTAAAATAAGTTTTTTTATTTTTTATTTTTTAAAAAATAAAGTTTATATAACTAAATATTTTTAGAGCATAATTTATAAATCTTTTTGCTATTATATAAATATAACTTATAGGGTAAAAGATAATTATGATTAAAGACAATTTTAAAATAAAAGGTTTTTCAAAACTTGAGATTGATGAAAAAGAGTATGTTAATTTTTTAAAAAATATTAAATTAAAAGAAGAATACTTAACTCTTAAAAAAGTTAAGAATCTACAAATATTTTTAGAAATTGAAAATAGAGATGTGACTAAAATTAAAAAGACTATTGCATATATCTTTTACAAAACAAACAACAATTTAAATTTAAAAATAAGTGAAATTGTTTTTGAAAAAGGTTACACTAAATCTGAGATATTAAAAGAGAAGAACAAAATTGTTAAAGACATACAAATTAAGATTGAAGACCTAAAATATAATCTAAACCCTGAAGATCTTTTAGAATTTACAAGATCAAAATATTTACTTTAATCTGATTACTTAAAATTTAAAACATATAGACTATCGTCTTTTCTAAAGAAAAACTATTTCTTTTTTAAGGATTTCTTAATAGAAGACAATCCATACTCAAAAGGCACAGTATCTAAATTTAAAGCAACTTTATTAATTTCTAAAACATCTAAAAATTCATCTAATAGCTCAACTTTAACTAAATGATCCAAAAAGATGTATCAACTATTGCTAAAGACTTCTCTGTCATTTATTATATATATTACAAAATATTTATAAGTATTAATAGGTATTACAAAATAACACTTTAGCAAAATATATAATAAGGGAAAAACCTAATCTAAAATATCTATTTATAATAGCTTTTGCTTAGACTATTTATAATAACTAAAAAGGAGATTAAACTTATGAAAAAAATATATTATTTAATTGGAATTGTTTTTCTAATTGGAATTGCTCTTGCAATTTTACTTGTTGTTCAAAAACCTGGAAATACTAATGATTATAAAGCCTGCACCTTAGAGTACATGCCAGTATGTGGAGTTGATGGAGTAACATACGGAAATGCATGTATGGCAGGGGATGTAGAAATTGAATACCAAGGAGAATGTGAAAACTTAGAAGAAAATAAGATCTGCACCTTAGAGTACATGCCAGTATGTGGAGTTGATGGAGTAACATACGGAAATGCATGTATGGCAGGGGATGTAGAAATTGAATACCAAGGAGAATGTGAAACTACACAACTTGCAAACCCAGCATCAGAATTTTGTGAAGATAATAACGGAACTGTAGATATCAGAAGCTCACAAAATGGAGAATATGGAGTTTGTGTTTTTCAAGACAATTCAGAGTGTGAAGAATGGATGTTTTACAGAGGAGAATGTGAAGCTGGAAAGTATATCTATCAAGATAAAGCATGTACAAGAGAGTTTAACCCTGTATGTGGAGAAAATGGAGTTACTTACTCAAATCCATGTGTAGCTGGAGACATCCCAATTGTTCATGAAGGTTCTTGTTGATTAGTTAAATTAAATAATTTGGAAACTAGGTAGGTATTTTTTCTTATGTTTGTAAGTAACCTGCTTTCTTTCTAAATTATAAATTACATATAATGATTAAATTAAATTTTAAAAAATAATTTTTGTCAATTCTGAAAAGTATTCTACTCTCCAACATAGCTTAAAACTTCTTTTATTTCAAACTCATTTTCAAAATATTTTCCAGTCTTTGAAAATAGTCCCTCAAAGTCTATTAATTCAGAATAACTATCATACATGTGCATAAAATATAACTTAGAATCTATTTTTCCAACATAAAGAATAACATGTGTATAGTCTATAAGGTTATTTTCTTTATCTTTAATTCCATTATACAAGCTTAATTTATTATACACTAATAAAAACATTCCAGGTCTTAATGTTTCAAGATCTAATTTTTTTCCACCTTTAAAAGAATAAACAACTTTATAATTTGGATTATATCTTAAATTCCATGCATTTCCTGAAATCTCTGTATACTCTTTTTTCCAATTATAGATTGTTTTTGCACAAGCTACAACATATCTTGAGCAATAATGTCTATCAGGAATAATTATATCTGATATTTTCTTGCCAACAATATCTTTAAAAACAAATTTTTTTAAAAAATTCTTTTTCTCAACATCATTTAATTTTAAATAATCCATAACAAATCAAAATTTTCAATCAATTACCAATATATTTTAAAATCTTAAATAAAATCATCTGTTAACTCAGAGAATCTATTGGGTGTCAACTGCTTACAACCATTGCGCATTAACCGAGCGAAACCGGTTACGCAGAGGACGGGATTCGAACCCGTGTAGTCCAAAGACTCTAGCTTAACAAGGGTAGATAAATTAAGTGATTTTAGAGAAATAAAATCTACAAACTAAGTTCATAGATTTTGAAGATCGGATTTGCTTTCAATTCAGTCCAAAATTTAGTACTATATTTTTTTAGACCTTCTTGTGAAATTATTAAAGCATGTTCTCTAAATTTAAAGCCTGCATCTTTAAATGCAGTTTCATAAGTTTTCATTTTCCAATAAAAACATTCTAATTCGATTCCAAGTTGCCCATCATCATGAAATATTTTAAACTTAAGTTTATCTCCTTCGTTTTTAGGTGTAAAAGATTCTATACCATAATTATTATAATATTTTCTGAAATCATAATCAGGAATTAAAAAAATCATTTTTGAATCAGATTTTAGAAAGTTTTTTGATAATTTTAAAAAATCATTTAATTTTCTTTTAGAAGAAACATAATTTAGAAAATAAATCCCTACAATAAAATCAAATTTTTGATTAATATTTTGTAGTTTAAAGCCATCTCCATGCAGATAATTTATATCTGTGTCAAATTTTATATTTTTATCTTTAGCAATAGATATTAGTTCCTTAGAGTTATCTAACCCAGTCACAATTGCTCCTTTCTTATACAAATATCTACTCATCTCACCTTCACCACAAGCTAAATCTAATACTCTTTTACCTTTTAAATTAAAGGAAAAATAAGCTTCAATCGAAGGTCTTTTAACATACTTTACATGAAGAACCTCTCTTAAAGAATTATACTTATTTGCTTTAATATCATATTGTTCTTTAATAGCATTATTCATTTCTATCCACCAAAACCTAATTTAACATTAAATTTTTACGGGCTTGTAAAACCCTTCTTTTTCTTAAAGTGTCCATAAATAATACATAGATTTGCATCTATATATTATTTGATAAATATGAACAATATAATATTAAAACAAATATTTTTTATTGGTTTCTATAAGATGGTTGAGAGAGTATTTAGTGAAAGTAGACTACCTTTTAGATTTTCTAAATACTTAAATGGGATATACAATAACTTTGTACATGTGTTTTTACTTGTTTTAAAAGAAAAATATAAACAATCCTACAGAGGACTTATAGAGCTTGCAGATAACCTTAACATCAGACAGATGTTAAGTTTGTTAAAATACCACACTTTACAACCTTACAAAAGTTTATTTCAAGATTTGATAAAGACTTACTGGCAAAGCTAGTAAGGGTGTGTTATAAAATATTAAATTTAACAAATATTAAATCTGCAATTGATGGAACAGGATTTGACAACACACACCCATCAATGTACTATCAAAATAAATATGGTGTTAATAAAGGATATAAAAACTATATTAACACACATATATTAAAAGATTTATATACAAAGCTTATTTTAAATATTGAAACATATAATCATAGAAAACATGATTCGCATTTTTTTATTCCACCCATAAAACCAATAAAACAAAAGCTTAGTTGTGTTTTAGCGGATAGAGGATGTGACTCAATAGAACTTAGAGAGTTTTGTTGGGATAATAATATTAAAAATCATATTGACTTTAGATGCTTTGGAAAAACTAGAACGGATAACAAAAAAAAAAAATTAAAGCAAAAAAAAGATTTAGAAAAAATGTGTATCGGAAAAGATCGATAGTTGAATCGGTAATATCGGAAGTAAAAAGAAGGTTTGGAGATTTTGTAACTTCAAGAAAGCAAGATAACCAGCAAAAGCAGGTTATCTTGAAAGTATTAGCATACAATATAACAATACTTGGAAAATACAAACAAAAAGTATTTTGTTTGTGGATGTTTATTTCTGAATAGGATTTCTACAAGTCCAAATTTTACATCATAATATTTTTAAAGATATAAGGTATTTTTTTATTTTTATATACAAAACACAAAATACTTTACAAATATATTTTTTTCAAAAAAATAGTTAAATCAATTTACAGGTTAAAACAAATACCTGTCAACCTGGCGAAAAGTTAAAGCGCAGAGACTGGGATTTGAACCCAGGTAGTCGTGAGACTCTAGCTTAGCAGGCTAGCGCGTTTGACCGCTCGGGAAACCCTGCAATGTATATATATATTTATATCAGATAAGCTTTTAAAAAGAAGTAATAACTTTCTTTATCTATAAATTATTTATGTCTATTAAGTATTAATAAAAAGATTGAGAGAAAAACAAAAAAGTAAACCTCAAAAACACCAGTCATTCCAAACAAGAAGAGCATTAAGATAGAACCCCCTAAGGTTATTAAAAACCAATTGAAAGATTTAAGATATATTTCTTTGTCATAAGAGGCTAAATATTTTGAAAATAAAAATAAAGCAAGACATATAAACAAAGAAATTGCAAACATCCAATCTATAAAGTTTAACGAGATTATTAAAAATCAACTAAAAACATTTGGAACTGTTGCAGAAACTAAACAAGCAAGAGAAATGATATTAAAATCTCTTTACAGTAAATATGAGGCAGGAGCTATTAATCTTGCAGGCCTAAGAGACTTGATCAAATATCTTTCTGTTGAAATAGAGATTGGTAAGAAAACAAATGTTATAAACTCCCTTGAGAGTGCAAACACTTATCTTATGGGAAACAGCCAACTGATAAACCAAATCTCAGATGGTAAAGAAATAAAAAGAAGATTTAAACTAAATTAAAGCTTCTTTGAATAAATACCCCAAAGAAGATCTTCATCATCTTTGTGGGTTCCTATTTTTTTTAGATTAAGAGAGAGATGTTTTTCAATAGATCTTTTATTTCTAATTGGTTTTTCTAAAATCTCACAAATGTAGAGAGTAAAACCTAAAGACTTAGTGTGCTTGAACATCTCTTTGTTTAAAGACTCACCAATCTTTGGAAAAGATCTATTTGAGACTAACTGTTTTCCAAAAAGAACTTTGTTTTCTTTTAAAATATCCCCTGAAACATCAATTTCTTCTATAAAAGAAGGATTAAGTTTAATATATTTTTTTAAACTGTATGCAAGAAAATAACCAACCACATCTTCTTTATTTTTTGCAACAAAAAGAAAAGTATTTCTACAACTTACAGCTTTTAAAAAATCATCAATTGATAGTTCATAAACTAGAAAACCGTTATCTGTAACTTCCTTATGATTTATCTTAGAATTAAAATCCAGGATCTGGTTTTTTTGTAAATTGTATATTGCAAGAACATCTTTTTTCTTTGCTTTTGTAATTGTTAATGTTTCTTTCTTTGTTTTAGTAACTGTAATATCTTTTTTCATATATTAAAAACCTTTTATTTTTTTTATTTCTTTTATTTTATTTTTTTTAGTTTTTTTTATTTTATTTTTTACTTTTTGGTTTTTTTTGCTTTTTGATTTTTTCTTTTTTATCTAAATATTTTAGAAAAACATAACAACTATTATATTTAAAGTAACAAAGCCTTTTTAAAAATTATGCTTTACAATATAACAAAAATAATTGTTTTGAGAGAAAGAGTTAATGAAAAAAAGATTAATTAAAATTAGACCAAAAAAATAAAAAAGAAGAAGAGAAAAAAGAAAGAAGAGGAAAAAAGAAAAAAAAGATATCACTCTTCTAAGATTCCACCCCATTCAACAACAGTAAAACCATTTCTTACAGGGGTTGTAATAACAGGCTCTTCTAACTTAACAATATTATCTACACCCTTAAAATAAAAATTTAACCTTATCATTGTATCTGGAGTTGGAGATACTAAAAGATTCATATTTTCAGATAAAAAATCATCAGATAATAATTTTATAACATAATATTTAGAACCATTAAGTTCAGGAATCCAATATTCCTTAAATTGAGAAAGTTCTTTTTCATTTAAACCCATTTCCTTAAGATTTTTTAGAGTTAATTGTAAAAGGGTTTGCTGTATTTCATAGTCTGTAGGTACATAGTTATCAGCATTATATTGCTTAGTTTTTAATTTCTTTTTAATATAAGACACATCATTATCAGATACAATATCACTTTCTAACAAATAATTTAAGATCTGTCTTACTAATCTATTAAGATATTTGTCTTCATTTATCTGTTCTAATTTTATTTTAATTATATCAGATAGCTCAGAAAAAGTATACGTATGTTTTTGCTCTTTTACAAATAATAAGGATAATTTGTTAATTAATCCAACTTCATAGTCTTTTACAAACTTTTTGTTATAAAGCCACTGTTTAAAGCTACTTACAGCAAACTGCTTACCATTGGGTGTCAACTGCTTACAACCATTGCGCATTAACCGAGCGAAACCGGTTACGCAGAGGACGGGATTCGAACCCGTGTAGTCCAAAGACTCTAGCTTAGCAGGCTAGCACGTTTGACCACTCCGTCACCTCTGCAAAAAAATAGAATTATAGATTTTGCTTACTAATAATAATTTAAGAGAATAAAAGTATTTAAATTAATGCTTTTTTTCAAACAATTTACTTAAAAATACTTTATTAGTCACACCATATTTCTTAATCTCAATATAACCTTTCTCCTCTAACTTCTTTATATTTCTAGAAATTGTACCTTTTGGTAAAAATAGTTTTAAAGAAATTTTCTTTTGAGACAAGCCACTTTCAACTAACAATAACTTAACTATCTTTTGCTCATTTTCATTTAAACCTAATAATAAATCATTAAAATCTTTTTTAGATTTAGTTTCAATGTTCTTTTTATTTGATTTAAAATATATATCCTTTTTATTTCTAATATTAAAAATAAAAAATATAGTTACAATAATAATAAATAACACTAAACCCAAATATAAATAATTAAGATCCCTAGAACTTGACTCCCCTATTTTAAGATCATTAATAAAATAATTGATATCTAAATAAGAAACATTTACATCAGTTACAGAGAACCTATTATTGTTAAAACTAACCTTGCTTAAATCAACAGACAAAGTATTAAAGGAAGAATTTATAGGTAAGTCTAGCTTAAAATTGTCCACACTCTCAAAAAATAAAGGTTTGTAATTAATAATCCAATTAGAATTCTCTTTACTTGAGTAAAAATCAGTTAAATATATTATTTCTAAATTTAAATTAACTTCTTTGTTAATATGCCTTAAATCAATTTCAAGGTTATCTAGATCATAAGAATAATAATTATATTTCTTTCCATCAACCTTTATTACCAAATCATAAACAGGAATTATATCTAAGACCAAAAAATTGGAATCAACATTACTTACAAACAAATAATCATGAACTTCTAAAGCCCCATTATCCCTAACAGAAATATAAGTCTCTAAACCATCTATGTTGTATGAAAATAAATTACTTGTAAATATTAAAAGACTAAATATTAAAAGACTAAATATTAATAATATCTTTATATTTATTTTCATTATAAATCACTTAAATTACAATATATAGTATCTATAATCATCTTTTTAAAGTTATCTAAAAATAAAATAATTAAAAAAAAAGGAAAAGAAGATTTTACTCTTCTTTTATTTTTTATGATTTTATTTTATGTCTTCAACTGCATTTAGAACGTTATACACATTTTTATTACCAATTGGGATTATACCAAATAACCTTCTTTTCTCTGTAGTTCTAAAAACATAACTAGTTCTTCCATCTACTTCAACAATTGATATGTCCGATGAAATATTGTCAACAGAAATTCTTTCTTCCCTTAAAACTTCTGAAATGTCTTTTAATTTTCTTGTTTGATTTTCTTTTTGTATATATACATCTTTAGAATTGTCTTTAGAATCAACCACTGTTAATTTAGATTGGTTAATAGGCAGAACTGTTGACTTTGCATATCTTTTCTTTAAATTAATCATATCACTTGATAATTGAGTAACATCTGCATCAACAACTACTCTTGCGTTTGCTCTATTTTGGCTACTAAAAGTACCAGGCTTAATATTTGAGGAATTATTGTTCACACTATTAGCAGTACTTGAAATATCATCTATAATTACAACTTTTGAATTTTTAAACCTAAAATTATATTTAGTTGATTTAACTTTTTTTTGTTGTTGAGAAATCCCTTCTATTTCAGCAAAATAAGTATCATCACAATCAACATTATTTAAAGAAACAAGAACTTCCTTTTTATTTATATTTAATAAGTTATTACTTGAATTTACAGAATCTGTAGATTGCCCATCTACGCTAATCCTAACTAAATTATTTTTAAAATCATACACATTTAAATAGTATCTCATATTTGGATTATTTCCAAACCATTCCATCCTAAATTTACCAGTATTATTTTGACACTCATTTGAAGATATATTTATAATGTTTATATTTGAGGAATTATTGTTCACACTATTAGCAGTACTTGAAACATCATCTATAATTACAACTTTTGAATTATATTCTGGATTTAAATTTTTAAAAAGATTATAATTTTTCTCCATATGCTTATTGTACATGTCTATTCTTCCATTGTAAGGTGTGTTTCCAAAATAAACTTTAATACCCCCATAACGAACCAATTCATCTTCTGCAGAATTTACTTCTTCTTGAGAAATAACTTGTTTATCTGTTGCTGGAAATATAGAATAACCAACCCTATATTCTACACCTTTTTTAAAAGATCTATAAATTGGAATTTGGTATTCAAAATTACAATCTCTTAATTTTGTATCTACATTTAAATTTTCTTTACAAACTACATTATCTTTATTTAGAGTTGGGTAAAATACAGCAAAATCACTTCCATCTATAGCCATTACAACAATCATTGATTGTAATTCTTTAATAGCGCTTGGTAATTTAGCTTCATAAGAGAAATTTAAATAAATTGGTTTGTCTTCAATTGTTATTAATCCTTCTTTTTGAGCTGAAACTAAACCTTTGCTATCATTTGAAAATCCAATTTCTCCATAATGTGCAAAATACCATCCATTTAAATTGTGTCCTGGATTTGCATTCTTTTCTGAAATTCTATTGTTTTCATTATTTGTAAAAATCACATTATACCCATTTGTTCTAACTACTTCTTGAATAGTTCCATCTTCATCAGTGATTACAAATTTACCGTAAACAATATATTCTGTATTTTTTTTGATAGTACCATTATTTAAATTATTTCTAATTAAATCTTTAAATAAAATTCCAGTTGAAAAAAAAGTACCTTCTAAATCTGAATTAATATTTGTAAAGTTTGAAGAACTAAAAAAATAAGAGTAATTATCCTCTATAACATCTGAATTTTTTGGAATAACCACTATATATTCTGTTACAGTTCTTACTTCTTCAGAGAAATTACTTTTATAACTTACTAATGTTTCTAATTTATATTTATTATATTTATATTCATTACCTGTAGGTTTTGAGTCTAACACTTTTAAATCTACAGAAACTTTGTTTTGTTTAATTAATTCTGCCATTCTTTTTAATCTAAATTGTTCTTGATTATGTAGTACTACATCTTGTGAAGAATAGATATAATCAATCACATATTCATCATAGTTATCTAAACTATCTAGATAAAGGTAGACTTCATCAAATAAGACATTGTTACTATTTGATTGAATATCTAAAGCAGAATTTAGAGTCATTTCAGTTGCAGAAACTTTAGGTGTAATTATTGATAGTAAAAACACAAATGCAAAAGCTACCAAAGTAACTACAATTATCTTTTTTAAAAATTGGTTCATAATCTTTCACTCCTTTTATTTTTATTTTTTAAAAATTAATGTGAGGTGGGGAAATAAAGATCTTAATTGTTTATAAAAAAGAAAGCTTGTAAATTAAATTTGATTTGCTTAATCCTTTTTATAGAAGATCTTTAATACTTTCTAAAAAACTAATATTTCTTATTATTTAAATACTTTATGCGAAACTATACGAAACTTACCAAGATTTAGCCTTAATTTGCAGTATTTGCTTAAAATATCTAAATTAGTTAACAATTTTAAAAAATATTGTGGTAATAATATAACAAGTAGTATAATAAAAATTTAAAAAAATTAAACATTATTGATTTAGAAGAAAAATAGAAAGCGCCCTAGACGGGAGTCGGACCCGTCCCGCGACCTTGACAGGGTCGCATCCTAACCGATAGACTACTAGGGCACATAAGAATTTATAATAACTTTTTATTTCAATTAATTTAAAAGTAGACTATAAATAATTATTGCATAAAAACATTTATATACTTATCTTTAGGACAAATGATCCTTTTTAAATTTTTAAAGTTTAAAGTAAAAAACGAAACATAACAAAAGTATATTCTATATAAAAAAATATTCTAATAACTAATAAAGTCTTTTAAAAATAAGTTAATCCAAAAGCACAACTTTTATATTTTTTATTAACATACTATTATTTGTAAACAACATAAATATAAATTGGAAAAAATAAAAATGAATATATTAATAATTTCAAGCAAGGAAGATAAAGCTTCCATTAATCTAAAAAAAAGACTTTTTGAAAATTATAGTTTAGAGCAAAAAGAAGATTTCTATTTTTTAAAATCAAATGGGATAAACAATATCTATTTTAAAGAAATTGAAAAACAACATATCTATTCAAGTGAAGAAGAAATGATTCCTAAAAGTTTACAAATTGATCAAATAATTGTTCTTTCTAAACACTCTACATTATCTGAAATTAAGACAAAAACAATAACAGCTCACTCAATTGGTAATTGGGGAAAAGCTGAACTTGGAGGTAAAGATAAAACTTTAGTAAAAACTGACCCTATCTTAATTAGAGAACTATTATTTAATCTTAAAAAAAATAAACCTACAAAGATTAAAGAATATGAAGTCAAACAAGAAGCTACCCATCATGGACCTTACCTTGATATCTCTACAATGTTTGTAGAAATTGGTTCAAGTGATCCTGATTGGGAAAATAAAGATGTTGCAAATTATATTATACAAATATTAATTAATATTCTTATTAATTATAATAGAGAAGATATTAAAAAAACAAGAAACTGGGTTGAAGCTATTGGAATTGGAGGAAATCATTATTGCACAAAGTTTAATAAAAAAACATTTAAGAACAGTAATCTTTTTTGCTTTGGACATATCATCCCGAGCTATGCATTAAAAGATGTAAATAATAATCCAGAAATTTTAGAAGAAGCAAAAGAAAAAAGTAATTCAAATATAATAATTTATAATAAAGACTTATAAATTATAATTTTTTACAATAATTATTAATTAAAATATCATTAATTTTATTTTCAAAAGCATATATTGAAGAGAGGTCAGGATATTTTTTGTAAAGTGTTGGGTCATCTAATATCTTTTTAAGAACTGTGTATAATTCTACATTTTTTAAAATTCTATTATTATATAATAATTCAATAAACAACTCAGTAGTTATATAAAATAAAATTGGTAAACTTCCACCTTTTTTAAGAGCAGACAAACCAAGAGACAAATATTTTTCTTTACTAAGATCTATTTTTTCAACTTTAAAAGATAATTTGTCACAATCAAAATCATCTGTATCCTTAATTGTAACATTTAAATTTCTTAGAAAATAGTAATTGTAAATTGAAATTAGGTTCTTGTTTGCAGAATAAATTATACTGCCACCTTCCTTAAACTTTAAAATAATGCTTATTAACTTTTTGTCTTGATAAAAGAAATCAAAATTATTCGGATCAATATTATACAAGTAAGAACATAAAAATAAATCGTTTAAAATTCTAATATTATTTGTAGAGTTATATGCTTTTATGTAATCTAATAAATTGTCATAATCATAGGTAGGTAAGAGTTTCTTTTTTTTAAATGTAGTAAATAGATTTATTTTTCTTATATCTAAAATATTTCTATTATTTTTAAATTGAGCAATTGAGTAGGCAGGGTAAGAAACAATATCTAATTTAATTCCTTTTGAAATTGCTTCCTTTGGAATAATGTTACCTGAATATAGTAAAGGAGAGGTGTTAAGTAAAGTTAAGTCTTTAAATTCATGGATAACAGATAATATTTTTTTAACACTAATAATTCCAGAAAGTGTAGAAACAACTTGGTCAATATCTGTTGATTTTATAAAGTTTATAAAATTTTCATAGCCAACAAAAATTTTTGCATTAACTTTACTTTCAATATATTCTGCATCAATTTTATTATTTACATAAATTCTTTTACAATTAAAAGTATTTACTTGTTCAATAAACTCATCTATGTTATTTCTTTTAGAATCGTAAGTTAAACCATAAATAGAATATACATTTGGATAATTTTTAAAGAAAGAAATAATGGAACAACCAAATTTATTATTTGAACCTAAAATAACAATATTCTTTATCATAATATAATATGACTTAAAGAATTTTTAAAAGTATTGATTTTCAAATTTTATAAAAAAATATAAAAAAAAAGAAGAAAAATTATCTTCTTTTTTTAACTGGTGCTTTTTTCTTAACAACAGCTTTTTTAACTGGTGCTTTTTTCTTAACAACAGCTTTTTTAACTGGTGCTTTTTTCTTAACAACAGCTTTTTTAACTGGTGCTTTTTTCTTAACAACAGCCTTTTTAACTGGTGCTTTTTTCTTAACAACAGCCTTTTTAACTGGTGCTTTTTTCTTAACAACAGCCTTTTTAACTGGTGCTTTTTTCTTAACAACCATGAGATCTCTCCCCTCCATTTTATTTCTGTAAACATACAGATATAACAAAATTATATATTATTAATGTAAATATAAACATTTATAAATCATATAGATTTTTAAAAAATTAAAAATCCAAGAAAGAATGTAATGTCCAACAAATAATGAACAGACTATGTTAATTAGTCACAAAAGATAGGTGTTAAGGAAAGACAATAAAAAATCAATTAAAAAAAAAGAAAAATTGAAAATTAAAAAAAAAGAAAAAAAGAAAAAAATAAAAAGAGTTTGACACTAAAAAAATAAGTGTCCAACATTTAATGTTTTCAAATTAAAACTCTAATCTATAAAAAATTCTGCTGATTTTGGTTCAGGATCCATTCCCTTTCTTGTTCTAATTTCTGTAATTATATCTTTTTGTAAACTCTTTGGTAAAGGCTCATACCCATAATATTCAGCAGACCATACAGCTCTACCTTGAGTATCTCCTCTCATTACTTGTGAAAAACCAATCATAGACTTTACAGGAATCTTACTTGTAAAAATACTTGAGTCTCCCTCAGACTTAATATCCTCAATTTGTGCTCTTCTTGAAGACAAGACTTTAGAAACTGCTCCCATAAAATCTTGAGGAACAGAAACAGTTAATTTTTGTTTTGGTTCAAGTAAAATATAATCACCATACAAAACACCAGCATAAATTGCTCTTGTCATTGCAGGAAGAACCTGTGCAGGACCTCTATGTATTGCATCCTCGTGTAGAGTAACATCTTCCAAACTAACTACAATTCCAGAAACTTTTTCTTTAGCAACAGGACCTTCATTAGTTGCATCAATAAATGCTTCAATAATTAATTCTCTAACTTCATTTAAATTCTGTATCCCTTTAGTCCTATTAATTAAAACTGAATGATTATTAATTACCCAAACATTCTTAGAGTCATCAATAGAGAAACCAGCTTCTTGTAATTTCTTTACAATATCTAAATCTTTGTTTGGTCTTAATTTTCCATTATGCTTTACTTTTCTTAAATTTTCTAAAATTTCAGCTTCAATTGGTTCAACAGTTATCTTAAACTTATTATGTTTGTTTGGTGTCTTTCCTTCAATAACTGGAGAAGCTTTTGTAATTGCTTCATAATAAACTACAATTGGAGGTGAAACTGTAATTGGAATATTATTATCTTTCTCAATTTTATATTGAGTAATTTCTAAATGTAATTCTCCCATACCTGAGATTAAGTGTTCTCCTGTATCTTGATTCAGTTCAGCTTTAATGTTTGGATCTTCCTTAGAAATATTATGAATAACATCAATTAACTTAGGTAGGTCTTTTGAATTTTTAGCCTCAATAGAAACAGTCATAACAGGTTCAACATCTGTCATAAAGTCTTCAAATGGTTCCATCTCAACACTTGAAATTGTTTGTCCAGCATAAACTTCTTTCATTCCAATAATTGCAGCAATATTTCCTGCTTTTACTTCATCTAACAAAACTTTTTCAGGACCTAAATAAATTCCAACTTGTTGAACTTTTGCAATTTTTTCAGAACCTAATACTTTCAATTCCATTCCTTTCTTAATAACTCCTGAATAAATTCTTCCAGAAGCTATGTCTCCAGCATGTTTATCTAAAACAACATCTGTAACCATCATTGCAACTTTATCAGAATGAGCATCACAAGAAAGCATAGCTTTTCCTTCTGCAGTTTCAGGATCTCCTTTCCAAATAACAGGAATTCTGTATTTTTGAGATTGAATTGGGTTTGGTAAATGCTTTGCAACCATTTCTAAAAATACTTCAGAAATTGGAATTCTTTCTCCAAGTTCTTTTTGTCTATCATTTTCTGCAAGTTCAATAATATCTTTAAAAGTTATTGTATATTTCTTCATAGCAGGAACAGATAATGCCCAATTATGAAATCCAGTTCCAAAACACACAGAACCATCAGCAATATTTACTTGCCATTCTTTTCTAAACTCGTCAGGTGCATTTTTTGTAATCAGGTTATTAATGTCCATTACAATTTTTATAAATTTTTGTTGCATATCCTCAGGAGTAACATGCATCTCTGTAATTAATCTATCTACTTTGTTAATAAACAATACTGGCTTTACTCTTTCTCTTAGTGCCTGTCTTAAAACTGTTTCTGTTTGTGGCATAACTCCTTCAACAGCATCAACAACTAAAACTGCTCCATCAACAGCCCTCATAGCCCTAATAACATCTCCTGTAAAATCAACGTGTCCAGGAGTATCAATAATATTAATTAAAAATTTTTCTCCATCAATATCACAAGGCACAGAAACATTAGAGGAGTTAATTGTAATTCCTCTTTCTTGTTCTAAAACATAAGAGTCCATAAAAACCTGTTCTCCAGCAAGGTCCTTTGAAATTAGACCTGCTGTTGCAACTAGATTATCTGTTAGAGTTGATTTCCCATGATCAATATGCGCAATAATTGCAATATTTCTAATATTTTTTTGATTCGCCATTAACTTTTCTGCAAGTTCGGCAACTTGTTCTTTTCTTCCCATAAGTTTTTCACCTTTAAATTGTTTTTAATTAAATTTATAATTATTAATTTTTTTAATGCATATAAATTTCTAAAATACTATATTTTTCTATTTAAAAATAGATGATATTATATATATAAGTAGAGATTTATTTAAATATGTTTTCTTTTAGCCATTGCCTCATTAATTACAATTATAATTTTTTAATTTATTCTACTTAAACTAAATTTACAATTACTTCTTTTCCTTTTTATAAAAACAAAATATTAAATATATCTATTTTTTAAAGAATTTAAATTTCTTAGAAAAACCAAATCTAATTATAAAATAACAGATAACTACTCCTAAAATTCCAAACACAATCCAATTGTAAATATGAATAATTGAATTTGATAAAGTGCCTCCAAGTAAATAACCTAATAGTGTAAGAAAAGTACTCCAAATTAAAGCTCCACTAAAAGTCCAAAATATAAATTTTGAAAGCTTCATATTAGAAAAACCTGCAGGAATTGAAATATACTGTCTTACTACTGGAATTAATCTTCCAATAAATGTTGCTAAGTTTCCATGTTTTTTAAAAAAGTTTTCTGATTTTAATAAATGCTTTTCTTTTATAAAAAATATTTTTTTATGTTTTAATAAATATTTCTTTCCTAAATAATAACCAATATAATAATTGATAAGTGCACCTATAACAGAACCAATTACAGCAAAAGCAATTATTAAAAATATATTTAGATCTCCTTTAAAAGCTAAATAACCAGCAGGAATTAAAATTATCTCTGAAGGAAAAGGGATAAATGAACTCTCAATCGTCATTAATACAAAGACACCTAAATATCCAAAATTGTAAATTAAAAAACTCAACTCAGAAAACATAAACATCATCTCATAAAAACAAATACTTATTTTTAAATTTGAAAAACATATTATAATAAAAACTTAGAAACAAAAAAGATTAAAAGACTAACAGGTAGAAGTAAAATTAAATAAATTATAATATTTTTAGATTCATCTTCTAAAAGTGATAAATATATTGAAGAAATAATTACATATTCAATAATGTAAATAATAGAACAATAATAAGCAACAGAATACAGAGAGGTAGAAGCATTTAGTCCAATTAAAGTTAAATCAACATCCTCTCCTAATTTTTTAACTAAAGAAATAATTACTCCTAAAATCCCAGGAACTATTAAACCTCCTGCAAAGATGATTGTGTACTTTTGCATTAAAAGTAAGGATTTTCTATCATTTATTAATTCTTTAGATTTTAAAAAAGTTTTTGCTAAATTTTTATAGTCCTGTGAGGATACAGAGCCTGTGTTTACAGATGTTATTATTAGATCTAAAAATCTATTTAAAATCTCTGAATTATATTTCTTCTTTAAAATAGAAAATATGTCTTTTAAAGAATGCCCTTTTTCTATTTTTTTATATGCCCATAAAAATTCTTCTGAAATAATTTTATTATTTGAATTTATTAATTTAGAAAAAACTAACTTTATGTCTTTTTTAGGAATACTTGATATTTTTAAAACTTCATCAATTAAGCCTACTTCTAAAGCTTTTTTTCTTACTTGAAATTGATATTGGATATAGAATATTTTAAAAATAATAAATAAGATGTCTAAAGCCAAAGCTAAAGCTACAGAGAACAATATAGATAAGTTAAACAAATAAAATATGAAGATGACAACTAAATTAATTAAAATAAACAAAACTAAATTGCTTTCTATTATCTTATTTGTTTCTTCAAAAAACTTGTTTATCATATTTCTGCCTTTATTCAATCTTTTATATCTAAATTTAAATCTCTTAAACTATGGATTATTTGATTTCATGATCAATAACAAAAACATATCTATTAATGGAAATAAAACAACTGAAACAACAATTACTGTTAATGATGAAAATGTTATCTCCAAAAAATTACTTGCAACCAAAAGAAACATTAAAAACATGGCAGGGACAACAGCAGAAACAATTACAAAAATTAAAGTAATTAAGTTTAATTTAGTTGCATACTTTTTAATTAAATAATTTTGTTCTTCAGTTATTGATTCTGCAAGTAATCTTAAATTTGTTGCTTTATTTTTACTTCCAACACTTAAAATATCTATTAATTGATTAAAAGTCCTACTCAAGTCATAAGAATCCTTTGAAACAATATAAAGTGCATTTTCTAAGCTATGCCCTTTTTTAACTAAAGACAAGGCTTTTTTTACTTTCATTCCAATTATTGAATTGTCTACTTTATTCTCTAAAGCAATTTTTAAAGACATGTTTCTATCTAAATCATTTGCTAGATTGTTTAGAAAGAAAGGTAGGTCCTTTAAGATTAATCTATTATAATTTTGGGATTTGATTTTTAAGATAAAAAAAGTTATTGAAAAATAAACTAAAAAGATTATTACAAATAACCAAACATAATAGATCACTGTAATTATAATTATTGTAAAATCAATTAATAATAAAATAAATGCTGCAATTAGATAGATTATTAAAAATTTAAAAAAACTTTTAAATAGAAATGGTTTCTGTAAATATACAGACATCTAGGTACTCCTACATTCAATATATGTTAGATATCCACCAGTTCTGTCATAAACAACTTCACATTTTGGATTTGCATAACAAGAATATTGATCTAAGCTATTACAATCTGTAACAACTACTTCTTTTTGTTTTTCTAAGTATTTTTCATTTAATTGAGATGTTGTTTTGTGTAAACTAAAAAAGTTATTTGGAATAAAGAAAAAAAAGATAATTGCTAAAAAGAGAAGTAAACCAAAAACTAAAAACATTTTTTGAAAAGAACTTAAAGATCTCCCTTTTTCAGAACTATCCATAATCACAGATTTATAAGAATTATACTTATTTTTTTTAACAGCTCCTTTAAAATTAACATTAAATGATTCTGGATTAATTGGTTTTTCCTTTTTAGGTACAAATTTATAATCGTCCCAAAATTTTTGATCTTTTGATTTCTTTTTATCATCAGTTGATAAGTTATTGTTCTTAATTGAACTACTCAAGTCATTCTTATTTGAATTGTCAAAATAATTTTTATTTAAGTTATCAGAATTGTTCTTACTTGAACTATTAATAGGATCACTAATTAAAGATTCATCTGTAAAAAAACTTATATTCTCTAAATCATCATCTAAATCATCATCTAAATCATTTTCTTTAGAAGAGTTGTTTACAAAAGCTTTATTTTTAGAGACTTTACTTTTCTCAAAGTCCTTCTTTAATTTTTCAAGTGTTTCTTGTTTATCTTTCTTTAAATCTTCTTTTTTCAAATCTTCTTTCTTTAAATCTTCTTTTTTCAAATCTTCTTTTTTCAAATCTAATTTATTGTTTAACAAATCTTTTTTTAATTTATTAAGTGTTTTTTGTTCATCTTCAATATATTTAAAAGCTGACTTTACATCTGACTTCTCAAACCCAACATTGATTAAAGCCTTTCTTATCTTTTTTTCAGAAAGATTTTTTTCTTTTTCTTTTTTTATAAAGTTTATTATGTCTCTATCAACCATAAATATCAAACTATTATATACTACTATTTTAAATTAAAATATTACTATTTTTAAATTAAGATATTACTATTTTTAAATTAAGATATTACTATTTTAAATTAGGGAGAATATATTAATAAACTTTACTTTTAATCAAAAAAAATATAAATTACTTAAAAAGTTCCTTTTCTTTATTCTTAATTAACTTTCTTAAATCAACTAGACTTTTAATTCCAAAAGACAACTTTAATTTATTAAATATTTTTATAGATTCATTTTTCTTAACCAACTTCTCTTTGTTAATATCATACTCATAAAGTACATTAAGTCTTAATTTATTTTTTTCAAAAATAACTTCACTAATTTCAAAAATTGTCCTTAAATCAGTAATTGTGTCTTTTCTATAACTATTGTATCTTCTTTGACAGATAATGATATCAACAACCCCTAGGTCAGATTCTAAGATACCATATGATTTTAATCTTAATAAAGAATCATTAACTGACTGAGCATGAAATGTTGAATAAGTTCCTTTTGCTTGCCCACAAAGCATAGACTCTATTAAAGATTTAGAATCCTCCTTAGATCTAACTTCTCCAATAACAACTCTGTCAGGCCTCATCCTCAAAGTATTAATTACCAAAGAATCGAGAGTAATTCCAAGTTCTTGATTAACCAAGGTAAAGATCTTATGCTTATGATTTAATCTAATTTCTCTAACATCCTCAACAACAACAAACCTCTCAAAATCAGGAACAAATGATAAAAAGACATTTAAAGTTGTTGTCTTTCCACTACCAGTATTTCCCACAACAAAAACATTTGAGTCTGTTAAAAATACAAGACTTAAAAAAGAAAGTGCTTCTTTTGAAATTGTATTAAACTTAACTAGATCATGGATTGTAAATGGCTTTTGTGAGAATTTTCTAATAGTTACTGAACAACTTTCTGTTATTGGATTTATAATCGCATTAACTCTTGAATTGTCTTCTAAATAAGTATCTAAAATTGGATTTTTTAAAGTTATGTATTTGTTTGAAGACCAAGCTAGTTTGTTAACCAACTCCTTTAAGATAGATTCAGAAATATACATTAAATTAGTTTCTAACCACCCAAAATTTCTATGATAAACATAAACTGCCTTGTTGATTCCAATTATTGCAATTTCCTCTAAATTTTTATCATTTAATAAATAGGTTAAAGGTCCAAAAAAATGTAAATTATTATAGGTTGCATCTAAAATATAATCATATTGCTCTTGATCTAATTCTAAGTTGTTCTTATAACAAAAGTTAATCAATTCTTCTTCAATTTCATCTTTTATTTTTAATGTTTCCTCTAACTTTACTTTCTCTTCTCTTACCTTATAATTATCTAAAATTGAATTTACTAGGTATACTTCATCTAAACTTAAATTTGGGCTTGGAATAATATATCTTTTTTTATTTTGTAAGTCTTGAATTATTTCTTTATTATAGTTTTTTATAGTCTTATAATCATTTAAGATCATATACCCAAGATATTTATTAATAATCTCTTTTTTTGTAGAATCATCAATTGATTCAACCAGCTCTAAATATTTAGGATTATTTTTATAACAAAACATTGAAAAGGAACTATTTGAACAAAGATCACATTTGTATGCTTTTTTGTTTCTAATAATTATTGCAAGATGAGGGCAAGCCTTTAGACAATCTCCACAACCATTACATAAGTATAGATCAATTGAAACAATATTATTTGTTGAAAAATAAATTGCCTTTTGTTTACATACCTTTAAGCAAGGTGGGTCTTTACAATTTATACAAGAAAAAACAGTATTAATATCTTTAGGTTGAAAAGAATATGGACAATTTAGAAAGAAATCTTTAGGTGTCTCTTTAACTTCTTTTTTTAATTTTAGGTACATATCTTATTTAATTTTTATAATTTTAAACAATTATATATAATAAACAAAAGTTTATAAAGATAATGTTAGACTTTATAGGAATAATTGATTTTAAAAACATTTATGTACAACATATTATAATAGTAAGAGGAAATTAAAGATGGATGATGAATATATAATTTTAGCTGGGAACAAAGAAAGACCAATGGCAATTACTATTTCAAATAGATTAGGGATCACTTTAGGGGACATAAATGTTAAAAGTGTTCAAGGTAGTGAGACTAGTGTAGATGTACAGAGCTATATTAACTATAAGAAGGTTTTTTTATTATACAATATTACTCACCCTGTTAATGAATCAATTATGCAATTATTATTTTTAGCAGATGCAATTAAAAAGGAAGGAGCTGAGAAAATTTATTTAATAACTTCTTACTTACCTTACACAAAAAGTAAATACAGAACAGAATATAAATTAAATTTTAGTTTGTTTGCAAGGCTTTTAGAAGAAACAAGTGTAGATAAGATTTACACTTTTGGACTTTATTCTCCAAAGATTAGTTTTTATTTAAAAATCCCATTATATAATATCCCGCTTACAAATCTTTATTCTAAAGTAATTGAAGATAATTTTCAAGGGAAAAAGAATTTAATTGTTTCTACAATTGATCACGAATTACAAGAAGTTTCAAGAGATGTTGCTAATAAGATAAATGTAGATACAATCTTTCCAACAAAAGAAGATAAAAATAATAAGGTTATTTTTAAAATTTCAGAAAATATTAATGGTAAGGAGATTTTAATTATAGTTGACACAATTAATACTGGAGTTAATCTCTCAGAATATGCAAATTATTTAACTTTGAAAGGAGCAAAAGATATTTATGTTCTCTCAACACATGGAATTGTAGATAAAAAAGCAATTAGTGTTATTGAAAAGTCAGTAATTAAACAAATTTATGTGGTTTCTCATCAGTTTCAAAAAATGGACAAAATTAAGATTATTTCTACAATTAAGATTGTTGAGGAAATAATTAAGAGGACTATTGAGAAAAAGAACCTAAAACATATTTTAAAATGATTTAAATAGTTTTCTATACTATATATAGATATTGTTTAAAGAATATTTTTATCTAAAAATGAAAAAGGAAAGTAGATATATATGATTCAAAGTGGAATGCACGAAATTAGAGGTAAAAATGATAGTTACTTAACTATAATATTAGATGATGAAGATGAAGTAATCTCTAGCATAGAACAAGCATTTAAAGAGCAAAATATTAAAAAGGCAGTATTGTTGTCAGCAGAGGGAAGACTTAAAAACACAAGAATGGCTGTATCAAAAGCTGGAACTCTTAGACAAAGGCTAATTGATCAAAGTTTAAAGATTAAACAAGTTTCTGGTGAGTTTAATAAGATGAAGAATGACTACTTTGGAGACATAAATGTTTCTTTAGAGAAAGATGCTATTCATGTTATTAGTGGAGTTTTACTTAAAGGCTTTGCAGACAAAGAAGTTACAATTAGATTTAAGATTATAAAAGACCTTAGTTTTGGAATAAATGAAAAAGATAGAAATGTTACAAGAAATTTGGTTAAAGAAAAAATTATAGAGGAAACAGCAAAAAAGGAACCAAAACCAATGATTATTGCTTAAAAAAACTTTTTTTCTTTTTCATCTTTTCCTTTATTTTAATTTTATCTTTTTTTTAACAGCTTTATCTTTTTTTAAACAACTTAGTTTTATTTTTTTCACAAGATATTAGCACACCTATTTTATAATTTCTCTTTTTTTTGACTCTAATTTATTTTTCAAATCAGGGTTTATTTTTTTATTAAATATCTTAGGTTTTTGTAATTTTATTTTCTTTTTAAACATAAATCTAAAGTCTTTATTTCTTATAAAATATTGCTTTATTTTTTTAATTACAAATCCTTTTTTAAAGAAAAATAAAAAATAGATTATAAGAAGGATAAGTATAGTAAATAATATATATTTTAAATATTTAATTATATTATATCTACCTTGTGTTTTAGAATAAGTATTATTAGAATTAAAAATATCTACATTATAATCATCTAAATTATCTTTATTAATTTCTTTAGAAAAAGATATTGGAAGATAGAAAGAATCTTTCAAACTATTTAAATCAACTAAATAATTAACATCATTTGTAAACTTAATAAAAGAGTTATTAAAAGAAGCTACAGATGGTTTAGATTTTAGAATATTTAAGTCATAAATATAATCTAAAATTACTTGAGTGTTTTTATCAATCACTTCATTTTCATCAATTATAATTTCAAAAAATAAATATTTATTTTTTATATTATTAGAATCAATATAATCTATTTCTGTGTAAAATTTAAATAATCTTTTTGAAGTAATTTTGTAATTGTAATCTAAGATATTAAAATCTAATAAAGATAGAGGTAATGGAATTGTTATTTCTTTTCTATCCTTAATATTAATTTTAGGTAATTTTTCATAATTGGAAATTATTATATCATATTCTGTATTAAATTGGGTTAGTGGTAAATCTTTATTTATATCGAAATTAATTGTTGGGAGATTTAAAAGATAATTTTCAAATTGTTCTTTTAGAGAATTATATTCTTTTTCTAAAAGTTGTAAATTTGATATCTTTTTATTTCTTAAATCTTCTTGAGTTTCTGGAGAAGGAGTTGGAGAAGATGATTCACTACCACCACCTTGACTACTATTAGTTCCACTTGACCCACCACCATTATTTCCTGAAGACAAATTTATTAAATTAAATTTAAAGGGAGTGCTTATAGAGTAGTTGATGCTTGGAATATCTAGATAAATGTCGTAGTTATTACTATACACTATATTTTGATTGTTGTTAATGTTTTTTATATTAAAGGTATATTGACAATCATAGATTCTATTTGTAGTTCTATAGCAAATTGTTGGGCAAGTAAAAGATCATCAATAATTGTATAAGAATTTTCTGAATCTTTAAAGTAGATGTTTGAGGGGTAGGGTGTAAAGGTTGAGTTGTTTATTTCTATATTATAATCGTATAGTTTAAAATAAAGATTAATGTTTCCATCAAAATTTATGTTATTGTAAAGTTCGTAATCAATATTATGTTCTGATAAAAATAGATTAGAGGTTTTTATGGGTGGGATATAATAGTAAGAGATGAAATTAAGATCATCAAATCTGAGATCAAATGATGAAAAGCTATTTGCTTGTCCAACAAATAATGTGTAGTTTATAAATTTCATTTTTTGGTAAACATTTGAAACATCAGTATTAATGTTTTCAAAGGTATAATCTAAGTAAAAATTATCATCTAAAAAATTATACTCTAAAACTTCTATTTTATTTTCAAGTAAAACAAACATTCTATTTGTGTCATTATAAGGTGTAATTGCAAAGATACTTTGAGAAGGTGTATATGATGAGATTGGGAGTGGAGAAGTCACATCATAAAAATCATCATAATTAAAACTGTCAATTTGGTTTCTATCAAAGTTAATTGCAAACATTCTATTATTTAATCTAAATAAGGAAGAGTAGGACTTTTCTTTATCAGCACTATTTCCTGTAAAATAGAGTTCATCTAAGTTATAAGCATATTCAACTTTAAAATGTTGTTCTTTATTTTTAAAACTTACAGATAGTGTGTTTCTGTCAAGGTCATTAAAGTAAGTGTCTATTAAATTCTTTCTTAAATTACTAAATTTTTTCTGGTTTGAGTTAATAGCTCCATTCAATTCAATTAAATCATCAATTTTATAAAAAAGAGGACCACCTAATTTAGAGCCTAAAACAGACACTATCATATAGTCCAAATCACTAGGTGTCTTAAATGATTCTAAATAAGTGGTATTAAAATCAGGATAAACAACATTTCCAACATAATTATTATTAACATCTAAAATATTCTCATCAGTTATATCATATATCACAATCCCATTACTATTATTTGCTAAAAATAAATATGAATGAAAATTATAATCATAAGTGTCTACTGCATATATTACATCATTTGTATCTATAGAAGATATTAGATTGTAATTAAAAACCTCAACATTATAATCAAAAATATACAAACTATTACCATCCACAAGATAATAATAATCATCAATTATATTAAAATTAAAAATATTAAAGTCTATATTAAAATTATTATTATTTGAAATGTTTATTACACCTTCCCCCAAATCAAAATATAAATGACCAAGATCTTCTCTATTATAATCCCCAACACTAATACCAAAATTATAATCCCTATAATCATTCCCATCAATATACAAACTAAAAATATCAAAATCTAAAACAGAATTTAAAGAATAAATATCAGAAACATAATCTCCATTAATATCAGAAAAAGAATAATAATCTAAAAACACTGAATTATAAAAAACATTTCCTCTATTAACTATGTGTTTAGGCACAATCAAAAATTCTCTATCATCTAAATAATTAATATTTCCATCTACAGAAGAAATAACATCAACAACATTAAAATCAATTATACTTCCAACCCCTGAATTTAAATTAACAACCACAAAAAAAGAAAGATTAGAATCAATTTCTAAATCGCAAATAATATTTAAATCATAATTATTATTTGAAAAGTTAGAATAAACTAAATTAACATCTAAAACAGAATCATTAGAATCAAATAAACCATTAACATTTGTGTCCTTAAAAAGTAAAAAGTCTTCATAGAAATTAAAAGAATTAATATCTAAAGAAATTAAATTTAAATCAAATGGATAAAAATCACTATCAATATCAATTCTAAAAATTGCCTGGTTAGTATCAATGTTTACATAATCTAAACCTAAGTTATTACCTAAACTAGAAATATTAAAATCCAAAGAATACAATATAGGAACTAAACAAAACATAAAAAATATTAAAATAAATAACCTTAGCACAACCTTATGCAACCAAAACATAATTCTAATATACATAAATAAATTTATAAATAATATGGTTTGTTTAAATCAACCACAATTGAACAAACATACAAGTATTTTTAAATTGTTTGATATATAATATATTTATGATTAAAAAAGGTGATAATTATGAATGAAAAAGAAAATGAAAACAAATTTCCCTTAATTGGAGACAAGTTTCCTGAAATTGAGGTTCAAACAACTTTTGGAACAAAGAGTTTACCAAATGATTACAAAGATAAATGGTTAGTTTTATTTAGTCATCCTGGAGACTTCACACCAGTATGCACCACAGAGTTCTATTCTTTTGCAAAAAGAAAAAAAGAATTTGATGAAATAAACACAGAATTAATTGGTCTATCAATGGATCAAGTTTTTTCACATATAAAATGGGCAGAATGGATTGAAGATAATTTAGATCAAGAAATTAATTTTCCAATAATTGCTGACCATGGTAAAGTTGCAAACAAGCTAGGTATGCTGCATCCAAACACTGGCACAAACACTGTAAGAGCTGTTTTTATCATTGATCCAAGAGGTATTATAAGACTTATCATGTATTACCCACAAGAGATAGGAAGAAGTGTAGATGAAATCATTAGATCTTTAAAAGCACTACAATACTCAGACAAACATAAAGTTGCAATGCCTGAAAATTGGCCAAACAATCTGTTATTTAAAAACAAAGTAATAATTCCTCCTGCAAAAGATGTAGAAACAGCAAAAAAGAGAAAGGAAGAATATAAGGATTCATGCTATGATTGGTGGTTATGTTACAAAAATATGGAATAGTTTTTTTCCATATCTTTCAATTTTTTTCTTTTTAAAAACCTTTTATTAAAAACAAAAAAAATTAAATTTCTCCATTTCTACAAACTGCAATAAAATTAAAATGTTTGTAGTCATCTAAATTTACTTTCTTTTTTTCCAAATCAAAAATATCTGTGTAAATCTGACCATACATTTTTTCAATTACAAAATATTTAGATAATATTTTTTTAAATTCATCTAATGTAAACTCAACTATGTGAAAAGGAGAACCATGTGGTTTTTTAGGAGTTGAAATAATTAACATACCATCAGGTGTTAAAATTCTCTTTATTTCTAATAAAAATTTATCAGGGTCTCTAACATGCTCAATACCTTCAAAAGAAACAACCACACTAAAATTATAATCTACAAACATAGACATGTCTAAGACATCACAAGCAAAAAAACAATTATAATCATTTAAAAACAGTTCATTAGCATGATCAATTGCTGGTTGAAAAATATCAACCCCATAAACTTTTTTTGATTTTTTAGTTAAAAGATTTGTTCCATACCCACTCCCACAAGGTGCATCTAAAACAACATCATCATCAGAAATAAAATCAAGTGCAAACTTGTATCTTACAAGATGAGTTAATTCTGTTTCATCAAGATTTTTAGGAGCTTGTCTCTCCTTATCAGATTCTATCATAATTAAAAACCTCCAGTTATTTATTTTTATGTCCACTTACAAAAAACAAAGTTTTTCTTTCAAATATTTTAAATATTTCAAAACCATCTACATTCTTTGAATTTTCAACAAATTTTAAATTATTTTTTTTAAACCAACCCTTTACTTCTCTTAAGGTATGGTAAGACTCAAAAGGCACCAAATATCTATCATAAACTGAATTCTTTGGAGCTCTCTTTAAAAATCTTGCAAAGAAATTATTTTTCTCAAACCACAAATCTAGTTTCTTATAATCTTTAGAAACAAACAAATGTAATAAAAATCTAATAAATCTAAATCTCCATCTTGCATATTTATGATATAGTCCAACAATTATAATTCCATTTCTTTCTAATAAACCAACCAAATTTAAAAAACCCTTATAAGCATCTTCTGTATGATGTAAAACACCTGTGCAAATAATTATATCAAACTTTTCTAAGTCTTTTAAAGAAGAGTTAATAATATCTTTTTGTTTAAAAATAATTTTATTGTCTACACCTACTCTTTTTGCATAATCCTTTGCAACCTTTAATTGATTTTCTGTAAAGTCAATAGCTATAACTTTCCCACCATTTTTAGCAAAAAAACTGCCTTTTCTCCAGTTCCACACCCAGCATCTAAAATCTTTTTTTGATCAATATCTTTTAAAAAAATCTTTCCATAAGAAAGTATTTTTAATATTAATTTTTTATGTTTCTTTTTTTGTTTATTTGTAAACAAGTTAATTTTTGGATATTGAAAGGTATTATAATAATCTTTAACTTCTTTCATATTTTAATCATCAACTAAATTTTATTTTTATAATTTATATAGTTTAAACAATTATAATTAAAAACATATAAATTACAAATTAATTTATTAATTTTTTTAATTTAGATAAACTCAATTCTTCAACAGAATTAATAATTAAATTAGCATCAACTTTCTTAAAATCAGTCTTGTTTGTGAATTCAGAAATTAAAGCAATTGATTTTAGTCCTGCCTTGTTAATACTTACAACACCTAAAGGACTATCCTCAATTCCAACACAAAAAAGTGGATTAACATTCAACTTCTTACAAGCAAGTCTAAAAGATTCAGGATCAGGTTTTCGTTTAGTAACATCTTCTTTAGAAACTATAATTTTAAAATATTCTAACAAACCTAGTTTTTTTAAATCTTCTTTAATTGTTTCTTTTTCATTTGAAGAAGCAATTGCTACTTTTATTTTATTTTTTTTAAGAGTATCTAATAATTTTTTAATTCCTGGTTTAAGAATATGGTTATTAACCATTAACTTAGTTACTTCTTTTCTTGTAAAAAGGTTTAATTCTTTAAGAGTGATGTTTGCTTTATTCTCTTCATTTATTTGTCTAACAAAATCAGAAGTTACCATTGCAAGATATTTCTTAAAATCTTTTTTTAAAAAATCAATATCATACTTTTTAAAAAAGTTTTTTCTTGCTAAATAAATATAATGTGGAGAATTATAAATCACTCCATCAAAATCAAAAACCACTGCTTCTAACATATATAACCAAATTTGAAATAAAAGAAAAGAAAAAAAGGAAAAGAAATTACCAACTTATCTATCTTTCCAAGCTACAAGTCCAACAATTACCAATTCAGCAATAAATGCTAAAACGTTTAATAATGGGACTATACTTAAAATTAATACCAGACTTAACCAACCAGGATAATTTCTTAATTCATAAATTTGCCACTTCCAAACAAAATATAAAACTACATTTGCAATTGGAATTAAAAACAAAAAACCTAATGCCCAATGTTTTTTAGCTAATATTGGATACAAAAACAAATTTGCAACTGGAATCCAAGCTAGCCAATGATATTCATAACCTAACTTTTTTGCAATTGTACTTAATGTTAATGCAAAATAAACATATATTGCAATTCCAATTAACAAAAAGAATATTGCCATACTAGCTATAAATGCTCCAAGAGCAGCCATGCTAAAATCTTGCACACCTATATTTAATAAATTTAACATAAATTATTCCCCCTTTTTTTTAATAAACCATTGTATATACTATATTATAATCTTTTTAAATATATCTATTTTAAAAAAAATTAAATTAAAAAAACAAAAAATTATAATTCGTCTTCTGCATAAATATATTCTAAATCAATCTTCTCATAATTAAATAATTCATCATGATTAAAAAACCTAGAAATTTCTAGTTCTGCATTTACTGGTGAATCTGAGGCATGAATAACATTACACTGCCCTGATAAAGAATAATCTCCTCTCACAGTTCCAGAAAGTGCTTCATAACCTCTTGTAACACCTACAAGATTTCTAACAACTTCAATAACATTGTTTCCTTCTAAAACAGCTACAATAGAAGGTGCACTTTGCATAAATCTTTTTAATCTTGGAAAGAAAGGTTTGTCTTTTAGATGAAAATAATGTTGACCTAAAAGATCATCATCTAAGTAAGTCATCTTCATTCCAATAATCTTTAGCCCCTTTCTTTCAAACCTATGTAAAATTTCTCCAACCAAAGCTCTATTTAAAGAATCTGGTTTAAAAATAATTAAACTTCTCTCCATAAATAATCCACCCCTTTTTTTAATTTCTTTTTAAAATATAAATATACCTGTTTATCTTAGAACCATTTGGAGTTGTATAAAAAATTGGATTTTCAAGCTTTATATCTCCATCTAGTGACTGTACATCTAATTTTTTAAAATTATTTTTTAAAAAAACATTTTCAGAAACATTAACAATCTTGTTATCAAAAGTCCTAAATTCAGGCAAAATAAAAACAACAACAGAATTTCTTTTTAAATTTGAATTTAAATTTTCAAACAGATCAGAATAAAGCACACTTAAGTTAGACACTATTTTTTGAGCTCTAAAAGTGTTTGGCAAATTGTCTAAAAAAGGACCCATAAATGGTTCAAAGACACAAGCATCTGCTTTAAATTTAATTTTAGTTGAATTCCCAGTAATAACTTTATAAGTATTATTAAACTTAAATTCCTTTTGAGCCCAATTTAAATTTCTTAAAGAAATTTCTGCCATCTCAGTATTTTTATCAACACCAATAACATTATAATTTCTAATCAATCCTTCAATTAGAAAGGTTCCAGTTCCACAAAAAGGATCAAGAATTGTTTTATTTTTTTCTAGACCTAAGAGATTAACCATAATCCTTGCAAGTCTAAAGGAAGTTGTGTGTAGGTTTTTTTTTAAAGGTCTATTAGTGTCTTTAAATCTATTTTCTTTAGAACTAGAGGAAAAAACAGTTTTTGCAAAATAATAAATATTTTTTTCTTTAATTACAAACAATTCAAAACCCTCATCTAATTTCCAAGAAAAATAATTATCAGGATTTACAATTGTTAATCTTTCTTTTTTAAATTTTCTTGGTTTTTTATAAACTGCTTTTGATTTGATTGACTTATAATATTCTTTTAAAATAATTAAGATTGATTCTATGTTTTTCTCCTCTATATCAATTGAGGAAACAGAATAATTAAATTTTTTAGGAGTATCTAAATCTAAGTAATTAATAAAATTAGAATCTATTTTTTCAGACTTATGAAATATTTTTGCAATTCTTGTAGTTCCACCAAGATCAGTTATAACTTTATTTAAATTTATTTTTTGAAAGAAATTAATGAATAGGTATTTGTCATGGTCAGAGATTATAGAATATTTTACTTCTAAGGTTTTTAAATAAACAATTAATTCTAATTTTGATAATTTATAATCTCTTCCAAGTAAAAATAAGTACATAAAACATCTATAACTTTAATTATATTGAAAATTAAAAAAGAAGAAAAGAAAAGAATTTTACTTCTTTTTCTTATCATCCTTCTTAGCACCAGCATCTTTCTTACCACCAGCATCTTTTCCTGTTGAAGCTTTTGAATCTTTCTTCTCAACAGTTTTTTTAGCATCTTTTAACGCTGCCTTTGTAGCTTCTGCTGCTTTTGTTTCTTCTTCAGCTGCCTTTAATAATTTTCTTCTCTTCTTTGTTGTTCCAACAGACTTTAATGAATCTTTATTTTCTTCAATTATAATTTTCATTTTTGTAGGAAACTTAGCATTCACTTTGTTTAAGCTTTCTTTAACAACTGGAATATTTTGCTCATCAACAAGTATACTAAATATCTTTTGATTAGGTCTTACTCTTGATGCAGCACCAACAACTTTTCCAAAAGGACATGAACTCATACCTTGCTGTATTCTGTCGGCATGTGCACCTTGTGCTTGTTTATTTTCTCTTAAGAAAAATTGTGGATAAACTCTTAATTTCATATAGAAATTTTGAGCAGTTAATTTTTTATTTAATTGTCTTACAATAGTTGTTCTCGCAGACTCTAAAGCATTATCTCTAATCTGTATCTTTTCTGTAACAGCATAATGAACAACATGAGTATAGCTTCTGTCTCCAAAACCCATATGGAACTGTCTGATCTTTAGACCTGGTATTCCACCAACATAGTTTTTTCTATGCACTTTTTTTGCAACTCTTGTATAAGCTCTTTTCTTTACATTCTTATTGTAACAACGGCCTGGTCTTAATCCCATAAAAATTCACCTTTAAATTTTATAAATTTGTATATGTGTTTAACTAAAAAATAGTTATGATTTACTATATATTATATACATAGAAAAGTATATAAATGAAATACTAAACTATATAAATGAAAGGAAATCATACATTAAAAGTAGATCCTTTAAAAAATAAGATATAAAAAGACTATTGTATATAATATTTTAGACATAAGTTAAAAAATGATATAAATATGAGTATATATAAAGAAAATAAATTTGATTTTTTAAAATCTAAAACTTTAATTATAATTATAGTGTCTATTGTTTTTTTAATTCTATTAATATTTTTTATTACCAAAATAGATTGGGATAACTTCTTAACAAAGAACCCAATTAAAGTTAAGTTTGATAAAAACCCATTAAATTTAATTAAAAAAACAAATTCAATTTTAGAAATTACTATTAAGAATAATACTGCAATAGACATACAAGATGCAGTTGTTAATATTGAATCTATAGAAGATAATTTTATTATATTTTGTAAAGACTCAACCAATTATAATACAATTACAATTCCAATAATGTCTGCAAAGAACAAGAGAACAATCTACTGTGACGTTAGACCAAAAAACAAAGACAATATTATAGAAGGAACATATAGCTTTAATATTGAATATATTTTAAATCAAAAGACATATACAAAAAGAACAAATTTAGAAATTATTAGAAAATAAAATAGGAAAAGAATAAAATGTTTGAATTATACTTTAAGGCTTGGAATTTTTTTAAAAAGAAAATATTTTTTTTTTATATGCTAATTATTGCAGCCATATATGTTTTGTTTAATATTTTTACTCAAAGTTACATAACTGAAAAGATTATTCTTTTGCAACAAAATGTTCTTGACATGTCCATAATTAATATGTTTAAATTTTTTATTAACTTCTATGGCTTTGAAACAATTTTAATTATTTTGGTTTGGTTTGCATCTTTATTTATAATTAATTATTTAGTTTATATTGTTAGTCTATCAGCAAGTAAAAAGAAGGAAAGTTTTGGAAAGGGTTTTTCTAAAGTGTTAGTTTTTACAATACTACTTTTCTTAGTTATTATTGTATTCTCCTTAATCTTTTCATTATTGATGTCATTTATTAATATCTTTACTATAATTCTTTTAATAATACTTGGGCTTTGTTTGATTGCAGCTTTATTCGTGTTTACCTTTGCAGCAGTTAAGTTAGGTTTAAACACCTACACAATTTCTAATGCTTTAAAGGATTCTTGGGAATTTGTTAAAAGAAGATTTATATTATCAATCGTTTTTATTATATTTTTAATGGTGTTTATTTACATCATATATTATCTTGTAGATTTTTTATATTCTGTAATATTTTTTTATAATGAACCAGCTAGTTTAATAATAAGATCAATTTTATATTTAGTAATTATTTTATATTCAACAAATGCTTTAGTTTTGTTTGTAGAAAAATATTCTAAATAACTTATTTCTAAAATTTAAATTATTTTAGAATATTAATAAGAGGATCTTTTTTATAATCTTCTTTTCTTCTATAATATTTTTTCGCATGTCTAACAAGTAGAGCATGATATTCTTGAAAATAGTTTACTTTCTCTTTTATATTTTCAATATTTATATTTTCTAAAAATAATCTTTGAATAGTGTAATAATCATCTTCTTCTTTACAAATTTTTAAATTTAGAAGAATTCTTTTAGTGTAGGTGTCAACAACGAAGTTAGGTTTTTTAAAAGCATAAAGTAGCATTGAATCAGCAGTTTCAGGACCAACGCCTTTTACTTTTAATAAATTTTCTCTTGCAAAATCTTTTCTTCTGTTAGCCATATAGAATTTAGTAAACTCAATTATATATTCTGTTTTCTGATTATAATACCCGCAAGGCTTTATTAGTTCTTTTAATTTTTCTAAATCATAATTTAATAATCTTCTTGATTTAAATAACTTATTTTCCTTTAAGTTTTTAATTCCAATTTCTACATTTTTCCAAGAGGTGTTTTGAGTAAGAATACAGCCTAAACAGATTTCAAATCTTTGTTTTTTATTTTTTGGAAAATTATAATTGTTTGGGTGATAAAAATTATTTGTTTTTCTATAAACATCACTAAGTGGCCACCAACCTTGATAACCATACTCTACAAGTAAAAAGTTATAGATCTTAGATACCTTTTTCATAACACCATTTCTTTTAAATTTAATATTTAAATATTTTAATTCCCAATTTTTATACCTTTTCTTTTAAACCTATTTCCTATTTTTGTCTATTTCTAAATCTAACAAGAACTTATTTAAATCAAAGTAATTGTATACAAAATCAGAAGATTTACCATATCTTTCTAAGTAATTATTAATAGATGAATTACCAACACCCAACTTACTTATCCACTTGTCTCCAATTCCAAAAGATATTGAATTAGATGATTTAGAACTAAACAATTTTAAAAAAACAATCACTGCCTTTTGATTTAAATTCTTTGAATATTTGTTCTTTAAATTACTTACAATAACATCGTGCACATTTTCAACAACATATCCTTCTGTTACTAGTGCTTTTGAAATTAAAGTTAGTAGCTTTCTATAATATTTATTGTAGGCATTACTTGACAACTCTAAAAAGCTTAACTCCTTTTTATTTTCAAAAATTATTTGTAAGAATTCTTTTTCAAAAGCATACTGTGTGTTTAGATTATTTAAAATCAATTTGTTAGATACAACAAAGATATTATTTTTTATAATTAGATTAGTTATGGTTGCTGTTATCTCTCTTGACCCAATTGACCAATCAACTAACAAACCTGAAAAAGCAGGATGAACTTTACTTACTTCTACAAAATTGATTTTTTCTAACATCATTAAAATTATGTAACGTAAGTCTTTTTAACCCTAGAGTTAAACTAATAATTCAGAAATTGTAATTTAAAAAACTTAAAAAAATAATTTAATTAAATTAAAAAAGAGAAAGATAAATTAGAATAATTAAAAAAATAAAAAAAGTAAAAACCAGTATATTCTAATAAAGACTTAAAAAGTAGGTGTTTATTCTCCACGAACAAGGTTTTTGCAAAATTCTTAAATTTTCCTCAGACTCTTAGTATCAGAAAGCTTAATTACTCGCCCGAAAGCTCGAAACTTACACTACTGATCTATCAAACCGGTCTTCTTCCGGAGTCTTCGTCTCACATTTCTGCAAGAATGGCTATCTATTTTTAGGTTTCGCTTCGTGCTTAGATGCTTTCAGCACTTATCGAATACAGCGTAGCTACCAGACATGCCTTGTCAGACAATCCACACACCAGAGGCTGCGACTCATCGTTCCTCTCGTACTAAACAAATCTTACCCTCAGACAACCAACACAACCAATAGATAGGAACCAAACTGACTCGCATCGTTCTTAACCCAGCTAATGTACGGCTTTAATGAGTGAACACCTCCACCCTTGGCTACTTGTGCACAGCCAGGATGCCGTAAGCCGACAGCGAGGTAGCAAACCGCGGGGTCGATGTGAACTCTTACCCGCGACAACCCAGTTACCCCCAGGGTAAGTTCACTGTCAGACTAGGCCCCCATAAATAGGGACACTAGCGTTCGCTAAACCCAAGTTTCCTTCCAACGTTCCGTGCTTTTGGGAACATTGTTAAGCCTGCTTTTGGTTTTGTCCTCTACGGCTGATTTCTGACCAGCCTGAGCAGACCTTTGGACACCCCTGATATCCTTTCAGGGGTGTACCGCCCCAGTCCAACCACCAAATCAAATGCTGTCCGCCATATAGACGTGAGCTATACTTTTCCTACTAGATGGTGTTACATTGGTGTCTAACTACTTCCTAGCGAAAGCAGCTTAAGCGACTCCCATCTACGCTCTATAGTAAGAATAGTATAACAACATCAGACTGTGGTAAACCTCCGTGGGGTCTTATCCTCCCATTGGTTGTTCGTGGCTTATTCACCACGCAAGCAAGTTCACTAGGTTAAAGTTAGGGACAGTGACGATCTCGTTACTTCCTTGGTGCAAGCCGACATTTAATCGGCAAGGTATTACGCTACCATGAGAGCCTCAGAGTTAGGCCCGCTCTTTACCAGCGCTTAGACCAGTTGAACCTGGCGTTCACGTACTAGCAGTGAGCAGAAGTCAGTGACTATACACACCGTTTCCGGCTAGCAGTCACCTGTGTTTTTGATAAACAGTCGGACCATCTTAGTTACTTAGACTTACAGTTTACGCAACCGTAAGCACCCCTTCTACCGAAGATACAGGGCTAATTTGCCGAATTCCCTTAACTTTATTCTCCTATTACGCTTTAGCCTACTCAGCTAGGGACACCTTTCTCAGTTCTTGGTACGAACAATAAAACACTGTATAATTTTCTTTTCATAGATTCTTGGCCTCGATAATAGATTTCTCCTATTCATGCCTTTAATCTCTTTCTCATCATTATAATTCTCCAGAGATTTATAACATTTAAATATGCAGACAAGCATACACTACCCTGCCAAAAATGTTAAAAATTATACTTGCGTTGCCACACGTGCTTTATCGGTACAGGAATATGAACCTGTTTCCCTTTCGTCTTTTTCGATTTACGAAGAGACTTAGGATCGACTTACCCTTAGCTAAAAATTAGTGCTAAGGAACCCTTGCCCTTTCAGCGGAAATGATTCTCACATTTCTTTGATGTTACTATCGCGAGGATCCATATCTTTGACAGATCCAGCAGACGTTACCGCCTACCTTCTGCTCTATCAAAACACCTATCTACCAGATCACGATGGCTCGTGCTCCACGATATCGGTAACAGATTTAGCCCCGTTAATTTTCAGGGCAATTCACCTAGATTGGTGAGCTATAACGCACTCTTTAAAGGATGGCTGCTTCTAAGCCTACCTCCCAATTGTCTTAGGAGAACTACTCCTTTCGCATTTACACTTAATCTGTATTTAAGGACCTTAATCGTAGTTTGGGTTTTTTCCCTTTTGGAATAGAGGCTTACCCCCCATCCCCTACTCTAAGCTTCTAAGATAATAATAGATTCGGAGTTTGACAAGAAAGGTGAGAATTTCTCCCCAGTACTTCCTAATCAGTATCTCTACCCCATTATTTATCTCCACTCAGGCTAACCTTAGAGTTATTTCGATAGGAGCCCGCTATCACCAGGTTAGATTACCTTATCAGTCCTACTCCCAAGTCATACGAACAGTTAGACTAGTATCGCTTCAGGCCTCCACCAACCAGTTGGTTGGTTTCACCTTGCTCAGGAGTTTATCACCTGGTTTCGGGTCTAGTTTATGTGACTAAAGGCACAGTTAACACCTCTGTCCTCAGAATCTTGCGACAAATTGGTTTCCCTACGACACAGTGATTTAAGTCACCTTGTCTTGCCACATATACTAACTCCCTCGCCCGTGCTTCTTGACGGAAAGTACGACCCTGATCAGATAATTGACGCTTTAACAGTTACCCATTATCACTTATTAATTATCTTCATTCCTTTCAGGCCATACTCGAACTATAACCAATTAATTTCAAGTGCTTTTAACCCCCCGTTAAGGGTACTTTTCAACATTCCTTCACAGTACTCGTTTACTATCGGTCTTGTGGTATATTTAGAATTAGCAGTAAATGTCTGCTGTATTTCTACGCGATATCCAACGCGCAGTACTCTTGAACTCCAGCAATCTTCTCGAATAATTAACATCTACAGGACTATCACCCTCTATGGTAAATCTTTCCAGATTTCTTCGATTTCAATATTCAAGAAGTAACTAGGTCACACCACATGTCTCCTACATTACTATAAGAGATTCGGTTTGTTCTTCTTTGCTTTCGGTCGACCCTACTAACAAAATCACTATTGTTTTCTTTTCCACCAGGTACTAAGATGCTTCAATTCCCTGGGTTCCCCTTCACCTATTTTTCAATAAGTGAATCATTCAGGCATCTTGGGATCGACGGTTGCATGCACCTACCCCAAGCTTATCGCAGCTTGCCACGCCCTTCATCAGTCCACAAGCCAAGTTATCCATTAATTGGCTTAACAAAAATTTAAGAATCATTTTTACAAAAAACTTGCGTGAGAATAAACACCTACTTTTCTCATCCCGAAAAAGCCCTTAATAAATTAAAGACTTTTAATATTAGAATTACGGTCAAACTCAAGATAAAAAATCTTATCTTGGGTAATATAAGTTAGTGGATAGGTAAGTTTATAAAGAGGTTGGTTGAGTTCCTAAGTGATTTTCAGAAATTTTTTAAAAGAAACTTATAAATTCAATTAAATTAGAATTTTTAATCTAGAAACAGCTTAAATCTAAAACCAAACAATTATAGACCTTTAAAAGAGTAAATTTTATTAATTATAACCCACAATTAAATAATTGAAAAAGTAAGAAAACATAATTTGCAGAAAACAAATTATTTAGCTTTAATTAATTTACACTTTTCTGTAACTTCCACATAATGTTTAGTGCCTTTCTTCCCATAATTTTCACAACGATTATTAGGATTATTATCAATTAAATCAATTCTTGGGCTATGGGCAACATCACAAACCCATCCAGGAGCAATTTCTTCAGAAAGGCAAGGCCCATCATTAAGTAGAGTTCCTTTACTAACCTCTAAGTTACACAAAGTAATACAATTCTCAATTGCAATTTTTTCATTCTTTTTATATCCATCAGAACTATTTAAAAACAAATTTAAAAACCCTGCAAGAACAATCAATACAGCTACAATTATAAAAACAAACATTGAAATTTTTGCATTTCTTTTTAACTTCAAAATCTTCAAGCCTCTTATAATCTTAAATTAATTTTAAATTTACAATTGTAATTAATATTCTTGTTACTACACAACTACTATTATAGTCAAAACTTATATTTAATACTTTCTTTTAAACCTTTTGTATATTAAATTAATAATTGATAAGTAAAAATAATTGATAAGTAAAAATAATAAATAAAGAATATAAGAATAAAAAGAGAAGATTATGTTAATTGGAATTATTGGAAAACCAAATGTTGGAAAGACAACTTTTTTTAGAGCAATGACTTTAATGGATGCTGAGTCTGCAAACTATCCATTTACAACAATTGAACCAAACAAAGGAATTGGTTTTGTAAGAAATAATCCTTGCGTGGATGTAGAACTAAAAGTGCAATGTAACCCAAGACATGGCTTTTGTAAGAACCATATTAGATTTATACCAGTTGACTTAATTGATGTTGCTGGACTTGTGCCAGGAGCTAGTCAAGGAAGAGGGCTTGGAAATAAGTTTTTAACAGATCTAAATCAAGCAGATGCTTTAATACAGGTAATTGATGTTTCAGGATCAACTGATGAAGAAGGAAAAAATATACCTAGAGGAAGTTATGATCCTACACTTGAAATTAAATTTTTGTTAAAGGAAATTGAACAATGGTTGTTTGGAATCTTTAAAAAGAATTTTGTGAAGATTGGAACTACCCAAAGAGTACAGAAACAAAAGACATTAACAGTTTTAAGTGAATATCTAAAAGCGACTTTAGGTTCAAAAGAAGAGGAAATATCTATAGCTTTAAGAAATAATAATCTTTTTGATAAAAATATTTCTGATTGGTCAGATGAAGAGTTATTACAGTTTACACAAAAAATAAGGGAACTATCCAAACCAATTATTATTGCTGCAAATAAAATTGATGTGCCTGGTAGCGTTGACAATTTAGAGAGAATACAAAAAGAATTTCCAAATTTATTAATTATTCCTTGCTCTGCTGAAAGTGAATCTGCCTTAAAGGGTGCTGACAAAAATAAGATTATTGATTACTTGCCAGGAAGTAATAAGTTTACAATTGTTAAAGAAGAAGTATCTGATAAACAAAAGCAAGCTTTAGATTATATTCAAAAAAATATATTGGATGTTTTTGGTTCAACTGGTGTCCAAGATATCCTGGACAAATTAGTTTTTGAAACTTTAAAATATATTTGTGTTTATCCTGGTGGAACAAAAGGACTTGTTGACAAAGAAGGAAATGTCTTGCCTGATTGTTTCTTGATGCCACCTGGAACTAAAGCAATTGATTTTGCCTACAAACTACATACTGACTTTGGTAAAAATTTTATAAAAGCTATTGATGTTAAGACCAGAATGCTTTTAGGAAAAGATCATCCTCTTAAAAATAATGACTGTATTGAAATTATTTCTGGGAAATAAATCTTATTTAGTTTTATCCCAAATCTTTTCAAAGGTTTTTTTAAAAGTATTTGCAATTACTTGATCCTCAATTAATATTCCTTTTGGGTCATCTCCCATAATATAAAAAATAAATAACATCTTATCTCCAATCACACCCCATTCTGCAGAACTATCAATAGAGATGTATTTTACTTCTGTATATTTATTTTTTCTTCTCTCACCAAGATCTTTATTTTCATTAGATATTAATATTCTACTTTTTATCTTTTTTGAAATTTTAAGATCATGATGTTCATTAAAAATCCCCATCAATCTCTCATAACTTCCTTTTGCAGAAGTATAATAACTTAAAACTAAATTCTTATTCATCACATTATTTATTTCTAAAAACATAGACCTAATACCCTTGACATTATTAAATGTCTTATATTGAAAATTAGAGACTTTTGTTTTCTTTTCTTGTAATAATTTTACTGCAGACAATATTTTTTTATGTTTTTCATCTAAAATAGATTTTAAAATCTCAGGAGGTGCTGGCATATACACTTTTATTTTATTTGTAATTTTATAACTAACTAAACCTTTATCAATTAAAGAATCTAAAATTGAATAAATTCTAGAATTTGGAATTTTTGTTAAAAAGCAAAGTTTTCCTGTCTTTGATTCATTTAGTTCTAAAAGAGTAGTATACACTTTAATTTCTGGTTTTGTAAAACCTAACTCTTGAAGTTCTGTTAATTGTTCCACATCCATATTTGTTGCCTCTTGTTTATATATTTATTACCTACTATATTTAGTAGTAGTTATATTTTAAATAGTTTCGAAAATATAAATTCTGTATAACTTGCAAAAGTTAAGAAATTAAATAAGGAGATGTTTATGAAAAAGAAAATATTATTAGGAACAATCATAGTAATAATATCAATTTTAATTTTGTTGTTAGTATTTACTAATATTAATAAAAATAAAGATATAAAAGATCAAGAGTACACAATTGGATTAGTGTCGCCATTAAGTGGTGTTGGTTCACAAATAGGTTTAGCGATGGCAAGCGGAATGGAAATAGCAACAAAAGAAATTAATGAAAATGGCGGAATAAATGGACAAAATTTAAACTTAGTAATTGAAGATGGAAAAATAAATGGAGCTGAAAGTGCAAATGCTGCAAACTTTCTAATTAACACACAAAACATAGATATACTAGTCACATTATTTCAACCACCAGCAGAAGCAATAGCACCAATTGCAATTCAAAATAATATACCTTTAATTTATGAAGCATATGTGAGAAGTATAAAAGATCAAAGTAATATTATTTTCAAAACAGATTTTGATTCATCATCAGGTTGTGAAGAACTAACAAGATTTGCAAAAGAAAATAACAAATATGAAAAGTTGGCAATTGTATTCCCACAAATTGGTTTTTCAGAAGAATGTTTTGAAGGTATTAAAAAAGTAGAACCTAATGTTGAAGAATTTTGGTATGGTGTTGAGGAAAAAAATTATAAGACAATTCTTTTAAGAGCAAATCAAAAAAATATTGATACAATATTTGTTCTTGGTTTTGATTATCATTTTGTAAATTTATTTAATCAATTGCAAAAATATGATTACCCAATAAAAGTTATGGCAGCAACAACTTCAGAAATATTTCCAAAAAATGTTTTTGAAAATGTAACAAAAGAATCTTTAGAAAATACATTAACTATTGATTTTAAGGGAATAGATATTGACAATTCAGAATTTGCAAAAAAATATGAGACTTTTATAAATAAAACAAATTTAAGTCACACAGAATATGCATATGCAGCAGAAGGATATGATCATGTGATGATTATTTCAAAAGCTATGGAAAATTGTAAACCAAAAGATACAGAATGTTTAGTTAATTCTTTAGAAAATGTGAAAGGACATGTAACTGTTAATGGTAATACTGGTTTTAAAGATAGAGTCTTACAAAACACAAACAAAATATATGAATACAAAAATGGAAGTTGGGTTCAATTAAATTAATCCTTTTCCTTCTTTTTTTTATTTTTTATTAAAAAAATTTAATCAACAATATTTTGTTCACTTAAAAGCCTATCAACTTTATTTAAAACTAAATTAAATTGTTTTTTGTTCTTATTAACAAACAAATATTTTCTATCATCTGCCTCTAAAGTTATTTTTCTTGATCTAACAATTGTAATCTCATCTCCATTTTTTAACAAACAATTTTTATTTCTAATAGCCACACCATTAACAATTGCATAATCAAAATACATTACAAAAGTAGTATGCAAATAAAAAGCAAAATCAAAAATTGTTGCTTTTTTAGGAACTACAATTTTTTGATTGGTTGTTGTAAAAACAGTAATGTAGTCTTTATAATCAGAAGATTTATTTACACTTAAAGAGGTTTCGCTTTTTAAATAATCTAAAATTTTTGATTCTTTTAAAGATAATTCATAAATATTCTTGTAATGGAAATGAGAAGAAACTCCGTAAATTGCATTATTATGCATCTCTGCAGTTCTAATCTGTACCTCTACAGGATAACCATTAATATTTAATCTTAAATGAATTGATTGATAACCATTCTTCTTAGGATTTTTAATCATATCTGTAATTCTTGAATTATATAGTAGAAAATTATTCTTTATTAAATTAAGTGCTTTATAACAATCCTTTTTAGTTTCAAAAATTAATCGTAAAGCATAAACATCAGTAATATTATCAATGGCAACTAATCTATTAACATATACCTTTTGATAAAAACTACCTGCACTCTTATACCTATATTCATAAAATAAAGGTTTTAGACTACGCGATTTTAAATAATCAATAATAATCTCTTTAAATATTTCCAGGTTATTTTTTGGAAAATTCTTTTCTAAATATTTTTTAATATTTAAAAATTTCTTTGGATATTTAATCTCAATTAATTTATTTAAAATTTTATCTTTTATGTTATAAACACCTAATTGGTAAGCAAGAGGAATAATTGACTTTTCTACAATATTTAAAAATCTTTTTTTATATTTTTGATCTTTAATTTTATCTAAATAATCTAAGATAGTTATAACTTCTCCAAAAACAATTAATACAGATTCAATTTTATAAAAAGGCTGAATAATATATTCTTTAATTTCTTCTTCAGAAATATTGTAATTGTTAAGTAAACTAAAAAAATTTATAAAATAAATATCTTTACATATCTTTCTTACATTTTTATTAAAACAATGATGTTTAAGATTTATGCTTTCTAAATAAGGATTATACAATAGACCTGCAATTATTATTTCTTCGTCATAATCAGTTAAATTTCTAGAAATATTTAAAACATAATCAATCTTATCAATATTGCCAAATATTTTTTTATTATTATATAGTTTACAAGATAAATTAAAAGCTTTATTAATTTCAGAAGTGTATTCTGCAATTAATTTAGTATATATTTTCCTACAAGGCATGTTTTTCACATCTTGTTAAATTACAATCGATCATAACTATTCAACAATTATTCCTGGCTTTGCTGGAGAGGCAGTCTCTGATTTTAGATCATTGAAATTTTCTGCTTTATAAATCTCCATTTTTGTTGAAAATTCAGATTCTAAAAAGAGAAGAATTTCTTTAAAAAATTTTAAATCAAGTTCTTGAGAAGTAATGTTTTCTAATAGGCTTGGTTGCTTTAATAACTTAGGAACTATCTTTCCAATTTCAGATTTATAATCTAAATATTTAGACATTAAAGTAGAAATTATTTGTCCAACATTTCGTGTAACCTCTAGCTCTGATTTTAGATCCTTATAAAAATCATATTTCCAAGACTTAGAAACAATTATCTTAATTGTCTTTGGTTTTTCAATATTTGCCATCTTTAAAACAGTTCTAATTTCTGAGGAAATATTTTCAATATTTTTTTCATTAGTATCTAAACTTTCATCTATCTTAGAATCATTAACCTTAGGGAAAACAGATGTTGAAACTAACTCTTGATTGCCTAAAACTTCATTAAGCTCTTCAGCAATATGTGGAGTAAATAAACCAAAACTTAAAGTCCATTTCTTAATAATTTCTTTTAAAAGTGTTTTATTGTTTCCACCTCTTCTAAGATACCAATGTAAATCATTATAGATATTAAAATAAATATCATCTGTTGCTTCCTTAAATTCAATCTTATCCATAGAACCAATAATATTTTTAAGTCTTTGATTAAATTTTGATTCTAACCATCTATCTATATTATTTAGGTTTTTTATTTCTAATAATTTAAAATTATTTTCTAAGTCTACAATAAAATAATATATTTTTTCCAATCTTTGCTTATACTTTATTAAATCCTCTTCAGGAAAATCAATATTTACAAATGGAGACGCAATATTTGAATAAAACAATCTAATAGCATCAACAGAGTAGGTTTTTGCTTCTTGCCCAATACTTCTAACTCCACCCTTAGACTTAGATATTTTACCTGATTTGTTTATAACCCACCAGTTAACGATTATGCCCTTTGGCCAGTACTTTTTAGGTAACAAAGCTACATGATTCATTAGAAACACAGGGAAGTGCACTGTTAAATGGTCCTGTCCACCAAGATTGATGTCTAAAGGATACCAATACTCTACATCCTTTCTAATCTGCAACAGTAACTTAATATCTAAACTTATTTCCTTAGAAATAATTTCAGAATCTCCAAGACCAAGATAAACAAAATCAAAGAAATTTTCTGTTAATTGTTCTTCTTTAACTATTCCTTGGTTAATATACAAAGATACAAGATAGAATATTGGGTAAAGAGTACTATCAGAGATTGGTTCAATAGTGTAAGTTTTATCAAAAGGAAATTTTGTTCCCAACCAATTACCTTGTCTAGCACAAGCTCTGTCATCAAACCAATTAAGAATGTTTGGTAAGTTTTTTTTATATTGTTCAGGAAGAAGCAACATATCTTTAATATGTGAAATTGTGTTATTAGTTAGTTCTTTGTCTGAATATTTAATAAACCATTGATTATCTATTTTTTTAATAACAACTTGTTTACCACACCTACAAACAACTTCTTCTGAAAGATCATAAAAAATATCTGCTAAATTACTTTTAATCAAATCATTTCTAATTTCCTCTTTTGCTTGTTCAACTTTTAAGTTTGAATATTTTCCTGCATTTTCAAGCATCACACCAGTATGAAAACCTTTTTTATAAACTTCTTTTTTTGCTTCCTCTAATTTCTCAATATCCTTTTGAGAATTAATATTATATTTCTTGCAGATTTCAATTGCTGGAAATTTACCAAACCCTTTTGAATTAATAATTGCAATTGGTTCTATTTTTTTTAATTCTTCAAAATCTAAACCATACTTTTCTGTTAATTCTTTTGATCTTTGTAGATCAAATAATCCAATCCAATCAATAGGGGCATCAGAGGGAACAGAGGTTACAATTCCTGTACCGATGTTTGGATCACAAAACTCAGATGGCAAAATTATTATTTCTCTATTAATTATTGGTGGAGTAACATACTTACCAACCAAATCTTTTCCTTTTATCTCATCTAATATTTCAATATTTTCTTTTTGATATTTTAGTTTTTCTGCAAATTCTTTAGAGGCAATCCAGACTTCCTCTCCTACTTTTAATTTTGTGTAAGTTACATTATAATCTAACCAAATATTTGTTTGTCCAAAAATAGTTTCTGGTCTAAGTGTTGCAACAACAACATATTGGTTATCCTTTTCAAATTTTAATTTTAAAATTGTATACTCATTCTTTTGTGCATTCCCACCTTTTTTTAGATCCATCTCAGAAGGATCAACTGCCACTGGTCCGCACTCAACACAAGCTGTTGCAAAGTATGGTTTTTGTACAAGTAAATCTTTCTGTTTTAATTTTTTAAATTGCCATTCTATAAATTTATTATATTCTTTATCAGTTGTAACTACAAATCTTCTCCAGTCTCCAATAAAACCATATGACTTATAATCTTTAATATAAATATTTTTAAAAAAATTAATAAAGCCAAAAGGTGTAGAAATCTTCTCTAGATCTTTTTCATTTAAACCTAATTCTTTATAATATTCTATTGTTTGAGGATCTTTACTTCTAACATTATAAGCTTTTGAGATTGTTCCATTTCCTGTTGCATGCCCTCCAGCAGGAAGTAAAACATTATATCCATTCATTCTTTTATATCTGCAGATAGCATCAGCATAAGAATAGCCTCTCATATGCCCCACATGGTGAAAACCAGATACAGTTAAATATGCCCAAATTAAAAAAAATTTAGGTTTAGAAGAATCATAATTAACTTCACCTACTTTTAGGTCATTCCATTTATCTTGCCATTTCTTTTCAGAAGATATAAAGTCATACATAGTTTATCTTAATTTTAATTTATCTTAATTTTAATTTATCTTAATTTTAATTTATCTTAATTTTAATTTATCTTAATTTTAATTTATCTTAATTTTAATTTATCTTAATTTTAATTTATCTTAATTTTAATTTATCTTAATTTTAATTTTTCAGATTCAATTTTTTATTTTATTTCTAAGTTATTTATTTTTAATTTGATTTTGTCTTTTATTACATCTCTGCCAACATAATAATTAATCATAACTTATATATAATATATGAAAAGAAAAGTTTATAAGAAAACAGCAATTTATAATTTTTCTATTTTTTTAAAAAAATATAATTTTAAAAAGAATATTCTTGTTTATAGATTAAATTTAAAAAATATTAAAATGTAAACAACTATTCTCCACCACCAAAAACACCAGCCATAGCATTATAACTATCTCTAAATTTCTGGTAAAGTTCATCAAAGTTATTAAGCATAGTTGTGTTTAACCTACCCTCAATTCCATCCATCGAACTACTTATACTTTGATTAATGTCTCCAATATCTACTGACAAATTATCAATTTCATCCATAACATTATTATCAATAAATGTTTGAACATTATATACTCTAGAATCAACAGAATTAATCTTTGCAGTCAAATTTGAATCTAAAGCATTTACTCTATTAACAAGATCTTCATATTGTTCCCTTTGTGATCTAGAGACTTCCACAATTAGATTAAGTCCAGTTGAAACATGGAAAGAAGAAGAGATGTAAAGTTCTCTAAAATTATCATTCCCCACAGGAACACTACAAACAATATGCTCCTCATAAATTCCTTCCTTTTCAGGAGTTATAAAAGAATGATAATAGTTACCAGGAACTGTTGTAGGAGCCATCTGTATATCTATTAAAAAAAAGGATTTGTCTGGATATAATAAAGACATCATACAATTTGCATCATCAATTGGATTTCCAATACTATTTTCTAATCTTATAATTACCTGTCCTTCTTCATTAGAGATATATTCTGTTCCTGAAACCATCTTTATTCCTGGAGTTGCATTCTTATTTCTTAAAAAGAAAAATAATAAAAAAACTATTACTAAAATAATTAAAATTATAATAATTACACTTAACAAATTTCTATTTTTAGAAAAAGGATTACTAAAATTAAATCTTCTATAGTCAGAAGGCATTTTCTTGTGTGTTTTATGTTCATCCATACTTTTCAAAATAATTGTTCCTTTTTTAAAACTAAAACTAAAATTTAAATTAAAAAAATAAATTAAAAAAAGAAAAGGTCTTTATTTCTAAAAACCAAATTCTTCTTTTTTAACAAAATTATTATTCCACAAAAACCTATGAAATAATTCTTACTTGTATTTCTGATTGTTGACTATCTAATATTTCATGAACAGTAGAATTAATGTCTGTTGTCTGTTCTTTAATTATTCCAATATCAGATAATAAACTATTTATACTTGTGGTTACATCTCCACTTAACAATTGCCAAGTATTTACTGTAGTAGTATTTATTTCATCTAATTTTGTTTGTTGCTCAGAGTCCATAACTGCTATTGCTGATTTTATATTGTATATTTCTTGGCACAAAGCACTACTGTTAGTATCTTGTGTTGAACAAAATTGTTCTAACAATTGTAAATTGTTGTCAATTGAATTAAATCTTGCTTCTATTTCATCCATGTCTGAATCATTCATAGCGTGAGTTACTAACCAATTTGTGTCTTCTTTAACACTTACAATTTGATCTGTCAAACTTTCTAATAATCCATCTAATTGAACAGTTAAGTCTCCAATTACTAGATTGTTAATTAATTGAGACAAAGAAGTATTTAAATCAGTAATCTGTGATTGAATAGCTGTGCCTGTTGAAGTTACAGTTCCATTTACAGAAACCTCTACATTTGAAAGTGCAGTGTTTAAATTTGAATTTGTATTTTCAAATTGAGCAACCATACTATTGTTTACATCATTTAAGATGTTATTTAAGGAAGTATTTAGATTTGTAACATTTGCACTAATTTCTTGTCCTGTTTCTTCAACTAACCCAGTTATTGATAAATTAACATCAGATAATTCTAAATTTAAACTATCAGTCATACCTGTTAATGTATTAATTTGCTCTAAAGCTGGATTTAAGTGGAAAGACTGTGAACTCTTAATTGTTTGATTCCCTCTAGTACAAGTCACTTCTTGTTCAAATGTTCCCAAAGGAGCATCAACAAGTGAATCTGTTCTATACCAATTCCCTGCAATATTTGATTCTGTCATTAATTGATTATCTACAAAAACTGTTTTATCAGGATTTAAAATTGTAACCCTACATTCATTAACAGCAATTGGATTCCCTCTATAATCTGCTAATCTAATAATTGTTGCTGCTGAATCATTTTTCCAATATTCAGTGTGAGAAACCCATTGTAATGAGATCTCATCATCTACAACTTTAGTACCACTTGCATAGGCTGTTGCTAAAAATGCAATTCCTAAAAAAATTACAGAGATTAATAACCATTTAATAACAACTTTTCTTTTATTTTTTTTAATAGTCATATAATCTACATCCTTTTTACTTTTTTAAAACATTTCTTTTTGAAATATTTTATTCTAAATTTAAATTACCTAAATTTAATTAGATTTATAAAACACTTATAAATACCAACCTAAATCTAAATAATTAAAATTAAATACTTACAATATATGTTAGAAATTATCTTTATAAAGTTATGTATTTAATAATCTAAAGCCAGATTATTTAAAAAGTATTAAAAAATACTTCCTTTTCTTTAAAGAATCACTATTATAGATGTATTCTTGAACAGAAAAACCACATCTATTAAAAGAAGAAGATATATCTTTAAAGACGATCTCTGACTCAGGATAAAACTGAATTACTGCTTTTCCATTTACATTTAATAAATTATATAAACCCTTTCCAATTTTTTTAATTAAATTCTTTAAAAGTAGTTCCCTTTTGTTTGCAATTACCCATTGTAATGCAGAGATAGAAATTATTAGATCAAATTTATTTTTAATTTTATTTAGATCTTCAAAACCTAAATCCTCTACTAAAAAGCCCTTATCTTTTGCAATCTTTATCATTTCTAAAGATGGATCAATACCCTTTAGATTAATAAAACCTAAATCTTTTAAATATTCTAAAGAAAAACCAGTCCCACAACCAACATCTAAAATAAATATTTTTTTATTATTTAGATTAATACCGCTAATTGATAATGCAATTTTGGTCAAAGTAATTTGAGATCTTTTCATCCCAGAATTATTTTCATACCTCTTTACTTCTTGTTGAGTATAAAAAGCATTTGGATTTTCAAATTCTTGTTCAGGAGTAATTAATTTTGCCATATATATACATACTTTAGAAACTTATATATAATTTTGTAATTATTACAGATAATTTATGAAAAATACATATTTAAATGTATTGTATAATAATAAAAATATCAAGCTTACAATTAAAAATTACAAAAGTGAAAATATATATGAAACTAGGAACAAAAAAACCAAAGACAGTTACAAAACCAGTAAAATCAATTACAGAGCTTACAATTAATAAAGAGCTAAATACTGAATTAAAAAACAGAAGTGTAAACAAAAAATTAGGAAAATATAAAAGAAATAAAACAAAAGAAATTAAAGAAGAATTAAAAAAATTAAATAAAACAACTACTTCAAAAGAATTTCATTATTTTGATGGTAAAAAAATTAATAAATTTAATTTAAATATATTAGAATTACAAAACATCCATAAACTACTTCCTCCAAAAGACAAAAAAATATTAAAAGATATAACTGCTGAAATTTCTTTAAGAATTAGTAGAGAAATACGTAGAAAAAGAATTGTCTTTAAAGATAATTTTGGAGAAGTTGCAAAAATGACCCCAAATTATTTGTTATCTCTACCTTTAAATAAAATTGAAAAATTAATTACACCTTATGAGTACAAAAAATTATTTGAAATTGCTAAAAGAATACCTGAAAAAAATATTAATTTTATTTTAAAAAATTATGAGTCAGTTAAAACATTGCAAACTAAAAATAGATTCTTAGCAGTTTCAACAATCCTTGTAAAGACAGGTCTAGCAAGTATTAAAGGGTTATTTGAAAATAAACCAAAAGCTAATGTGCAAAAGAAAGAAATTCCAAAAACTCCAAAAAAATCTATTTTAAATAAAAAATCAGTAACTGATAAATACCCCTTATATCAAAAGATTTATGTATCAAAAATCTCAAAAGAAGAACGTAGACAAAAATTAAATGTTTTTGGAGAAAAATATTTTTCAAGAATAGAAAAATTACTTTCAAAATACACACAAAAAGAAAAAATAACCACCATCCCCACAAACATTATTAGTGGGATAGAAAGAATTGTAGAAGACTCATTAACTCACAACAAAAGCATTTTCTATGTTCAAAAAAGATATAATAAACTAATATCAGAAAATAAAAAATAAAATTAAGATATGTGTGGAATAATTGGATACATAGGTAAAAAAGAAGCAATACCAATTTTAATAAATGGACTTAAAAGATTAGAATATAGAGGGTATGATTCTTGTGGTGTCTGCATACATGATAATAATCTATTAAAGATAATAAAAGCAAAAGGAAAAATAGTTGATCTTGAAAAAAGAATAAAAAAAGAAAATAATCTAAATTCCACAATAGGAATTGCACATACTAGGTGGGCAACACATGGAATTCCAAATGAGATTAATGCCCACCCTCATTTCTCAGAAGATAATAATCTAGCAATTGTGCATAACGGAATTATTGAAAATTACGATACTATAAAGTTACTTCTTCAAAAAGAAGGCTACGTTTTTAAAACCCAAACTGATTCTGAAGTAATTGCCTTTCTTGTTAACAAATTCTATAAAAAATCTAATAATCTAAAAGATGCTGTTTTAAAAGCACTTACACAAATTACTGGAACTTATGGCTTGCTTGTTTTATCTAAAGACAAAAGAGAAATCATTGTTGCAAGAAAAGGCTCTCCAATAATTATTGGAATTGGAAAAAATGAGTTCTTTGTTGCAAGTGACACTTCTGCAATATTAGAGTATACAAAAAATGTAATCTATTTAGATGATTTTGAAATTGCAAAAATTACAGATACTAATTATGAAATTACAAGCCTAAAAAATCAAAAAATAAATAAAGAAATACATAAAATTAAGACCTCTCTTGATCAAATTGAAAAAAGTGGTTATAAACATTTTATGTTAAAAGAGATTTTTGAACAACCAGAAAAAATAAAAGATGCACTCTCAGGAAGAATTGATTTTAAAAATAATAGAATTGTCTTAGGAGGAATATGCTTAACAAAAGAATTTTTTAAAAACATAAATAAAATTGTAATTGTTGCTTGTGGAACTTCTTGGCATTGTGCATTAATTGGAAAATTTGTTCTTGAAAAATATTTAAGAATTAGTGTTGAAGTAGATTATGCATCTGAGTTTAGATATAGAAATCCAATAATTGATGAAAATAGCTTAGTAATTGCAATTAGTCAATCAGGAGAAACAGCAGACACCCTTGCAGCAATTAAGGAAGCTAAAGAAAAAAAAGCAAAAATCTTTGGAATTGTTAATGTTGTTGGCTCAACTATTGCAAGAACTTCAGATTGTGGAATCTATACAAGAGCAGGACCTGAAATTGGGGTTGCCTCAACTAAAGCTTTTACAAATCAACTTGTGTCCTTGTGGTTACTTACTTTATTTATTGGGCAAAAATTAAATAAAATTACAGAAAAAGAAACTAAAGAAATTATAAATAATTTAAACAATTTGCCTGAAAAAATTAAAATTGTTTTAAATGAATCTAAAAAAATTAAAGAGATTGCAAGTAAATTTAAAAATTCTAAAAACTTTTTATATCTTGGAAGAGGAATCAATTACCCAATAGCTCTTGAAGGTGCACTTAAGCTAAAAGAGATTTCCTACATACATGCAGAAGGTTATCCTGCAGCAGAAATGAAACATGGACCAATTGCTTTAATTGACAAGAATATGCCTTCTGTTTTTATTATAAATAAAAATAAAAACTACGACAAAATAATATCAAATATGCAAGAAATTAAAGCAAGAGGAGGAATAATTATTTCCATTGCTACAAAAGGAGATGAACAAATTCTAAAATTATCAGACCATACTATTTTTGTACCAAAAATGGATACCCAGTTTACAACTTTTGTAAATGTGATTGCTATGCAATTATTAGCATACTACATTGCAGATCATAAAAATTGCGAAATAGACAAACCAAGAAACTTAGCAAAGTCTGTAACTGTTGAATAAATTAAAAAGATTTATAAACATATCAAATATTATAATTAAGTACTATTACCATTTAAAAATGATTTATTATGACTGAAATAAAATACATTTATGAAAATAAAGAATATAATAATATATTACAAAAAATAATATCTAAAAATGTTAATGTTAATGATATTAATAAATATTACCTAAATATAAATCTCCAAAAGAAAGATAAAAATAAAATTGTAGATTTTCTAACTGGACTTGACAACAGCACAATACATTCTAAAAAAAATATTTTAGAAAAATTAGATTATTTAAAAAAAGATCTACAAAAAGATTTCTGTAAATATATACTTAATTATCTTATTGGTTATAGAGAATTAACTTTATTAATAGATGATGACAATCTAGAAGAAATAATGATAAACAATTATAATGAAATATTTGTAATCACAAGAAAAAATGAACACTATAAAACAGATGTGTCTTTTACAGAAAAAAATTATGAATTGTTATTAAAAAAAATTAAAAAAACAATCTCTAAAGACTTTATAGATAGAGATTTTATAGATGGAATTTTGCCTGACAATTCAAGAATAAATATTGTTTCTAAAAATATTTCTAAATTTAATTTAATTACAATTAGAAAATTTCTTAAAAGGCCTCTTACAATTGTTGACTTAATTAATAATAAAACAATAAACTACGAGGTTGCTGCTTACTTATGGATCGTTATTGACGGTCTTAAAATAAAACCTGCAAATCTTTTTGTTTGTGGTGGGACAAGCACTGGAAAGACCACCTTTCTAAATATCTTACTTCATTTTATATCTAAAGATAATAGAGTTATTGGTGTAGAGGACACTAGAGAAATTGATATTTCTATGTTTGAAAATAATGTTAGTCTTGTAAGTAATATTGCTGATCCTGATAGTCTGTACAACATAACAATAAATATTTTAAGAATGAGACCTGACAGAATCATTATTGGAGAAACTAGAGGGAAAGAAGCAAAAGCATTGTTTATGGCTATGGACACAGGGCATCAAGGTTGTTTATCTACAATTCATGCAAACAACAGTGTAGACTTAGTTGACAAGTTAGTATCTAGTCCTATGAATATAGAAACAGTATATATTAAATTATTAAATGTAATAATTACAGTTAATAAAAAAATAATAGATGGAAAAATCTACAGATATGTTTCAGAAATTACAGAAATTAAAAGAATAGGAAACATTACCTTTAATAATGTGTATTTAAATGATAATGTAGAATCCGAAAGTAAAGTTAATTTTATGAGTTCACATTTTTTAGAAGAAATTTGTGATAAACTTAACATATCTAAAAATAAACTTAAAGAAATTATAGAGAATAGAATTAGAACATTAAGATTAATTGTGGAGAAAAATATTACAGATATTAAAGAGATTAGAGAAATTCTTTTAGAAAATAATAGAGAGATATTTTAGTCTTTTGTTTTACAAACCAATTTTCATTTAATTCTTTTCTGACTACAAATCTTTGTATCTAAACAATTGGTTTTATCTTTAAAATTTAAAAAATTCTTAATTAAAAATATAACTTAGGGATAAACCTAATTAACAAAATACCTTTATATTTACATTTAATCATAATTAATTATAGAAATTAAAAAATAAATTACTATAAAGGTGATAACTTATGAAAAAGAAAAATACAAATTTTATTTTAGGAACAATAATATTAATTTTAGCAGTTTTTATTATTGGTCTATTAATTAATCAAAATAGTTTACAAGATCAAACAAATTTACCTAATAACACTATAACACCAAATGATAAAAACTTAGAAAAAAAATATGCAAATTTAACTTATAGTGAATTTCAAACTAAAAAAAATAGCCCATTTATAACAATTACCTCAGAAGAATTACTAACTTTGTTAACTACAACAAATGCACAAAATTCTAGAAGTATGTCATATAAATCTCAAGGTTTAATTTCTGCACCTATGGCTATGGACGATTCATTAGCTATGCCTGAATCAGTGTCTGTAGAGGCAGGAGGTTCAAATGACTTTTCAAACACAAATGTTCAAGTCTCAAATATTGATGAAGGAGATGTTGTTAAAACTGATGGAAAGCATATCTTTATTGCTAAGAACAATACTATAACTGTTATTGATAATGTTACACCTCCAATAGCAGAAGAAAATAAATATACACTAAAAATAGAAGATGATAATTTAGATGTAAGTAATCTAAATATTAAAGCAATGTTTGTTAACAAAGAAGAAAAGCTATTATATGTAATTTCTGAAAAGCAAATAATAGAAAGTAAATTTACAGAATATTCAATCTTATATCCTCAAATGAATTACATTCCTTTTACAGTGATTAACACCTATAAAATTAATGACTCTTCTTTAGAAGAATTAAGTTCAATTGAAACAAAAGGAAATTATTATGAGTCTAGAATGAAAGAAGGAATAGTCTATATTATTACAAATGATTACTTATATGATTTTAGACCAATAGCTTATTATGACACAGTAATGATCCCAGTTTCAGAAACTAAAAAAAATGTAAAAACTAACTTTAAACCAACAATTGTTGTTCCAAGAGATGTTACTGCTGAATCAAAGGTAATGTATAATTTAACTACACTTTCCTATTCTAAAAACACATCCTCAATAATAGACAGTATAGATTTAATTTTAGATAATTCAAACACATTGTATATGAGTTATGACAACTTATATATTGCAACTCAGAAAAATAGATACTACCCATTCTATAGATTTGCAGGAAATAATAACAACAATATAGATCCTGTCTTTGAAGAGATTTATGATAAAGTTTATCCTTTAGACGTGTCTAACAAGATTAAAGATAATTTAGAAGATCAAGACAAATTAATTGAAATCTTAAATGATTATTACAAAACTCTTGATCAAAAAGAAAAGGAAGAACTTTATAATAAAATTAATGATGAAACAAACAAATACTATGAAGAACAAAGAGCAGAATTTGATAAAACCTATATTAACAAAATAGAACTTAAAAGTAATGGTTTGTTTGGAGAAATTATTCAAGGAGAAGTTAAAGGGAATTTATTAAATCAGTTTTCCTTAGATGAATCAGATAGTTATTTAAGAGTTGCAACAACCTACCAAGATTACAATGGGTATAGCTCAATAAATAAAAATGCAGTTACTATTCTTAACAGTTCCTTAAAAGAAGTGGGGATAGTTGATGAAATTGCCCCAACAGAAAGAATTTATAGTGCAAGATTTATGGGTAGTAAATTATACTTAGTTACATATAGACAAGTAGATCCATTCTTTGTAATTGACCTTTCATCCCCAACAAACCCTGAGATTTTAGGTTACTTAAAAATAAGTGGTTATTCTGATTATTTACATCCAATTTCAGAAAATTCAATTTTAGGTGTTGGACAAGAAACTGAAGCTAACGAATGGGGTGGAGAAAACAGAGCTGGTGTAAAGGTTGCATTGTTTGATGTAAGTGATTTCTCTAACCCTGTTGAAGTTGGAAAATGGGTTTCAGATGTGAGAGGTTCAAGCACACAAGTCTCTTATGATCACAAAGCTTTTTTGTATATTGCAAAAAACAATTTAGTAGTAATTCCAATATCAGAATATTATAACACAACTACTCCTAAATTTGGATTTGTGGTTTTAAAAGCAGATGAAAGTGGGGTTAATGAGGTTACAACAATTAACCATATACAAAGTAATAAATATTATTCCTCTCTTGCAAGAAGCTTATATATAGATAATGAGCTTTACACAATATCTGATGATCTATTAAAAACCTATAACTTTGACACAGAAGAAGAAACAGAATTACCAATTTAAATTCAGGTTAAATAAATAGATAATCTGTACAACAACTCTTTTGAGGAAATAATTTCTCAAAAGAGGTTCTTTTTTATTTTTTATAAGAAATGATTATTTAATTTCTTTTTTTAAAAATACTCTTAAATATTATATAAAAATAAAGATGATAAGCCAAAGAAAGATAATTCAATTTGGCTAAAACCTTAAAACTTACTTTACTTTGTAAACTAACAAGTAAACTATTGCAGTAATAATACTAAAAAATATTGCAAACACAATCCATAACACTTTAGCTAATGATGATAGCCCTTTATTGTAAGTTACTACATCATAGATAACCCAAATTGCTGCAATTACTGCTAAAATTCCAATCATAGTTGTTCCCAAACTCATATTATCTCCCCCTTAACATTTTTATTTAAATAAACTCATGATTTCTTTAGTAGCCCTATTTAATTGAAACTTAACATTTAAATTTAAATTATTTTTTTAATTTATTTGCCAACACCACTAATTGAACAACAACTAATACACCAATAACTACCCACCAAATAGTGTTAATTAAACCTATATTTTTACATGTATCTAAAGCATTAACTATTGGTAAGCTACAATCACTTAATTTTTGAACAAATGTTATATTTGCACTTCCTAAAATTCCCCAATCAACATTTATAATTTTTACATATCTTAAACTAAAAAAGATACCTGCAATTATAATCCAAACAAAATCAAAAATACCAACTTTCTTTTTTTTATTCATCTAATCACCCCTTATTTTTTTATCTTTTTATAATTATTAATTTATTTTATACTTAATAAATTGAAGTTTTTAAAACAAGTTATTCAATTTATATTATATTAAACATATATATTATGTTACAAAGTGCATATATATTATGTTACAAAGTGCATATATATTATGTTACAAAGTGCATATATATTAGAAATAAATTTAAAAAATAGGGTGGGATTAAAAAATTTAGAAATCAGCCTTAAATTAATTTAAATTTGAATTTAATAATCTTAAAACAAATTAGAAATAAAATAAAAAACAGAACTATTTATATTTTGTTTTTTTCTTTGGAGAATTTAATTTATTAATATTTTTAAATAGGTCTTCTGCATTTTTGTCTGCAATTTTCATATACTCTTCTGGTATATAATTTTTTTATATCTCTTTTTGGCAAAAGCTCTATAAAATCTCCAATATGCATCTTAGAAAGATTAGAAGCTCCTGAAATTGTAATTTCATCTTCAACATATAACTTAATAGCTTATCTATAAACTATTGACTTATCAATATTTTTTAATTTAGAAACTTTTTTAACTTTATTATCTATATCTTTTTCTAATCTTAAACTTATAGTAGATAATGTCTTAATCATATACTTTTCTCTTTAAATATTCTTTAACTTTCTAAAATATATTTTAGTACAGAAAAGTATATAAACTTAATGTTTCATAATATTATTGGTGTGTAGGAAGAAGTTAGAAAGGATCGCATCTTTCTTTTACTAGTATGCTTAAGCTAGGCTTTTATTGTTTTTTGAGGATTTTAATGCTTCGGTGTTATTTTTTTCAAAGCTCAGTTTTTTCTGCACACCATTTTTTATTTAATCTAAATTTTTTATTTTTTTATAAATACTCTTTTTCTTTAAATTATATAATTTTTAATTTATTTTTAAATTAGATTTATAAGAAAATAACTATAAAAAAAACAGACATAAAAAAATTAAATATTAAAAGAAATTATTTTTTAAACAAAATTGAATATGCATAATACCTATCTATTTTTTTCACACTAGATTTTTTATAAATTTCACTTTGCTTTTTAGACAGTTTAAATCTTACTGTATGAAATTTTATAACATCATAATTATAGATATTTATGTACTTTTTATTAGATAACATTTTTGAAATATCTTTTTCCCAACCAACTTTTTCAATAAAATCCATTTGACTCTTTAAAGGATAATATTGTCTATATACATTAAACCAATCATTAAGTGTTTTAGAAATAAATTTCCAAGAATCTTCCAAACCTCTAGAAACATATATGTTTATTGCAAGATATTTTTCTTTAGTTAATTTATAAATATTTTTTAAAATCTTTACATTCTCTTTTTCTGTATTATAATGAAAAACATTTCTAGAAATAGAGTAGTTTGCTTTTTTACCTTTATTAAAATCTTTTAAGTCTGAACAAACATAAGAAATTTTTTCTCTTTTAATAAATTTATTTTTATCAACATCAATAACTATTATTTTTAGGTTTTTATATTCTAAAAGAGCATTAATTATAGTTTGGGCTAAAACTCCTGTTCCTCCACCCCAATCATAAATTAAAATATCTTCATTAGGAGTATGATTTTTTTTAATATCTTTAATTAAATTACTTACCTCAATGTAATTATTATCAGAATACACGCTAGGATATTTTTTTCCAAATTCAGTTCCAAAATCTCTTATTTTCATTATCCTTCACAATTTAATTTATTAATCTTTTTTGAAAATATAATTTAATTTATTACTTTTAAAAATAACTAATTAGTTAGCATTACTTTTAGTTTTTTACGATTAATAAAAACTCTAATTAACACCACCACTAGTAACACTATGCCGGACCAAACATGAACATCTACAAACATTGTAAACTTAACAGGAACATCTTTTAGATAACTAACTAATAAGGGTATAGTAGAGATAGTTAAAATAATTAAAGAAATTATAGTAATCCAAAGTAATATTTTATGTAGTTTTATTTTCACAAATTTTCACTAATCCTAATAAGTATACTTTAGTAATTTGATAAGCAATAAATTTAAAAAGAAGAGTATACTTTGAAAAATGGGTTAACAAGATATTTATTACATAAGAAATTTAATTTGTTAAATTATTTTATTATATTATGAAAAATAATTATCTTGAAAAGAAGAGTTATTACTAAAGGATGTTAATGATTGTTAGTTGTAGCTAGTAATGAGATGTTTCTAGTAAGAGTTAAACTGAAAGTAAAAAGTGCTATTTTTATTTATCACTTAATAAAAAATCAGAAATATCTTTTATATATATAGATTCATCACAAATTTTAGTTAAATGATAAGATTTTGTTTTTGGAAAAATCACATTATATACTTGTTTTGCTAATGCTTGAACTTCTAAAACAGCAGGCACAAAATCTGCATCATTTGATACTAATATAGCAATATCAAATTTATCATTATAAGCACAACTAACCATATCTACAGCTAAGTTAACATCAACACCTTTTTCTACCATAGTTCCATCTCTAGGTTCTAAACGTCCTAAAGTTAACTTTAATCTTTTTATATTTTGTAATTTTGCAAAATATTTCTGTTGTTTTTTATATTTCTCAGGAAATTTTATTTGATTTAAAGGTGCTGAATAATAATAGATGTTTACTAAATTATTATCTTTAACTAAAAAATCAACTAATTTTTTAATATCTATCTTTGTTAAATTAAATGAAATTTTTAAAGAATTATAATAATTAGAACCATCTATAAAAATCATTACTTTTTTCATAAAATCAGTATTAAGTGCACCTACCGTTGCTCGCAAGCAATGGTAGGGAGATTAGTAAAATATTATAAGTATAGAAAGATATTTAAAACACACTATTTTAATTATTCTTAAAGCTTCTGGCGGGACTTTAACCAAAAGTGAAAAGTACTCTTTTTATTTTTTAGGACTATGTTCTCTATTACTTCTAATCATAAAATCATATTTTAAGTATAATAAAACATCTTCTTTCATACTAGGATATTTTGTAAAATTTTTGTTAACTATATCTATTACTTTTATTTCAGATAATTTTTTTTTATTAATTTCACTAGCTAAAAGAACAGTACTTTTAAATAATTTAGAATTAGGTCCTTTTAAAATTTCTTTTCCAATTCTATTTCTTTCAGCAGTTAATTCAGATAAATTACTTAAATTTACAGATTTTCTAATAGTTGGTTTAGGTTTTTTTGATATAGGTTTATTAAATAATCTTGATAATATTTTTTTCAAATTATCACCTCTTAATTATAGTATTATTGCAAATATTTATATAATTTTCTAAAAAATTAAGCTTCTTTGCGGGAATTTTTTTTATTATCAAACCATTGGGTGTCAACTTCATAAAAAGCAATTGCTTTTTAGGATCCTAAAAAATTTAAGATTTTTTATGAGACCAAAACCAGTTGTATTGAACCTTAGGTTAAAAGCGCTCTTTTTATATTTTATGATAAAATTAATCAAATAAATCTTCTTTACTTAATTTTGATTGCTTTAGTATTGATAATAAGGTTCCAGGAGCTATTTCTTTATGTAATGGAACAACAGTAATATAAATTTCATTATTAACAATTTTCTTTAATCTGATATGACTTCCTTTTTGTCCAACAATTTTAAAATTATTTTTTTCTAAAATTTTAATTAATTCTTTTCCAGAAATAACAGAAAGTTTACTCATTTATTAAACCTCTAAGCTGTAATTTCTAAAGAAAACATTTTTGCAGGATAAATATTTTTAATAACTTCTTTTGAATCTTCATCTTCTAAAAATAATTCTACAGCTTCTTTAAGATTTAAAAGAGCTTCTTTTTCATTGTCACCTTGACTGGCTATATTTAACTCAGGACAAAGTGCAACAAAAAGATTATTTTCTTTTGTTATTATTGCAGATAATTTCATATCATTTCACCTATAATGTATTATAGAAAGAAACAAAATTTAAAGCTTTGTTTTTTAAGATAAAGGGTAAAAGCTCCTTTCAAAGCTTCTGGCGAGAGTCGAACTCGCGACCTCAACCTTACCAAGGTTGAAAGGTTAGGGTCATAAAAATTGTCATTTTCTCTAGATCCTTTATTTAAAGCGACTTTGAGCATTTGGTTAATGTAAGTGGATATCTTAATATCTTGTTTTTTTAAGTAAAAATATATATTTTTATCCAGAGTTATTGGAACAAAAATCTTCTTGTTTTTCTCAAGTTTTTTAGGTCTAGCCATATATAAATTATAGGTAATTAGATTTAAAAATGTATAATATTAAATAATTTTTTCAATAAAATTAACACATTTACTTGAAATTAATATATAAGGATCTTGAGTTATGAAAAAAGTCAATCCTAAATTTGATAAAATTAAATTATAATCTTTTAAAGAATAATTTTCAACAATATTAGTAGACTTTAAAATATTATCAATGTCTTTTATTGAATATTTCCTTTTATAATTATATTTTTTTAAATATAAATATTTAAAATTTAATTTATCTAATTCATTATAATAAAAAAATGAATTTTCTCTTGAAATCCATTTTTTCTTAAAAAGTAAAAAGATTTCCTTTAATCCTCTATAATTATCATATTCTTTATAAATATAAATACCATTTTTTTTTATTAAAGTATCTATTTTATCTAAACTAAACCTAGGACAAAGACGATTTATAATCAAATCGTATTTTTTATTTATTTTAGTGTTATTATTTATTAAAATATAATTTGTTAAATTATCTCTTTTTTGTGCAAGATATAATAAATCTTTTGAAATATCAACAGCATCAATAAATATATTTTTATTTATTTTAAGATTATATTTTGAAATTATCTTCATTGGTACAAAACCAGTGCCTGTACCAACATCTAATATATTTACCCTTTCTTTTTTCTTTAAATAAAAGTCAATAATAGAAAAAATATTATTAAAAAAAATATCATCAACATTAACCCCAGACACATATTTTTTTTTAGATAAAACTTTATTTCTAATTTTTCCTTTATATAAATTATAATCTACCATATAAATCATTTATTTAATGAGTAAATATATTTAAACACATAATCTAATTCTTTTAAATTATCTACAACTATGAAGATACCATGTTCTTTTAAAATAAAAAAGTTATTTTTTTCAATTATTTCAAATATTTCAAGTGGGATTTCATCACAACAATAAGATTTATATTGTTTTGATTTATAAGAGTTATATTTTTCATTATAAGTAATATTAGGATCGTGAAAATGAACAATATATTTTGAATTACATTTAAAAAATAATTTAGATAAAAAAGGAGTTTCAACAGATGGTAAAGGACATTTTGAAGGATAATATATTTCTCTTTTTTTAGAATTATATTTTATCGGAACAATTTCTTTTTTATTTAACTTAAATATATTATATCCTGAAGCAGAAACAAATATCTGATTATTTATCTTAAACGAAATATTCCCACTAGAATCATTTACAAATATATATTTTTTAAGTATAGTATATATTTTATTATATTCTTCAAATTCACCTATATTTTTAACAAATTTATTATCTTCAATTAATTTAAAATCCTGATATTTATTAAAATACAAAAAAACATTATCTATTACTTTATCAATATTTGCTGCGGTTATTTTATTATTTTCTATCAATGGCCAAAGAATAGTGTGTTTTTTACTTAATTCAGGCAATATTTTTTTATTTAAATTATTCCAATATTCCATATTCATTGAAGGCACAATTATTTTTGGAGCATTACTTGAAAAAAATAAACTTAAAGGCAAATTATCCGCAATATTTAAATAAATTTTATTTAAAGAATTAAAAGTACAAGGGTAAAACAATATTAAATCTTCTTTAGGCAATTTTTTTTTATTAAAATCTATTATAACTCTATTTTTAGGTAAATTTTTAATTTCATTACTAAAAATTTTTACCGTATTAGGAGTGAATATAAAATATATATTAAATAATTTTAATTTTTTATAAATATAAGGTAAAAATTCAATTTTTTTAGCAGAAGAAACTAATATATAAATTACTTTCATAAACAAAACACATTTTTTAATTCATTTAATGATTTTATATATAATACTGGCAAATCCATATTTATTTCAAAAGGTAATTTAGAACTAATAAAACGTTCATCTATTATTAATTTTATTTTTTTATTATTCCAAACATTAGCTATTTTGATATTTCCAATTTCTATAAAAACACCAGAACTGTATCCTAAACAATATACAAAATCTATATTTCTTATAGGTATATTATTTAAGTACATCCAATTCTGCTTAGTATAAATAGGTTTGAAATCATATTTTTTAACATTATTTAGTAATTCTTTATATTTAATTTCTTTTTTATCTGGTAAATATGCATAGACAGGTCTATATTTTTTAAATTCTATTGCAAAATCTAAAAAAACACCATTATCAGGAATAATATATAATTCTTTAAACTTTAATGATAGATATTTTGCGGTTGATTTTAAAATAGATTTATATTTTATTTTAGAAAGATCAGTATTTTTAAATATTTTATTTAAATCAGAGGGGCCAATAACCATTAATTTATATTTTAATTCTTTTTTGTATCCAATAGATTGCATTTGATCCATCTCCATGACAACTTATAATTTGAGGTATTTTCCCAGTAACATCGCCCGCCGCAAATAAATTATTACAAGAGGTTTCATTTTTAGAATCAACTAATATATAATCATTAGAATCTAATTTGCAAATTGATTTTACTATATTCGAATTTGGAATTAAACCTATATATACAAAAATTAAATCTACTTTAACTTCTTTAAAATTATTGTTAAAAATAAATTTAATTTTAGAAATTTTGGATCCTTTTTTTTCTAATACTTTAATTTCTTTAACATCACAAAAATAATCTGCATTTTTACAATCTAACAATCTCTCAAAATATTTTTTTTACAAGGTAATTCTTTATTTTTTTCTAATAAATATACTTTTTTAGAAATTTTAGACAAATATATAGCGGCACTTGTTCCTGAATTTCGACCACCAATTACAACACAATTCTTATTTTTTAAATCATTAAAGGTGCCTGCTAAATTATATACATTTTTAAATTTATTAAAATCTTTTAATATCTTACTATTCATTCCAGTACATACAATTACAAATTCGGTATAAATTTTTTTAGAACAAATAATTTCAAAATAATTATCTAGTTTATTTATTTTTTTAACAAAATCTTTTAATATAATTGTTTTTTTTTCTAATAATAACTTTTTATATTCTTTTATCAAATAATCTGGAGATTTATTATCTGCAAAAAATAACCCATCTGTAGTTTTATGTGTTTTTATTGAATTATATGCAAAAAAACCAATCTCATTATTAGAAATTAGTAATAAATCATCTTTAGGTCCATCATAATATTTAATAGCACCCATGGCAGCAGGGCCCCCACCAATAATAACTATTTTGTATATTTTAGAAGAAATCATTATTATCGTTTTTTATATTTTTTAAAAGTATTTTTTGGTTTGGGTTTTATTGATCTGTCAACCATTTTATTTTTTTTTAATGCAAAATTTTTTTCAGAAATTATTCCATGAACAATTGGAAATATATTTCTAATTTTTAAAAAACTAGCTTTATTTAATGGATAATGTATTAACATAGTCAATAATTCTAATTTTTTCTTAGACAATCCATTTTCAGAACCAAAAACAAACACACTCTTTTCTTTTAACTTTAATTCAAAAACACTGTTAGATTGTTTACTTGGAGTTGTACCATATAAATTATAATTTTTCTTTTTAAGAAAATTAATTGTTTTTTCATAATCTGGTCTAAAAAATATTTTTTTATTAATTATTTTCTCAAAGTCTACGCTTAAATTTGGATAATATGTAAATAGATAAGATTTTACTTTTTGAGTTTTTATTAAACTCTGATAAAATTCTTTTTCTTTACCACAAAAAATAAATTTATGATCTTTCGGGGATTCAAAAACACTAATTAATATAGATGCAAAATCAATTTTATCAGTAATATTATCAAATAAAAAAATCATACTAATCACTTTTTATATATATAATAAACAAAAGGTTTCTTAGTTAATCCTTTTGAATCATATTTTTTAAATTTAAATCCTAAATTATCTAATTCTTTTTGCTTATGTAAATGTATTTCTTCAGAATCATAATCTATTTTTATAATTTTATTTGTTTTTGTTTTTTCAAAAAAAATAGTTTGATAGAAACCAATATTATTTTGTTTACTAGATAAAGATAATTTAATTACATTATTTGAATTTTGAATATCTATATAATTATTAGAATAATTTTCAAAATTATATGGAATGTCAAAAACTAATATTCCATTTTTAGTCAATAATAACTTACAAATGTTTAAAACCTTTTTAAGATCTTTTAAAGAGATGTAATTAAAAACCCCTCCATATGCAAAAATAACATCAAAAGTATTTTTATTTTTTAAAACAAAATTTTTCGGAAAATTAATAATATTATAGCAATAATAGTTTGTTTTTTTATCTCTATTTATATTAGAAAACATTTCTTTATTAATGTCAATTCCTATATATTTATTATAATTTATTTTTTTTCTTAATGAAAAACCATGTTTATCTGTACCACAACCTAAAGATAAAATCGAATTGTTTTTATTAACAGATATATTTTTTAAAATCAGATCAGATTCAAAATTATAATTTTTATAATTAAATAATTCATCATAACTTTGATGATAATATTTATATAATTTATTCACTTACATAACCTCTATATATTTATATTAGATATATATTTATAAATCAATTTAATATACTTAAACTTACCAAGGTTAAAAGGTTAGGGTCATAAAAATCGTCATTCTCTCTAGATCCTTTATTTAAAGCAACTTTGAGCACTTGGGTAATGTATGTAGATATCTTAACATCTCTCTTTTTTAAGTAAAAATATATATTTTTATCCAGGGTAATTGGAACAAAAATCTTCTTGTTTTTCTCAAGTTTCTTAGGTCTAGCCATATATAATTTATAGGTTATTAGATTTAAAACAGTTAATATTTAATTAAAATAAAAAGTACATAAAAAGACTAGATAAAAAGTGTATTTTAATTTGATTTAATCTATTTTTAATGAAAACTTTAATCTTGAACCATAAATATTAAACAATAAGTAACTAATATTACCCCATTTAACATTATATTCTTTACACAAATTAGGTATTTTAGGAAATAAATTCTTATTATGGTTTTCATTACTAGTTTCATCAGTAATTAAAATAGTACCTTCATTTTTCATAGAATAAGCAATTAAATATAAATCAGCATATTTACTTTCAAATTTGTTAATTTCTGCTTCTATTACTTCAGGGGATTGTATTTTTTTATTTTTCTCAATAACATTTTTACTTAATTCTGTAATTTCTGAAAGAAACAGATATTCTGTTTTAAATATTTTATTTTTAATTTTAGGGTATATGAAATCTTTATACCCCCAATTATTTTTTATCTCATCATGAACTTTATCAATTACAATGATATTATCATTATTTATTTCATTAACAAAAAAATTACATAAATCTACAAATAATTTAGATTCTTCTTTTTTATATTTATTTTCACAGAAATAATAATATTTAAAAAAGTTAGAAATACTATTAGTATCAATAATAACTTTAGGAGTAGATAAATTTGTCAAATTGATCCCTTCCTTTTAAATTTAAACTAGAACAAATTCTATTTTCATCTACATTTCCACTAAAATAGTTTTCTTTTAATATACTAGCAAATAAATTAGATCTAATTGCTTTAGGTTTTCCAAAACCAACAATTTTACCTTGTTCTTTTAATAATTCTCTATCAATTTTGGCTTTTTCTTTTTTGGTATCCATACTTTTTTGAATTTCATCTAAAGCATGCTCGTAATCTTTATCTGTAATTTTATTTTCTATTTTTAATCTTGTATATATTGCTTTATAACTTAAATAAGTTTTATTATGTAAATTATTTACAAAATTTTTCAAATTAGAGTTATTTCTTACAAAATTAACTCTTTCAAATTCTGAAAAAGAATCTTTTTCTAAAAAACAATATGCAAAATTATTACACCAATTTTCAACATCAGTATTAGGTTTAGAATGATCTAAATCATTATCTATATCTTCACAATCTAATAAATAATGTGCAAACTCATGTAATAGTGTAAAAATCTCTCTTCTTAACTGTTTTTGCCTTTTTAAAACAATAAAATTTGGTTTTAAAAAGAAACCACTAAAATTAACAGGATTTTTAACATTATGATTTTCAATAAATTCAAAAACAAAAACATTATGACTTTCTATAACTCTAATTAACCATTCTAGAAAATATCTATCTTTATCTTGATTTTTATTAACCTTTAAGTTTAATTTTTCAAAATTAGAATGTATTTTTTTAGAAATTACATAAGGGTTATCTTTTAAATTATATCTTTCAATCTTCCTTTCTAAATTATAATCTACAAGATTACTTAGATAAGATATTTCAAACTTTTTTTGTTCAAAAAAATCAATTTTCTTTTTAGTTTCTAAATCCATTTCTGCATTAAATTTATCTTTTCTAAAAAAAATACTGTTATTTTTATTAAAAGGGATATTTCTAGTAGTAATATACCATGTTAATCCTTTTTCAAAAATAGAATCAAATCTTTTAAGATAATCTAAACTAACATTAATTGTACCTTCTAGTATTTTTGTAAAAATATCTTTAGTAATAATGTTTCTCTTTCTATACTTACCACTAGAAGTGATGTTTAACTTATCTAACAAATCGTTTTCAGTTAAATTATATTGCATAATTAAATAATTTAACCTATTCGGATTAATTTTATATCTATTATCAGTCATATCTATATTCCTATATTACAATCAAAAAGTTAATAAACTGATCAATAATTAATTTGGTTACATATATATAATAATACAAATATATTTAAATATAATTATCTTAACAAATAATAGCTAAAATTTAATTTAGCTACTGATAATTAATCTTTTTCAAAATAATACTTCAACCTATTAAACAAATCATTATCCACTATAAATTTATTTAAAATATCATCTTTAATATTAGTAAATATGTTTTTCTCTAAAGCTTTTGTATATAATATAAAATAATTATCTATATCATTGTATTCTTTATTAAACTTAGAAATAACTTCCTTAAAATCATTAAAATTCTTTATCTCTTTAATATTATTATCTATAAAAATATCTTCACATTCTTTAATATATTTAATATACTCTTTAATAGCTTTTTCTTCTTTTAACATATAAGGAACTTTAAAACCAACTTCAACTGCCCAATTAAAATTTTCTAAAACATAATTATTT
>JALNXN010000024.1 GCA_023230325.1 archaeon | reverse complement strand
AGTTACAAAATACTTTGGTATCTTACCTTATTACTCTAATAGATATATAAACACCATCCAAAACTGTAAAGATTTTGGAATAACCATAGATAATCTAAAAGAATACATTGAAAACAATCTTTTAAAAAAACTATTAGAATCTACAACTATTGACTCTCTAGAACAATTCTATTTAGAAAAACAAAAAGAAATAAGAACTATTTTTAAAGAAGTTAAACATGATGATAAAGATGTAAGAAAATCATCAAAGGAATATAAAAAAGAACTAAAAAGCTTTATTAGTACTTATGATGATTATATAAAATTTAATAAATTTATAGAAACTTGGGAAAAATATGAAACTTTTAAACGTGAAAAGAATTATCTAGATTATGGAGATTTAAATAAACTAGTCTTAGAATACTTTACAATAAATGGATCCTCTAAATACACAGAACAATACAAATATGTTTTTGTAGATGAATTTCAAGATACAAACAAACTACAGTTTGATTTAATAAAATATATAGCAGAACATAGAAACATTACTGTTGTTGGAGACTTAAATCAATCAATCTATGGTTTTAGAGGAGCTTATAAAGATAGTTTTAAAAACTTTGAAGAAAATTTTAAAGTTGTTAAAGAAACAGATGTTTTTAATTTAACAAAGTCTTATAGATCTCCAAACACAGTTCTAAACATAGCATATGACCTAATTAAAAATAACTTTGAAAAAGACTCAAACGAATGTCAAAAAGTTCAAAATGCAGAAGATAGAGAGGGAGATAAAGTAAAAGTCTTTTCTTTTAATGATCAATATGAGGAAGCAAGGTTTATCTCTGATGAAGTTGAAAAAGAAATTGAAAATAACACTCCTTTAAACCAAATAGCAGTCTTGATAAGAACACATAAACAAGCTGAAGTTATAAAACAAGCCTTAGAGCTTAAAAAAATACCTTTTACCTATGCAGGTAAAACAAATCTTTTGGAGTATGCTGAGATTAAAACAGTTGTTTGTTACCTTTCAATATTAAACAACTTAATTAACAGAACAGCAACTGGTGAACAAGCATGGTGGTATCTTTTCCATTATGAAAACACTCTAGAACCAGAAGACTCAATTAAGATTGGAAGATATTTAAAATCAAAAAGGAATGAAAACCTATCAATTGACCAAGCATTACTAGAGTCATCTGTTCTTTTAAGTGAAAATGCACAAAAAATAGTAACTAGGGTAGTTGAAAAACTAAGAGCTTTAACAAAAATCTCAAATAAACCACTACCTTCTCTTGTTTTAGACATCTTTGAGATTACTGGTCTTAACAGAAGGTTTACTTATAAGAGAACTATTGAAAACACAGAACATTTACTTAATTTAAAAAGCTTTTATGAAATTACAAAAAACTACTATGAATTTCATGATAAAGACTTATTTTCATTTATTGAATATTTAGAAATTCTTGATAAACTTGAAGTAAACATAGATTCAAGTAAAGTATCAAACCTTAATGCTGTTAGATTAATGACAATACATGCATGTAAAGGACTTCAGTTTAAGAAAGTTATCTTAAGTAACTTAGCTGAAAAAAGATTTCCAATAGATAGAACACATAATGAACCATTAATTCCAAAGGAATTAATTGAAGATAGAAAAAAAGAGATTGAAAGAGTAAAAGAGATAAATAAAGATCTCCTTCCTGAAAAATTAGAAAAAGCAATAGCTGATGCTCTTAAAGCCTATGAAAAAGAAATACTTCTCTATGATGAAAGACGTCTTTGTTATGTTGGATTTACTAGAGCTGAAGAGGATTTAATCTTAACTTTTGCAAAATCCTATAACTCTGAGCCCAATTCTTCTAAAAATTCAGTATTTTTAGATGAGATTAATTATTTAGAAAATGAAAATATTTCTTTTACTGAAGACACTGATACTCTTTCAACAATAATTGCTCCAAGCTCAAAGTCTGAAAAATATAAATCATTGTTAAAAGAGCAATTAATAGATTCTCTTGATTCAGATGACCTTAATTCTCTTGTCTTAAGACTAAGTAAATATTTTGCAGTAAGAAGCAATACCTTAGATATTCAAGAAACAATAAATAAAGTAATAATAAACAAAGAAGAACTATCTAAAGATGTTATTAAATATCAAGAAAATAAAAACTCAATTAAGTTTAATAAAGAAGAATTTACATTTAGTCCTTCTTCAATCATGGATTATATGCATTGCCCTAAACTATTTGAAATTAAAAATATATATAGAATGCCAGCTATTGGTGAGTTTGATGAAGTGGATGAAGAAGAGGGTTCTGGTTCTGCTCTTTCTAAGGGTAGTTATCTTCATAGGATCTTAGAGCTTTTCATAAAGAATAAGCTTTCTTCTTTTGAGGATATTGAAACTCTTTCAAAAGAGCTTTTAAAAAATGAATTTTCAGGTAAGATTTCTGAAAAAGACCATAAAGAGACTCTTGAGCTTTGTAAGGTATTTTTAAAAAGAAACTTAGAAGAAATAAAATCTTGTGAGAAGACAGAAACTGAAATTGATATTAATTTAACTTTAGATGATTATAAGATATATGGAAAAGTTGACAGAGTTGATTATCTTTCTTCTCCTTTAAAGGGTTTTGTTGATATTATTGATTATAAGACAAATAAAAGTGCAATACCTGTTGAAAAAAGAAGAATACAGCTTGGTATTTATGCTCTAGGGTTAATAGCTCAAGGATATAAGATAAACAAATTAGTTTTAGATCTTTTAAAGTTAGAATCTCCTGTTGAGATGATTGTTGATAATCATAATCAAGATGAGGTAACTGCTCTTTTAGGTTGTAATGTAAAGTCAAATTTTACATTAACTGAATTAAGACAGGAAATATTGGACACCTTTAAAAATATTGAAAAAGACTATGAGAGTGATTTTGCAGTTGCTGATAGTAAGGATAAATGTAAGTATTGTGGGTATAAGTTTTACTGCCCTAAGTGGAAAGTAGAGTGAATATAGGTAAGAAATTATAAATTAGGTGATTAAAAAATGGTTAACATAAATGAAAAAAGTTTAACAAATTCTCAAAAAAATTCAATAATTAGTCTTGTTATTTCAATTATTGGAACTATTGCATTTTATATATGGATTTTAAAACCTTTAAATCCAAGTAATATGTGGATATATTTAATTATATTTTTTATTGTGGCTTTAGGTGTAGTTGCTAATAGTTTAAATAAAAATAAAGCATATGCAAATTTAGCAGATAAAGAAAATTAATCCTTTGAATATAAATAATATCAAATATAGTGTAGAATAGTTTAGACTAAGTTGAATAAAAATATAATTTTAAAAATTGATTTTGTGGTAAAAATAAATAAAAATATTAAATTGAAGGTGGGCTAGATATGAGTTATTCAAAAATAAGTATAAAAGAAGTTGTTAATGAAATAGATCGTAATTATTATTTACCTCATATACAAAGAAGTATGGTTTGGAATGAAGAGCAAATCTATAAATTATATGATTCACTATTAAGAGGTTATCCAATTGGAACTTTTTTATTCTGGAAAGTTAAAAAAGAATATGATATTTCAAAAATAAAATTTATTACTGATTTTACTAAAAATAAACAAAGTGAAACATCTACTGATAATTCAAAAGATGAATATTATTTAGTTTTAGATGGACAACAAAGACTTCAATCTTTTTTAATAGGTTTAAAAGGGAGTTATAATGGTAAAGAATTATATTTAAATGTGTTGTGTGAAAATAAAGAAATATATACTGATGAAGAATTAATTTATGAGTCAAAGTTTATTAAATCAAAAGAAGATGTTATTTTTGAAAATAATATATTATGGGTGAAGGTAAAAAACTTTGCACTATTAAATAGTGATAAATTATTTGATTATGTTGAAGAACTTAAAGAAAATTATAATGATAAGCTTTTAGGTTCACAATTAAAATTACTTGAAAAAAACATTAAAAAACTAAATTTTATTTGTGGTAATGACGATATTATTAATTATTATCTTGAAAAAGAAGATAATTATGATAAAGTTTTAGATATTTTTATAAGAACTAATTCTGGTGGAACAAAATTAAGTAAAGCAGATTTATTATTTTCAATAATAAAATTAAGATGGTCTAATGAAGATGCTTATACTGAATTTAAAGATTTATTAAATACTATAAATAATGATTCTTTTAATTTTAATCATGATTTTATATTAAAAACTTGTTTGGTTTTAATTGAAAAAGATGTAAAATATAGTGTAAATAATTTTGGTATTCAAAATATTTCTTTAATTGAAAATAATTGGCTTAAAATTAAAGATAGTATCATAACTACTATTGATTTATTAAAAAATTTTGGTATTAATTCAAAAAGAATGTTGACCAGTAATAACGCAATAATTCCTATTATTTATTTTACATTTAAAAATAATTTTAAATCATATACCTCTTTAGATAAAAATAATCTTTTAAATACAAAAAAGATTAAAAAATGGTTGTTAACAATTTTAATTACAAATATATTTAGTGGACAAACTGATGAGTTATTAAAAAGATTTAGAGATGTAATAAAAAATAATAGCTCTTTGGAATTTCCATTAGATGATTTAAATAATTCATTACCTTCAGGAAAAAGTATTTCTTTAAATTTTAATGATTTTTCAAAAATTAATTACAGAGATACAAAACACTTTTTATTATTAAGTCTATTGTATCCTGATTTCAATTTTAGTTCTAATAATAAATATTCAATTCCTCATGTGGATCATATTTTTCCAAAAAGTCTTTTAAAAAATAAATTTTCAGATAGTTTAATTAATAATATTGGAAATCTACAAATATTATCTTCAAATGACAATGAAACTAAAAATAATATTAAATTTGAGGAATGGATAAATACAAGAGATGAAACATATCTTAATAAGAATTATCTACCTTTAAATAAAGAGTTATATAAAATAGAAAATTTTGAACAATTTATTGAAGAAAGAACTAAAATTTTGCATTCTGAATTTAATAAAATAATAAATAGTGATAATTTATGACTTTCAAAAGATATATGAACACAAAAGAAACAGATCCTGAAAAAAGATTTAGATGGATTTTCTTACTATTAGTAGGTATAGGTCTTTTTATAGTTAGTATTATTGGAATGTCATCTCAAGGAGATAATGTTTCTGAGTTTATAATAGTATTAATGATTATAAGTATTTTCCTTCTATCTATTGGTATTTCAAAGGTTTTTGGTAATCCTTTTTATAATAAAGATAAAGATGAGAGTTATATTGATGTTCATGATGGTATTTTAGCATATGGTGCTTATAAATATGTGACACATAAAAAAAAGGGTGACAAATCAAAATTTTCTGAATTTACTAAAGAAAATCCATTGTTAACTGGTGCTATGGCTTATAGTGCTTATAAAAAAATATCTAAAATATCAAAGGAGTCTTCTAAAAATGTTGATTTACATAATAATCAAAGTACATCAATATTTCAAATTAAAGGAAGATTATTAAAAAATGAAAAAAATATACTTACTCAAAAAATAAGTAATATTAATTCTTCAAAGATTAAATCAATTAGTCCATTTATTGTTGAAATTAATTCCTCACAATTAAGTAATCTTTTAGAATTATTTGAGAAAGAAAACATAAAATATGAAAAAAAATAAAGTTTTGGAGGAATAAATTATGTTAGTTAAAATAGAAATTGATAGATCTACACCTGAATTTAAGAAAAATAATATTGTATCTAAAATAAATAGTGTTTATAGTGCAAAGGTAAGTTCGTTGCAACCTTTGATAATTGAGGTTGATTCTTCGTATGTATCAAAAGTAATTGATATTTTAGAAAGGGAGGATGTAAAATACTCTAGAAAATAAAGACTTATAAGGTATTTTATACCTTATTCATTTATTTTTAATATTTTAAGGGTTTAAGTTTTACTGTCCTAAGTGGAAAGAATGAGTGAAAATTATTAAAATTAATACGGACTAAATATGACTAAATTAAAAATATTAATTGAAAAAAATATTAGTGGATATATTTATAATTTAATACCTGATTTCATTGAACTTATTAGAAATAAACAAATTGAAATTTATAATGAAGCTAGTATTCAATTTGAATTAGCTATTTTCCTTAGATCCAAATTACCCCCAAGTTATAAAATACAATTAGAAAGAAATATAACTTGTTTTAATAAAAAAATTAATAAAACTAACTTTGAAAAAAAAGAGATAGATTTAGTAATTTTTACTGAAGATAAAGGTTTATTTAAAAATAAATTAGCAATTGAATTAAAATATCCTATTAATGGACAATATCCTGAACAAATGTTTAGTTTTGCTAAAGATTTAAAGTTTTTAGAACAATTAACTAAAGAAGGATACAAAGAAAATTTATTTATTGTATTTGCAGATGATCCAAATTTTTGGGGTTCTGAAGGAAAAAAAGGATCAATTTATTATTGGTTTCGAAAAAAGAAAGAATTTATTACGCGTATTAAAAAACCAACAGGAAAAAAAGATAAAGTTATATGTTTAAAACAAAATTATAAAATAGATTGGAAACTAATTAAAAATAATTTGAAATATTTTGTTATAAAAGTAAAATAGTTTTAATAAAATAAATTTTGTGGGTATAAGTTTTACTGCCCGAAGTGGAAAGAATAAATATTTAATAATAAATGGGTGAAATTATGAATAACTATAAAATAGATGGTAAAATAGTGAAAGGTTTTGGATTTGCTACAGACACTATAGAAAAACAAAAACTTTTTTTTAAAGATTTGCCCAATTTAGGTAAATTATATTCAGGAACAATAAATATAGATATTTTTCCTTTTTTTATAAAACCAGTTATTTTTGATTATTTTTATAAAGATATTTGTTGGGGAAAAGATTTCTCAGAATCCTTTGGTCTTTGTAAAATTAAGATTTTTTATGAAGGTAAAGACTATGATGGTTATATTTATTTTGCTCATGAAAGTAGACATTTTAAAGGAAGATATTTTTTTAATTATTTAGAAATATTATCTGAAAAGCTTCCTTTAAAAAGTGAAAATAAATTTATTACTATTGAAATTAACAAAGAAAATATTGATGTTTACAGTAAATTGTAATTAAAAATTA
>JALNXN010000025.1 GCA_023230325.1 archaeon | reverse complement strand
TTTCTAATTTTTGTTTGGTTTGTAAAAGTGCATTTTCAAGACCAATCAATTTAGATTTGTATTTATTTCTTAAAAGATATTTATTTTCTGCTGTCTTTCCTACAGACTCAAGATATTCAATTTCAATTTCCATAAATTAATCAATTGCAAGTTCTTCCTTTAATAGATCAATAATTACATCTATTTGATTTAAATTCTTATAAACAGGAGATGAAAGGTAAAAGGTTGAGTTTTGTTTAATAAAATCAAAATAATTTGAAATTCCTAAAATATATTTTTTTTTAATATTTGTATGATGTGATTCTATGTTTCTTGAAAGATAACCAAGAGCTAGGCTAAAGCTATTATCTGAAATTACCTCTGAGCAAAGGTAAACAGATTTATCATCTTTTACAAGTTCTAAATATTTTTTAAATTTATCTTTTTCTGAAAAATTAATCTGCATATATTGCATAGCATTTAAATTAAAACCAACTACCTTTGGATCTAACAAAGGCCTATAACCAGTTATGAAGTTTTCCTTTTCTAGAAATTGAATTGAGGATTTTATTGTTGCCCTATGAAAACCAGTTATTTTTTTTATTTGTCTAACATTTGGAACAATACTTCCTTTCTTTCTCATAGCATCTAAAATCTTAACTCTTATTGAATCATTTGTTTTTTTTACAACTGCCATAACTTCTCACAAATAAATATACTATAAAAACAATTTTAAATAGTTTGATTGTACAATTTAGTTTGATAAAGACGAAATAGATATTATATTAAATACTTTAATATTAAAGGCATTGATTATAAAATGAATTTAGTTATTAATTAAAAATGAAAAATAATAATTAAATAAATTTAGTTAAATTAATCAAATACACGCAATTTTAAGAAATGTAAATAATTAAAAACAAGACATTGTCCAATTAAATCTTCTAAATATCTCAACTCTAAATTATTTTAAAAAAGAATTACATTTAAAAGTATTTCCTATATTATATTAAATATATAAACTAATTTTTTATATTATAAAAATAAGAGCTATGATTAAATATGGAAAAATTAACAAAATATGAAATTACAAGAGTTCTTTCTGCAAGGTCAGAACAAATATCTTTTGGTGCACCACCGTTAATAAGGGCTTTAAAGGAAGATACTGCATACATATTAGCAGAAAAAGAACTAGAAAAAGGGGTAATTCCTCTAGCAGTAATTAGAATAAAAAATGGACAAAAAGAAATTATAAGTGTGAGCTGATATTTATGGGAAAAGCAATGTCAAATAGTATAAAAGCAAAAGCAAAAATAATAATTACAGAATTTAAAGATAAATTAGGTTTAGATTTTACAAAGAATAAAAATTTTATTAAACAGATGAATTTGCCTTTATCTAAATTAACAATTAATCTTATGTCTGGTTACATAACTAGAACCTTGAAAAAGGAAAAAAAGGAAATGGATTCTATAAGCATTACAAAAGATACAAAACCACAAATGAAAAAATTAAAAGATACAACAATACATGGTTAGTTACATAATCATGTTTTTTTTCTTATTTCACACAAATAAATTAAACCTTATATCTTAAAAGTGCAATAATCCCACCAAAAGAATCTATTGTTTCTGTAACTAGGTGGGTAGAATCTACAACATGCACTTTTGAATTATATTTTTCTGCATTTAGAATTAATTCTTGAATTTTATCAATATTATTTTTCCAAATGTCCTCAGTAATTAAAATGAATTCTATAGCCCCTGTATTTATTTTTTCAGAAACTTCTTTAAGACCATAAATACTCTTGCCTGTATCCTTTCCTAAATTTTTAAGAAACTCTTCAAGATATTTATTTTCTTTATAGATTAATGAATTTTCAAAGACTTTAGAAATTTCTTTTTTTGTAAATAACTCTTTTATAGACGACTTTGAAATATTTTGTATATTTACAAGTGATATTTTGAAAGTATTATCTTTAATTAAAAGAAACTCTTTTAATTTTGTTTTTGGTTGACCTGGTCCAGCGATAATAATTGGTTCTCTTTTTCCTTTTATAAGTTCATAAATTTTTTCAAAAAAAGAATCATAACTATAATTACTTTCATATCTTTTTCCAGATTTTCCAGAAGGGATACCCACAGAAGGTCCAATTCCAATATCTGTTAATTCAAATATTTCTGCTTTTTCATCATCAATAACAATTGCAGATAATTTGTTTGACATAGAAGATATTTTTTTTAAAATATCAATTTGATATTGGAACAAATTATTCTTTTTAAGATTATACTTTTCACTAAATACAATTTCAAGAGTATGGTGATCTCTTAGAGGTGCTAGCTCAGGAGGCTTGGAAAAAACAATAACACCTGTAAATCTTAAAGAATTAAGTTCAGAAGAATAATCAAATTTCTCAATAAGAATTGAAACAAAAACTGGCTTTCTTTCACTTGTGCCTAATTCTTCTTGCCTTTGTCGTCTATAAGATGCCCCAGAAATTATATCTCCTGGACTTATAATTGACTTGATTGCCCATAAATCTTCAATTGTGTGAAGGATAAATGAAATTTCATTATTTTTTTTATCAATCTTAAGTATCTGCATATTATCTTTTTTTTACTTTCTTTACAGCTTTTGGAATTACTTTCTTTACAGCTTTTAGTTTTACTTTCTTTACAGCTTTTGGAATTACTTTCTTTACAGCTTTTGGAGTTACTTTCTTTACAGCTTTTGGAGTTACTTTCCTTGTATCTCTGATCAACAAAGATTTTTCCATATAATTTGGAATTTTTAAATTTAGTAAATCTAAAATGGTTGGAGCAATATTTGCTAAGCTGCTATTTTTAACAACCCTTAATTTATAATCTGTATTAGATACTAAAATCAAAGGTACTGTGTTTAGAGTGTGAGATGTACAGATTGTTTTATCTTCATAATACATTTCTTCGCAGTTTCCATGGTCAGCAGTTATTAATACTATGGTTTTTTCTAAGTCTACTTTTTTTAAAATTCTTTCAACCTGTTTGTCAACAAAAGACATTGCACTTATACTTGCCTCTAAATTACCAGTGTGTCCAACCATATCTCCATTTGCAAAATTTAATAATGTAAATTTATAATCTTTATTTAATAAAGGTAAAAGTTTGTCAGTGATTTTTTTTGCAGACATTGTAGGATCCAAATCATAAGTTTTTATTTTTTTAGAATCAACTAAAATTCTATCTTCTAAATTGTTTGGTTTTTCTTGACCTTGATTAAAGAAATAAGTTACATGTGCATATTTCTCAGTTTCTGCAATCCTTAATTGTTTAAATCTTTGTTTAGAAAATATTTGACCTAACCCATCTTTATATTTTACTGGTTTAAACATCACATTTACATTTTTTAAGTTGTGGTCATATTGAGTAAATGTTGTAAAATTTAAATTTAATTTTTTTGTTTTAAAATAATTAAAGGAGTCATCTGTAAACATGTTTGTTAGTTGTCTTGCCCGGTCACTTCTAAAGTTAAAGAAAATTACAGAGTCGTTATTTTTTATTAAACCCTTTTGTTCTAACAAAGTTGGTAATAAAAATTCATCAGTTACTTGTTTTTTGTAAGAATTTCTTATAAAATCAGAAGTGCTATTAAATTTATTGCCTTTTCCTGAAACTAATAAGTCATAAACTATTTTTTGTCTATCCCACCTATTATCTCTATCCATTGCATAATATCTTCCTGAGATGCTTGCAATGTAAACTTTGTTTTGTATGTTTAATTTTTCTAAGTATTCTGAAAGTCTTGAAATATATAGTTGTGCAGATTTTGGAGGAACATCTCTTCCATCAGTAAAAAGGTGAATATAAACATCATTTGTTTTATTTTTAGAAATCACATCTAAGATTGCAAATAAATGGTCAATATGAGAATGTACTCCACCATCACTTAACAAACCAACTAAATGTAAATTATTATTTTTTGCTTTTTTAATAGTTGAAAGTAGAACTTTGTTTTTATAAAAGCTTTTATCTTTTATTGCTTTAGTTATTCTTAAAAGCTCAGACTCTATTATTTTTCCTGCCCCAATTGTTTGATGTCCAATCTCAGAACCACCAAGTTGCCCTTCTGGAAGTCCTACAAACTCTTCACTTGCACCAATCTCTATAAATGGATATTTATTAATTAAAGAGTCTAAAGTTTTTGTGTCTGCTCTAAACACTGCATTTCCTTCATAATTTTTATATAGTCCTACACCATCTAGGACTATTAATAATAAATTTTTATTTTGCATTATTTTCTACCTCTTTATTTATATTAAATTTAAATAATTGGAATGGATGTTTAACATTACACTCACCAACACAAAGCCCATTACTTTTTAAAGTATCACAACTTGGCACAGAATATTTTTTTTCAATAATTTTTTGAATTTGGTAACCTGCTATCTTTTCATCAAAATTTGGCAAATTTTTAAAAAGCTCTAAAATCTCATCATAACTATAACCAATATTAAATAAGAAAACTGCAAATGTGAAATTTTCAATATGTGTTAGTCTTTCTCCCCCTATTAATTTATTATGCATTTTTAAAAAGCAAGGAGGATATGTGTTTACTTGTGGTTTATTAATTGCCATTGGGGTATTAAATGTATTTTCTTTTAATATTTTATCTTTAATAGCAATTCCATAATCTAAAAATAACTTTGGAAAATCTTCCTTTTCTAGATCAATGTTTTTTAAAATTCTTTTTTTTAAAATTGCAGAAAGTAAATCTACAAGTTCTGCTTTTGAAAAATATACCTTTCCATCTTCTAGATTTGCATACTGTAACTTATGCTCCTCTGAGAGGTCATAGGAAAGATAATCAATTAAATTAATATAATATTGATTGCTATCTGTATCAATTGAAAGCTCTTTACAAAGATCTTTACTAATATCTATAAACTCATCATTATTAAGTGGTTTAGTTATAAAATACTTAAATTGTTTTTGAAAATATAAAGCAAACTGCTGGTAAAGAGGATTATAATCAATAACCTTTAGTAGTAATCTTGAAACTGGATATATTGTAACAAAAAGAAGAGAAATTCTTTCATCTTCAATTTTTAAAAGATCACGAAATTGTTTTTCTTTATCTTGATTTTTAAGAGATAGATTTTTTAATAAAAAGGCAGCTGATTTTTTTATAATCTCAGGTTCAATTGATAACAGATCAATATTTTTTTCATTTAAAAACTCCTTTGCTTTCTGTGAGAAAGGATATCTAAGAATATAATTATATAACATACTATAAATAGAATGTGTAAAAACCTATTTTAATATATTTATTTTGAAAAAAATGTAAGAAATTAGAATTGGTTATAAAATTTAAGATAATTTTATTTTATAGACTTATGTTGATGTACAAAAAAACTGAAATCTAAAATCATTATAAAAAGAAATTTAGAAAAAATAACTTGCCTCTATTAATGCTCCAATCAATATGAAAATAATTGCAATTAAAAATAAATATAGAAAGTCCTTAATTACTAAATTTTTAAAATCAGTTGTAAAAACCCCTCTAAATAGATCCCTTGCAAAAATTGCACCAGCCAAACTTACAATAAAATAAGCAGCAACTTCAAAAAAACCATGAGGTATAAAACCAATAAAATTTACAATACTTCTAAACACACCAACAAAAGGAGCAAAGAAGAGACTACTGTTTATTGTGGAAAAAGAAAAGATAACATCCTTTATTATTGCAGCTGCTAAAATAGAGGCATTCCAAGCTATTAAAAACAAACCCCCAGCCCCATAAAAAAAAGATAAAATTGTAGCACTTAAAATAACTAACAAGTTATTAAACAATATTGTTTTAAAAGCCAAACCAAATTGACTAAATTCAGAACCAGAAACAATATCTCCAGTAATGTTATTTCTCACAGAACTAATTTTGTCAAGTTCCTTAAACTGAACAGAAAATAAACTATCCTTTACAGTTACAGGGGAAAAAAAGTAAATTACAACAAATGCAAATATAATTCCTAAAAAGAAATAAAATAATAATAATATTATTTTTTTATGTCTCTTAAAAAAAGATTTATCATACCCAGTTAAATAAGAATCAAAAGCATATAGCCTATTAAACAACGGCAAAGCCCCAATAGTAATAAAAGCAAGAATTGCAAAACTTACTGATTCTCCTGAAAAAATAATTAATGAAAAAAAAACAGATAACAATGTTAAAATAATTGCTTCAAAAAACATTAAAATAGGCTTTTGCCTTAGTTTATAAATACTTGCTAAAAGTTCTAATACCATAATCTGTCAATATATTATTTATGGAAACAGTATATAAATATTTCCAATTATATAATATATACTTAAACTTATTTTAAATAAAAAAATATAAAATGTGATACTTTTGAATATATTAGAAGAAAAAAAAATATTAAATAAAATATTTGCAAAAATAAAAACAAAAGAACCACTCCAAGAAGGAGATGTGGTTTTTGGAAGGGTTGTTCAAACAACAGATAAAATTGCAATTGTAGAAATAGAATCTGCAGAAAATAAACAAAAAGCTATTAGCCCTAGTAACAACGGTGTGCTTTTTGTAAATCAAATCTCTGATGAATACCTTGAAAAGGTAGGAGACCTACTTAGAAAGGGAGATATTATTAAAGCAGAAATCACAGATGCAGATACATTTGGATACAAATTAACAATTAATGCTGACAATTACGGAGTAATTTATGCAAACTGCATAAAATGCAAACATCCTCTAAACTTAAACAACAACCAAACACAAATTAAATGCCTAAATTGTAAACAAACACAAGCAAGAAAAATTATAAAGGTGTGAAAAATATGGATTTTGAATTTATTAAAAAAGAAAAAAATGAAATTGAATTTGTTATAACTAAAGAAGATTCTTCTTTTTTTGATCTAGTAATTAATATTGCTTCTCAAAAAAGAGAAGTAGAATTTGCATCTCTAAAAAGAGAGGACAACCTAGAAGATAAATTTTATGTTTATTTAAAAACAAAAGACACCCCTGCAAAAGATGCTTT
>JALNXN010000010.1 GCA_023230325.1 archaeon | reverse complement strand
ATGATCTATAACCTTTACACTGTAGCTGATAAAAAACAAGTAGGAAATAAAGCACATAACCTAATGCTTTTAAAAAGAGCAGCCTATAATGTGCCTAATGGTTTTGTTCTCTCTAGAGATTTCTGTAAACTAATAAAAAAATCTTTTTCTCTTAATCTAAAGAAACAAATTAAAGATTATTTAAAACAAATAGACTATGGAGGAGAATTATACCCTTTAGTTGTTAGAAGCTCCTCAATCTATGAAGATTCTGTAAAACAATCTTTTGCAGGACAGTTTACCTCAATTACAAATATAAATAATGAAAAAGAACTATTTTTAGCAATATCTAAAGTTATTGCTTCAGAAAAGAAAATCTCTTTAAAATCATATACTAATAAAAAATTAAAAGATACCTTAGCTGTAATTATACAAAAACAAATAATACCAAAACTATCAGGAGTATATTTTACAAAAAACCCAATAACAAATAAAGGTTTTTTAATAGAACATGTAAAAGGACATTTAGAAGAAATGGTTTCAGGAAAGAAAAATTCTTTAAAAATTAATACAACTAAGCAATTAAATAAAACTTTTAAAAAATTATATCTAGAAGGAAAACAAATAGAACAATATTTTAAATATCCTCAAGATATTGAATTTGCAATAGATAATAAAGACAGAATTTGGTTTTTACAAACAAGAAATATTACAACTTTAAAAAATATTAAAAAAATAATAGTAAATAAAGCAAAAAACCAAAAAGAACTAAAAGGTATAACTCTTTCAAATGGTTATGCTAAAGGAAACATAGAATATGTTTCTGATGCAACTGATCCTAAAGAAGCCTATAAAATATTTAAAAAAGGAAATATTTTAGTTACTTATGTTCTTTTTCCAGAATATGACCCTATTTTTAAAAAAGCTAAAGCTGTTATTTGTGAAGTTGATTCTATTACCTCACATCCTGCAATAGTTGCAAGGGAAAATAATATACCTTGTATTGGTGGTATTAATATTTCAAAATTATTAAAAGAAACAAATAATTTTGATGAAGTTATAGTTGATGGAAAGAAAGGAAAAGTATATTATTCTCCAAAATTAAAAATTTTAGTTAATAAAGAAAAATCTTTATTTAAAATGCCAAAAATAATTAAAACAAAAGAATTTGAAAATGATAAAAAAGAACTAACTAAGTATATTTTATCTTTAGATTATATAAATATTGAAATAAAGTTAAAAAATATGGTTAAATTTATGCAAGATAACTTTAAAGAGTATCTTAAAACAAAAAATAAAAATAATTTAAATTTAGCTTCTTCTTATTTTAGAAACCTTGTACCTTTTTTACAAGAAGGTTTTTATAAATTATTACTTAAGGAATATTCAAAAGAGGACATTATTTCTTCTTTTACAAGAGTTGATCAAGGTAAAAAACCAATTACTTCTTTAGAAAAAAGTTATAAGGTAATTAGAAAGTATATCCAAGAGATGGATAAGAATGCAACTATTGATGGTAAACATCTTTGGGATTTTGATTTTAAGTTTTAAATTTTTCTCTTTTTCTTTTATTATATTTTAGTGTAATCGATCTATTTATAAATATATTGTGTCAAAGTTGTACATACACTATGCTCTTGATTGGGAAAAGTGTATTTAAGGGATTGATTTATATGAATATAGAAGATGTAAAAAGAGATACTTCTCCAGAAAGAAGAAATATAAGAATAAATATGAGAATTACAAAAAGTCAAGAAAGATTTGTACAAGAGAACAATTTAAGCTTTACAAAGATATTTGATTCTGCTTTAAAGCAGTTAGGTTATAAAGAACCAACTATTCATGATTTAAAAAATGAAAGTGATTCTGTTTTAAAAGATTCTTATAGAAAAAATAAAATAGTAAGATATAGAAGTTCTAATATTTCTAAAAGATCAATTAAAAAAAGACGTTGAAATATTAATGTGATAAAATGAGAAATAATAATATTTTTAGATTTTATAAATCTTACTGGTTTCTATTTTGGATATTAATCTATAGTCTATTATATTATTTATCTTCTTTATTTTTAGATTTATTAAATATTGTTAACAATACCACTAAATTTGTATTTATAGCAATCATATTTAGTTTATTTTCACGCATAATAACTGTTATAATTTATAAAAATAAATTTAGATTTAATTTTTATTTATTTATATGGACTTTAGTTTATGTTATTATTTTATTAAGTGTTAATTATCTATTATTAAAGGTTAGTTTTAACTTTTTTATAATAATTTTACTAAATAGTTTAATTTTAACTTTAGTTATTCATTTACTTAAAAAAATTAGATTTAAACAATTAAAAAATATTGTTATTATTATTATTCTAATTTATATAATTATGAATTTATTATTTAATTTTGTTATTAATAGGTGTGAAGATGGTACTTTATATAATAATTGTTCAAATATTAAGCCTTATTTTTGTCAGAAAGGTAATTTAATTGAGTTTCCTGAAAAATGTTTATGTGATATAGATGAAATTTATACTAATGGGGAGTGTTTACATAAATTGCAAACTGAACCTAAGCCAATTAAGTTAAATTATACTCTAAGAGGTGTACCTAATAGTTTTAATTACACTGTCTATAATGGGTTTAATTATTATTTGTCAAATTTACCTCGAACAGTAACTTATTCTTCTTATGAATCTCCTCCTACTTCTGAATATATGTTATTAAGATTTGTTAATACTGAGAATCAAGAAAGGTATATTCTACCATTAATTAATGAAATTAAAAAAATAACAACTAATGCTGATGATCAAGCAAGGATTGCAATCAGTTTAGTTCAAACAATGCCTTATGATTGGGATTCTTTTAATAATAATTATGATAATAGATATGCTTATGAAACATTATATGATCAAACAGGAGTTTGTGGGGATAAAACAAATTTACTTGCATTAATGTTAAAAGAGTTAGGTTATGGTGTTGCAATTTTTAGTTTTGAATTAGAGCAGCATGCTTCAATAGGATTAAAATGCCCAATTAAATATTCTTATAATAATTCTGGTTATTGTTTTATAGAAACAACAACTCCAAGTATTATTACAGATAGTGATGGAGATTATATTGGAGTAGGTAAATTAATTTCAAAGCCAAATATTTATGTTGTTTCTGAAGGTAAATCTTTTGAAAGTGTTAAAGAAGAATATGATGATAATTTGAGATTAAAATTTTTGCAAAATAAATTAGATAGTTATGGTTCTGGCCAGGTATTAGATGAATTTGAATATAATGAATGGAAAAAATATCATGATGAATGGCAAAAATTAACTGAAAAATATGGATTTAGATATGATTAAAAATGAAATATTACTTAATTAACCATTCTTGGGAATCTTTTGTTAAAACAAAAGAATATTGTGGTTTTATAGACAAAAATGAAAGAGATTTAGTTAATTTAGATGATATTATTATATATTATGGTCAAGGAGTAATTTTTGGAATATTTAAAGTTATTAAAAAAGTAGACAATGAATTTACTTCTTGGAAAAAACCATATCCTTATCAGATTAAACTTTCTTTATTACTTTTATCTAATAAAGGTCTTGGTGCACGTTCTTTACAAGAAAGATTTAAGCTTGCAAAGGAAGATTATACTTATAGTAATATAATAGAGTTAAGTGAAGAAGAATATAATAAAATAAAACAAGCAATAGAAGATGATAGAAAAGAGATTAGATTTGAATAGTTTTTTAATACATAATACCTTTAAAAGTGTTTAGATGTATATTATATTTATATAAAAGAAGAGATTAATTATGACTCAAGATTTAGGATTTGAAGAAAAGCTTTGGAAAGCAGCAGATAAATTAAGAAGTAATATGGATGCTGCAGAATATAAACATGTAGTTTTAGGTTTAATATTTTTAAAATATATATCTGATTCTTTTGAAGAACTATATACTAAACTAAAAGAAGAAGAATATGCAGACCCAGAAGATAAAGATGAATATGTCTCTCAAAGAGTATTCTATGTTCCAAAAAAAGCAAGATGGGAATATCTTCAAGATAATGCAAAAAATATAGAAATTGGAAGAATTATTGATGATTCAATGGATTTAATTGAAAAAGAAAATTCAACACTTAAAGGAATACTTCCAAAAGATTATTCAAAACCATCTTTAGATAAAACAAAATTAGGAGCATTAATTGATCTTATTGGAACAATTACTTTTAATTCTAAAGATAATAGTAAAGATATCCTCGGACGCGTATATGAATATTTCTTAGGACAATTTGCTTCAGCTGAAGGAAAAAAAGGAGGACAATTCTATACTCCTAAATCTATTGTTAAATTATTAGTTGAAATAATACAACCTTTTAAAGGAAGAATATTTGACCCTTGTTGTGGTTCAGGTGGAATGTTTGTTCAATCTGAAGAATTTGTTGAAAAACATGGTGGAAAAATAGGTCAAATATCTATTTATGGTCAAGAATCAAATCAAACAACTTGGAAGCTTTGTAAAATGAATCTTGCAATTAGAGGTATTGATAATAAAGTTGTTTGGAATAATGAAGGTAGTTTTCTAAATGATGAACATAAAGATTTAAGAGCTGATTTTATAATTGCAAATCCTCCTTTTAATGATTCAGATTGGTCTGGAGATCTATTAAGAGAGGATGCTCGTTGGAAATATGGAGTTCCTCCTGCAGGGAACGCTAATTTTGCATGGGTTCAACATTTTATTTATCATTTAGGATCTAAGGGGATTGCTGGTTTTGTTCTTTCAAACGGTTCTTTAAGTTCTAATACTTCTGGAGAAGGAGAAATTAGAAAAAACATATTAAAAGATGATCTTGTAGAGTGTGTTATTGCTCTTCCTTCTCAATTATTTTATAATACAATGATCCCTGCTTGTCTTTGGTTTATTAATAGAAATAAACCTGCACACAGAAAAGGAGAAACTCTTTTTATTGATGCTAGAAATCTTGGACAAATGATTAACAGAAGACAGAGAGAACTTACTGATGAAGATTTTAATAAAATTTCAGAAACTGTTTCTCTTTGGAGGTCAAAAGACCAAATAAATAAAAAAAGTTATCAAGATGAGCTTTCTTTTTGTAAATCTGCTTCTCTAGAAGAAATTGAAAAACAAGACTTTATTCTAACTCCTGGTCGTTATGTTGGTTTTAAGGAAGAAGATGAAGACCCAGAGGTTTTCCAGGAAAAGATGTCCCGCCTTACAAAAGAATTAAGCGAACAATTTAAGGAATCAAAGAAATTAGAAGAAGAGATTAAGAACAATCTTAAAGGAATCGGCTTTGAGGTGAAATAATGCATGATATAACTGAAGAAGAAATTAATGATTATTTAGATGACTTAAGAGATAGATGGAATAAAAATATTGATGAATTAAAAACTGCTTCCAATTTTAATATTTACTATGAATCAGTATATAGTTTATTGCTTGTTGAATTAAAATATCTTATTGATTTAATAACTTATAGTAATTTAGATAATAAAATAATAGATAAATTATTATTTAAATTTTCAGGAATATCTTTTGAACTTGTTTCTAATATTCAAAAATCATATATTTTATCAACTAATAAAAAAATATTTCTATTTAAAAATATTAAAAAATTAGAATTACCTAAAGGACTAGGGACAGTTGAATTTTTTAAAAATAAGTGACTAAAATGGAATATAAATTAAAAATAGATGGAGACTCGATTGAAAAAGAATCCTGGGATCTATTTATTCAAGCAAAATTTCCAAATTATGAAACATTTTGGCAAAATTTTGTAGTTCCTAGAACAAATAGACCTGATAATTTTTATTTAAGGCAAGAAATATTATTTAAAGAAAATGAAGTTTTTATTACCCAAATTCATTATTCAATTTTAGTTCAATTTTATTATATAAATAAATATATAGTTCACTGTGAGGATGATTTTGTATTTGAAAATTTAATTACTAGATTGTCTTCAATTACGGATTTAACTGAAGAATTTTTATTTAGATATTTAATATATCTTAGAAAAATAGATGTGATTAAATTAGTAAAAAGTGCAGATAATTCTAAATTGAAAATTTCCGTTAAAGATGCAGTTAAAAGTTTAGAAGATGGTATTAATTATTCAATATCAGTATTTAATAAAAAGAAAATATTAATAAAGGTATTTAAAAAAGAAAGTGTTAAAGAATTATTTAAATTAGTTGATGAAATAAGATCATATAGAAATAAAGTTATACATTCTTGGGCAATTTTTAAAATAAATAATAAAGTTCCAAGTAAAGAATTCTTAATTAATCTTAAATTTAAAAAATATCACATTTGGAGTTATTTGTACTATCTTCTAAATTATAATTTTAGAACACCAGAAGCAAAAGATGTTATTGAAAATTTTAAAGATAAAAGTGAATTAATTATAGGTTATCATGATGAATTGCTTATAAAAATTAATCTTGTTTGGAAAGATCTATTGGAGATAAAATAACATGGGAAAATATATTTTTGATACTAATTGCTTTTATCAAATTAGTTTTTTAGATGCAGATATAATAATTAATGATATTAATGAATATTTTTGTTGTTCATTTTTAGAAATTATATAAATTTAATTTAGATGAAATTATTTTATAGTATCTTTTCTAAACATCCTTTTCTTTAACTTTAAGTCCTAAATAGCACCAACTAAAAATTATACCTTTATATTCTTTTCTTTCCATATTATATATAATTTATAAATATATTTTAGTTTATAAGAAAACATTTAATAAAAAAGAAAAGATAACATATGGGCTTTGGAGACAAACTTAGAGATGCAATTGACAAAGTTAAAAATTCTTTGCATTTTGATAAAGACTTAATTAAGGAAGTAATTAAAGATATTCAAAGAGCTTTAATATCTTCTGATGTTAACATACAGCTTGTTCTAAAGATCTCTAAGGAAATAGAAACACAAGCCTTTGAAAAAATACCTGATGGGGTTACAAGAAAAGAACATATTGTAAAAACCTGTTATGAAGTTCTTTTAAAATACCTTGGAGGAAGCCAAACACAAACTTTACCAGAAAACCCAAAATCAATTCTTTTGTGTGGATTGTTTGGTTCTGGAAAGACAACAACTGCTGCAAAGTTAGCAAAGTTCTATAACAAGAGAGGCTTTAAGACAGGGCTTATCTGTGCAGATGTTTATAGACCTGCAGCCTACGAGCAACTTAAACAATTATCAGAACAGGTTGGGTGTGTTTTCTATGGAAATCCAAAATTAAAAAATGCAGCACAAGTGACCAAAGAAGGACTGGACTTTTTAAAAAAAGAAGCAGTTAATCTAATTATTGTTGACTCTGCAGGAAGAAGTGCTTTAGACCAAGAACTTACAAAAGAATTAGATGAAATCAATTCAATTTTAAAACCAGAATTCTCATTCTTAGTTCTTTCAGCAGACATCGGACAAGCAGCAAAAGACCAAGCAGAGAAGTTTAACCAAATTGTTGGAATCAAGGGCGTTATTATTACCAAGCTTGATGGTTCTGCAAAAGGTGGTGGTGCATTAACTGCCTGCTATATTACCAAATCTCCAATCTACTTTATTGGAACTGGGGAAAAGATAGATGACATAGAGTTATTTGATGCAAATAGATATCTTTCAAGGATCTTAGGCTTTGGAGACTTACAATCACTTCTTGAAAAAGTAAATGAGTTTTCTAAAGATGAAGACTTAAGTGATGTTGATCCCAATCAATTGTTAAGTGGAGACTTTACATTTAATCTTTTTAAAAAACAAATAAAAGCTGCAAAAAAACTTGGACCTTTTTCTAAAGTTATAAACATGCTTGGGATTGGAAATAAGCTTTCAAAAGATCAACTTAATGTTGGTCAGGATAAAATGAAAAAATATAATTATATTTTAGATTCTTTTACAAAAAAAGAACTAGACTCAGAACCAAGCTTTGTTACTCGTGCAAGAATTGAAAGAATTGCTAAGGGTTCAGGAACTTCCTTTGAAGAAGTTAGAGAACTAATCTCTCATGTGAAAAAAATGAAAAAGATGTTTAGACAATTTGGTTCTAGAGGAGGAGACATGAACTCAATGATGAAAAAGATGATGGGTGGGAAGATGCCTGATATGTCAAAACTTGAGGGAATGGATCCTAAACAAGTTGAAGAGATTACAAAGTCCTTTAAATATAAATGATTTGGAATTAAAAAAATTATAAGTTATAATTAAGAAAAAATATGGTTTTAAAAAATAGATCCTTAAAAAGAAGTGAAAAGCTTCCAAGTAAAGAACCTCGCAAATATAAAATAGTCGCAAAAACAATTAAAAAAAGGGGAGCACTATCAATTACAAAAGAAAAAATTAAATTTAAAAATTTAAAACATCCTCGTGAGAAATTTAAGGACAAAGAATCAAGATTGATTGTTGACAAAATAATTGAAAATTTTTCAAGAACAAGGCATATAAGTATGGAGGATTATGCAAAAAAACATTACCCATGTAGATTTGAAGCAGTTGGAGTTATTGATGCAGCAAAAAAACTTATAAATTTACACAACAATAATCTAATTAAAACTAAAGGAGAAGCATATCATTTTTTTTTACCACTTGATGGAATGTCTCCTGGTGGGTATTTTTATAAAGGCATACTTGAACAAATTGCACCTAAGGCAAGAGTTACCTTTTTAGTAACCCCAAGTTCTTCTGGTGGTCTTAACACCCAATCATTGTCTAATCTAAAAAAAAATTTATCTAAGTCTTTAAATAAATTTGATAAGCATTTTATTGTTATTGATTATATAACAACTGAGACAAAAACTATGAATAAAATTTCATTAGTCTTGTCCGAAATTTATGACAGGCCTATTGAAGTTGAGGGTGTTTATTCTCCTGAGTACAATAAAGATTTATATATTCGCCATGGTGGGGTTGGAATTAAAAATGTTTCTGAAAGAAGAGAACATAATAGGAGCAGAAATAAAGATTCTGATGGAAGCAAATCTGTTCCAATAAGTGAAAGATATAAACAAGAATTTAGTTATTGGAACCTAAAATTAGGGAAAAGTAATCCTAATTACAATAAAGAAATATATAAAAGATTAAAACTTGATGAAAAAGTTAAAGCTTACACCTATTATTATCTAGGTAATGAATTTATTCATGAAGCTATGAAATATAACAGAGAGATTAAGGCAAGATAAATATGTTTCATCCATTATTAATTATTAAAATCATAATTATTTTAGTAGCCACAGCAATTGCAGCATACACCGACCATAAGACTAGCTATATTTACAATTGGTTAACATTTCCTCTAATAGTTATTGGTCTAATTTTAACAGCTTTAGAGTCTTTTGTTCTCACAAACCCTTTAGGTTACATTTATTTTCTAAAAGTTATCTCGATTGCAATAATCATCTATCTTTTAGGATATATTTTCTATTATTTTGGAAAATTAGGAGGAGGGGACATTAAAATATTTATAGGTATTCATTTGGTCTTACCTTACTATGCCTCCCAGTTAACAATTCTTTGGTTACTTATCTTTTCCTCACTTCTTGCAGTAATGTTTGTTTCTTTAAAATATTTAATAAAGTTATATACAATTCTTAAATGGAAGGCTTGGAAAAAAATATTACTAAAAAAGAAATTTCAAATATTTAAAGTTATAATCTTATTTGTTGCTTTTGTTTTTGTTATTGGGTATTCTATAAAGACTTTACAATTACCAAAATTATATTTTCTATTATTAGTTCCAATAATCTTAGGTTTAAAGACAATGATCTTTGAAGAAGAAATTAGAAAGCACATCTACTTAAAAAGAAAAGAAATAAAGGACCTTGAAGATGGAGATGTTCTAGCAATTGACTTTATACCAAAAGCTATGTTACTAAAATTGAACTTAGGGAAAAGAGAGGTCTTAGAAGAAAAAGACATAATTAAAATTAAAAAACTTAATCTTAAGACCCTTCCAATTTATGATAATCTTCCAAGGTTTGGACCATTCATTCTTTTAGGTATGATTGTTTTTTTAGTTGTTGGTAAATATCTACTTTAAATTTAAAATCATTTTTAAATTGTAGACAAAGATTTAAGATAAATTAATTTGTAAAAAGTAATTAAATTTAAAATTGTAAATTTGTAAAAGAAACAGTGAAATTGTATGTTTGTAAATAAATTAAATTTTTCTATGTTGTTTAAGAAGGCTTCCTCTAAGCTAATCTTAATTACTTTCTTTATCTCTTTGGGCTTAGGGGTTTTAGATAGTGTGTTTAGTATCTATTTAGAGTCTGTTTTTGGAAATCCAGCAATGGTTGGTTTTATAAGTGGTTTTTTGGTGTTTTTAATGTTACTTACTTATTTGTACCTTACTCAAATGTACAGTAAATATAAGGTTACACAGGTGTGGTTTTTTAGTACAATTGCACTTGCCTTTTCTTTGTTTGCTTTATATTTTTTTAAGTCAGTTTTTATGGTTTTAATTTTTTTAATAATCTTTGAGATTTCTTTAGCTCTACATTATAATGCAACTCCAATCCTTTTATACAATTCAACAACCCTTGCAAACCTTGGGCAGGTTGAAGGAAAATATTACACTTTTAGAAATTTGGGATGGGTTGTTGGTCCTCTTTTAGGAAGTGTTATTTTATTGGAGTTTGGTTTGGTTACTAATTTCATTTTTATATTTTTATTTATCTTTATTGGTTGGTTTTTGTTCACATATTTTGAGATAAAATCATTTGAAGAGCAAGAATCCCCAATTGTTACAGTTAAAAGCATTCATCAAAATCTTTTTGCTTTTTTTAAAAATAAAGAGCTATTAAAGATTTATTTTTTAAAAGGTGGATTGTCTTTTTATTGGGGGTTAATCTATGTGTTTACTCCTCTTTTTATAATTGAGCATTTGCCTGTTTATTATGTTGGTGTTTTTCTATTTATCTTAGCAATTCCTGTTGTACTTTTAGAGCATATGGTTGGTAAGTATGTGGATACTCATAGTGTTAAACCAGTTTTTATAATTGGTTTTTTTCTAATGTCTTTTTTCACACTTGTAGCTTACATCTTTTCAAACATATATGTAACATTATTTTTCTTATTCCTTTCTGTTTTAGGTGCTACTTTTGTTGAACCTACAGTTGAGTATTATTTTTTTAAAGTAATTCATAAAAATGAGGTTAATAAGAAATATGGGGTTTATAGAACATCTGATTCTTTATTTAGTTTATTTTGTAGATTTTCTTGTGCCTTTTTACTTTTGTTTTTTACATTAAAGGAATTGTATTTGTATGCTGGAATAATTTTAAGTTTATTTCTTTTTGTTGCTGTAAAGGTTATTGATTGAGTGTGATTGTAAATAGTTAGATGTTAAATATAAAAATTAGTTTTATAAAAAAAGAAAGAAAAACATGAGTTATAAAATAATTAAAAAAGATCTAAAAACAAAAGCAAGAATTGGAATTTTAGAAACTGCACATGGAACTGTTAAGACTCCTTTCTTTATGCCTGTTGTTACTAAGGGGATTGCAAAGTTTATAACCTTAAATCATTTGGATGAAATTAAGACACAGTGCTTTATTTCAAATGCCTATCTTCTATATCTTAAACCAGGAGAAGGACTTTTAAAAAAAACAAAAGGTTATCATAATTTTATAAATTGGAAAAAACCAATTTTTACTGACTCTGGTGGCTTTCAATTAAAAAATAAAGAATTTTTTATTTCAATGACTGAAAAAGGAGTTTGGTTTAGATCTCCATATGATGGAAGTAAACATTTTATGTCTCCTGAAAGAGTTATGGAGTTACAGAATATTATTGGTTCAGATGTTGGAATGGTTTTAGATGATATGCAGGATGCTAACTTGAACAGGAAAGATTATGAGAAGGCAGTTGAGAATACTATCTCTTGGGCAAAAAGAGCAATAGCTGTGCATAAAAATAAGAACCAATTGATTTTTGGAATTGTGCAGGGTGGGACAGATAGAGACTTAAGAGAGAAATGTGCAAAGGAAATTAATAAGTTGCCATTTGATGGAATTGCAATTGGTGGGCTTGCTCTTGGGGAATCTAAAGAGAATATGCATAAGGCAATTGATTATTCTTTAGAAAATTTAGATGAAAGTAAGATTAAATATTTGATGGGGGTTGGTTCTCCTGAAGACATTATTCTTTCAATCTCAAAAGGAGTTGATTGTTTTGATTCTATTTACCCTACAAAAATGGCAAGACACGGGCATATCTTTACAAGGAAAGGTCCAATTAATTTAAAGAAAGCAAAGTATAAGGTTGTCTTTGAACCAATTGAGAGATGTTGTGATTGTCCAACTTGTAAGAGGCATACTCTTGCATATTTACATCATCTTTTAAGACAGGATGAGCCTGGAGTTAAGATTTTATTATCTTTGCATAACATTAGATTTATTCATAAGCTTTTAGAAGAAGCAAGAGAGGAGATTGAAAAAGGAAATTTTGAAGAGTTCTCTAAGAATTTTTTAAAGGAGTATAAGAGGGAGAAGTTATGAGATTTAGTACAGAAAGATTAATATTAAAATCATTGGAATTATCTTTTGCAGATGACTTTGTGGAGGGTTTAAATAATTTAAATGTTAGTAAAAATTTAAAGACTGTGCCTCACCCTTATGCAAAAAAGGATGCAATCAATTGGATTAAAAAGAATATTAAAGAAAAGAAAAAAACAAAATTTTTATTTGGAATTTATTTAAAATCTGAAAAAAAGATAATTGGAGTTGTTGACTTTTCAATCAATAAAGATAATTTGGTTGCAAGGAGTGGTTCTTGGATTAATGAAAAATATTGGAGACAGGGGTTTGTTACTGAAGCAAAGATTGTAGTTATAGACTATTTATTTAAAAATCATAAGATAAGAAAATTTTTTACACAAGTCTATTCAGGAAACATTGCCTCTAGAAAGGCAATAATGAAATTGGGTTATAAAAAGGAAGGGTTGTTAAGAAAAGATGCAATTTCTAAAGCTACTGGGAAGATTCATGATGTAATTGCTTTAGGATTATTAAAAGAAGAATGGGAAGAAAGAAGAAAATCTTTAATTAGTAAATTTAAGTAAACCAACTTGCAATTTTTAAAAAGAACTTAGAGGTATTAATTTTTAATTTATTAAAAAACCCCTTAGCTTCAAGAAATACTTCTTTTTCTTTAATTGCTTTTGAGAGATCATTAACCATGTCTTGGGAGTTAATCAATTGATTAATTTTTTCCTCTTTTGCTTTTATTTTTAGTGTATATTCTTCTAAGTTTTCTTTACTAAATTGGTAGGTCTCTTCTTTCTTTTCTAAAATTAATTGGTAGAAATTTCCATCAATCTTTTGAATATCAAATCTTATTTTTTGTTTGTCAATATTGTTTTTTAGAAACTTTGGAAGATCATCTTTGTTTTCTATAAACTTCTGTGCAGCTTTATCTAAATTATTATAGTAGTAAGCTATATCTATTGATTCTGAAAATAATTTTGTTGAGAGAAACATAGTTGTTGTAATTATTGTTAGAAGTAATGTTATTTTTTTGAGTTCATAATTTATTTTCTTTTCATATATTTTGTTAATAATTGAATTTTTTATATAATTATTAATCTTAAATTTTATAAATAGAATTAATTTTATAGAAGATTATTTTCTTTAAAACTAAAATATTTGTCTTTAGTAATAATAAGGTGGTCAAGAAGTTTTATATCTAAGAGCTTTAGGCTCTTTTCCAGTTCTCTTGTTGTGACTTTGTCTTGATGGGATGGTTGGTTGATGTCAGAGGGATGATTGTGGGCTATAATTATTGCTTGTGCATTTTCTTGAATTCCTGTTTTTACAATTTCTTTTGCAGAGATTAATGTTTGGTCATCTGTTCCAATATTTATTAATTTTTTTGAAACTATTTTGTTTCCTTTAAGATACACAGCTATTAGGTGTTCTTGTGTTTTTTCTTCTAAGTCATATTTTATAATATCATAGACTTGTTTTGGAGAATAGATCTTTAGATCATTATTTGTTTCTTTTAGATTAATTCTTTTATTAATTTCAAAAATTGCTTTTATTTGGCAGGCTTTAACTTTTCCAATTCCCTTTATAGAGTCTAGTTCTGTTATTGAACAATTTTTTAATTTGTTGATTGGGTATTTTGAAAGAATGAGATTAGAGAGGTCAATAATATTATTGCCCTTTGTTCCATTTTTAAGAATGATTGCAAGAAGTTCTGCTGTTGACAATGTTTCAGGGCCTTTTTCCAATAATCTTTCAAGTGGTCTATTTTCTAAAGGTATATCTTTTATTCTCATATTTAATCTTCTTTATTTATTTATTTTCCAGTATCCTCCTTTGTTAGCAACAATCCTCTGTAGGATACCTTTTTCTTTTAATTTTTTAATATTTCTTTCGATAGCCCTTAAATCTTTATTTAATAATAAATTTAGGTTATTTGCAGTAATATTCTTAGATTTAATTATATTGAATATAATTTCTTTTTGTAAATTTGATAAATTTATACCAGCAATTATATTGGCATTTTTAGATTTGTTTTCATCTTCGTTCTTCCTTTGAAATGTTATACTAAAATCTAATAAATCTGTGGGAAATTTAGGTTTTTGTAATTTTTTTTTAAGATAATTAATTATATTAGATATTCCTCTTCCCCAAGTATCAATTAGTCCAGTATAATAAAATATTTTTACAATTTGTTTATTTCTTAAGATAGACTTCTGTTCTTTAAATAATTTAGGTATTGTGAGACTTTTAGGTAATGTTTCTAGATTTGAAATAACAACTTTTGTGTCAGAGATTTTAATATATGTGAAACTAGGGATTAAATACACCCTATGTATAAAAGCATTAATGATTGCTTCTCTTAGTACTTCAATTAGTATTTCCCAAGTTTCAACTCTATTCTTCCACTCTAACTTATGGGACTCTTTTAACTTTTTTGCAAATTTACTATTAATTTCACAATTCATGTCTGCCCACATTTTTCTCCACACCCATAAATGAACAATTCCTTTAACAGGAGGTGGAGAAAAGACCCCCAAATCTGAGAGCCTTTCCAATGTAATAGTCTAATATATATTACAGCTTCATAACCCTAGTCAATTTCTAAGGGGGGTAGTTTGCCGAGAAAAGCTTTTTTAAAACACTTCTTGGCAAACTACCTCCAAAACAATTATAAATTCTTTTAAACCCTATATTTAATATTAATAAAAAAATAAAGATAAAACATGAAATACTCACATTCCTCAATGGAAACTTTTAGAAATTGCCCACTTCAATTTAAATATAATTATATAATTAAACCAGACATAACTATTAAAAAAAACATCGAAGCATTTATGGGTTCAATGGTGCATGACTCTTTAGAAAAACTATATAAAGATCTAAAATATAATAAATTAAATTCAATTGAAGAAATAGTAGATTATTATAATTCAATTTGGAAAGAAAATTACTCCTTAGATGAGGTAGAAATTATTAGAAAAGGTTACACTGAAGAAAACTATAGATCTTTAGGTGAAAAATATTTAATTGAATATTATAATAGATATAGACCTTTTGATGAAGGTAAAGTCCTAGGATTAGAAATAAAAATAAATATTAATTTATATGATTCTTTAAAAGAAAAAAATTATGAAATTATTGGTTACATTGACAGGTTAACATTATTAGATGACAACCACATAGAAATTGGAGACTATAAGACAAACAACGCTGCAAAAACACAACAAGAGGTTGATATTGATAAGCAACTTGCTTTATATGCAATAGCTATAAAACAATCTTATCCCTTTGTAGAAAAAATAGATCTTTCTTGGTATTTTCTTTCAGCAGGAATAAAACAAGTTTCATCAAGAACTAACTTACAGCTTGAGGCTTTAAAAAAAGAAGTTATTGAAACAATAAGAGAAATAGAAGAAGCAAAAGAAAAAGATAAATTTGATGCAAAGCCATCAGCTCTTTGTGATTGGTGTTCTTATAGATCAATATGCCCTTACAAATCACATGATTTGTTGGACACTTTACCACCACTCCCTGAAAATAAATATCTTAAAGAAAAAGGTGTCTTCCTTATAGACAAGTATGATGAGTTAACAGAAAAGAAAAAGATTTTAACAAAAGAAGTTGATAAAGATTTAGAGGATCTAAAAGAGGCAATCATTGTTTATTCTAAGAAAAATAATTTAGATAAATTATTTGGAACTAATAAAAACTTACTAATAAGATCATATGATTCAATTAAGCTTCCTGAAAAGGACTCTAAGAAAAGAGAAGAATTAGAACTATTAATTAAGAATAATAATTTTTGGGAATTTTTCTCAGACCTTTCTTATATCAAGATCTCTAATCTTTTAAAGGAAGATTTTTTATCTTCTGATTTTAAAAAAGAGATTTTAAAATATATTTCCTTAGATAAGATCTATAGACTTTATTTAAATAAAAAATAAAATTCAAATAAAAGATAAAAAATAAAATTTAAATAAAAGATAAAAAGAATAGGTATTAAAAGCCTTTCTTAACTTAAAATACTACTCGAACTATTTTTTAATATTGGCTGCAACATGATTACTTTATAAACTTTACGTAGTTAATATTATTTACGATGTAATAATTTTAAAATTAAAATTAAAACAATTAAAATTAAAACAATTAAAATTAAAACAATTAAAATTAAAACAATTAAAATTAAAACAATTAAAATTAAAACAATTAAAATTAAAACAATTAAAATTAAAACAATTAAGAAAATAAAAAAGAGGTTTTGTTTATGAAATTTAAATTTTTATTAGTTCTTTTCGGACTAATAGCTTTTACTAGTATGATTTTTGCAAATGCAAATATTACAGAGTTAAAAGATTTTCAAGAAAATTATAACACAACAATTAACAATTCAAAAATTATAACTAAAGGGTCGATAGACATCTTTGTAGATAACATACATTCTAATCAATCCCCAATTAACATAATTGTAAATCATGCAAATAATATCTTTCTAAAAAGTGTTATTTTAAAAGACATAGGTGTTACAGGTTCTGCTCATTTCTATAATAATGTATTTTTTGATTTAGGAGAAGTTGTTTTCAATTCAACAGTTACAATTAAATCAAAAGCAACTGTAGACACATTAAGCACAAACAATTTAAATGTAAATTCTTTAAGAGGAAATGGTTCTGCTTTTGCTTGTCTTGATGCGGAGGGAAATTTATATAGAAGCTTAAAACCATGTGTCCATACAGGAAACACAAATGGGAAATAGATATTCTAGTTATTTTCCTTTTTCCTTTTTTTTCCAATTTCAATTATCTTTTTCTTAATAATTTTCAGTTTGCTTTTTCTAATTCCACATCTCTATAACTTAATTTAAATTATTAATACTCAATTGCAATCACTTATCTTACAAAACAATATTTATAAACTATTTCTCTCATAATTACTTATTATTTAAAAAAGAAAAAATGAGTTGAGAATTATATGTTAAGAACACATACTTGTGGAGAGTTAAGAAAAGAAAATAAAGATCAAGAAGTAACTTTGACTGGGTGGGTTAATTCAATTAGAAGTGCAGGGAAAAATATAATGTTTATTGACCTAAGAGATAGATATGGAATAACCCAAGTTGTTATTTTAAAAGACTTGATTGAAAAGTTAGATTTTTTAACAGAAATTAAAAACGAATATGTTCTAAAGATAGTTGGAATTGTTCAAGTTAAACCAAAAGCTAATGAAAAATTAGAGACTGGAGAAATTGAAATTCTTACTAAAAATATAGAGATTTTAAATAGTTGTGATGACCTACCAGTTGAAGTCTCAGGTGAACTAAAAGCAAATGAAGATACTAGACTAAAATATAGATATTTAGATTTAAGAAGAAAAGAGATGACTGAGAATTTTATATTTAAACACAAAATTGTAAATGCAATTAGAAATTCTTTAGACAGAATGGATTTTTTAGATGTTGATACTCCAATGTTAGCAAGAAGTACACCAGAAGGTGCAAGGGACTTTTTAGTTCCAAGCAGAATCTATCCTGGTAAGTTTTTTGCTTTACCTCAATCCCCTCAAGTCTACAAACAGACTCTTATGGTTTCTGGCTTTGATAGATATTACCAAGTTGCAAAGTGTCTGAGGGATGAGGATTTAAGAGGAGATAGGCAATTGGAATTTACACAAATTGATCTAGAGATGTCATTTATTACAAAAGAAGATATTCAAAATGTTTTAGAAATTTTTATTAAAGAGACTTTAAAAGAAGTTATGAACTTAGAAATTAAAATTCCTTTCCCACATATTTCTTACAAAGAGTCTATGGAAAAATATGGAAATGATAAACCTGATCTAAGAAAAATTAAAGAAGATAAAAACGAATTTGCTTTTGTTTGGGTTGATAACTTCCCATTATTTGAATTGAATGAAAATAAGAACAGATTAGTTTCTGCTCATCATCCATTTACTCAAGCAACAAAAGAGGCTTGGGAGAATATAGGATCTTGTAAAAAAAATGAAGATTTTTTAAAATTATTTTCTGAATCATTTGATTTGGTTTTAAATGGTGTGGAGTTAGGTTCTGGGGGTATGAGAATACATGTTCCTGATAAACAAAAAACTATATTTAATATTTTAGGATTAAGCGAAGAGGAAGCAAAAGAGAAGTTTGGATTTTTATTAGATGCTTTTAGATTTGGTGCTCCTCCTCACGGTGGGTTTGCAATTGGTCTTGACAGGTTTATTATGCTTCTAAAAGGTAAAGATTCTTTAAAAGATTTTATTGCTTTTCCAAAAACAAAATCAACTATGAGTATAATGGAAAATTCTCCAAATACAGTGTCAGATGAACAATTAAAGGAACTACATATTAAGCTTGATTTAGATGAATAGTTTCTATATTCCTTTTCTTTCTTTTTATATTAAAATTTCTTTTCTAGAAAACAAGATTAAAAGAATTGATTTTGTGAAGTCTGCTAAAAAATCAGAACTTAACCTTCTATCTAAAAAGTTTGAAGATTTTTTAAAAGGAAAAGTTTCAAGAAAAGAGATGTATTCTTTTTTAGATTTTTCTGGTTGTTCTTTTTTTCAAAAAAAGATCTATAAGTCCATGTCCTCTCTTAACTCAACAATAACTTATAAAAATTTAGCAGAAAAAAACAAAACCTCCCCAAGAGCAATTGGAGGGGCTATGAAAAGAAATCCATTTTTATTAGTTGTTCCTTGTCATTTGGTTGTTTCTAAAAATGGGTGTGGAGGTTTTTCTGCTCTTAATGGTTTTGAAACTAAAAAGAAATTAATTGATCTAGAACCTTATTTTCTATAATTTTAAGTTTATTTATTTTTCACAATAAATTCAACAATTTCTTCAACAGGCTTATTAGTTGCTGTTGCAATTTCTGTAATTATTGTTTTTAAAAGAGCAGGATTAATATCTTTTCCATTTTTACATAATGGAATTTTATGCCCCTTTCCATCGGTAAAAACACGATGTTTACTTTGTGCCTTTTTTTCTTCAAACCCTAATTTTTGTAAAGCTCTATTCATTTGTTTATGTGTAAGAATTGGCATTTTCTTAAAGCAATTAATACTTCCTATTGGTTTTGCCATAATCTGTCACCTTTTTAAAATTCCATATTTTCTTTAATTCCATTTAAGATTGCTTCAATAAATTTATTAATCTCTATCTTTGTTTTTTTTTCACAAACATATATTTCTTCTCTAGACACTGATGCTGCAAATGCCTTATCTTTTAATTTCTTAGTAATTGATGAAACTTTTGCAAGTTGTACATCCTTGTCAGGTCTCATCAAAACATATGCTCTAATAATTCCTGTAAGTCCATCACAAGAATAAAGAAGGTGTTCAATTTCTTTTTTTCTTTCAATTTTAAGAGCATCATTATGTGTTTTTATTATTTCAATAATGTCTTTATCTACATTTTCTAAATTTAATATTCTTTCTCCAACAACACAATGTTTAGTAATATCATTTTCATATTTCTCAATATCAATATCATGCAAGGTTCCAACAACAAACCAGTAATTTTGTTCTTCTTCATTTTTATTAAGGTATTTGGCTAGACCCTTCATTCCATACCCAACCATCAAACAATGTTCACGGTTTGCTTTTTCTTTAACATGTCTGTTAAGTATCTCTATAGTTTTTTCTTTTGTTGGAATCATAATTATTTCATTTTCTAGATTTATTTAATTTATTTTTTTTAAAATTATTTTAATTTGTTCTTTCTACATTTATGTTAGTAACATCATTTTCTTTTAAAAATACTTCAAAAGAAATTTCTTGTTTTGCAGGCAATATTTCTACAAAGTTATTTAGTTTAATATTAGTTTCAAGATTAAGAGTAAACACAATCATGTTTTCTTTCTTACTAATATTTAAGTTCCCAAAATTAATATATTCCTTTTGTTTTTCATAGAATCTTTGGTTTCTAATTTCTTGTTCAATTATGACAACATTATTTATGTTATCAAAAGTAATAACATTTGTTGGTTCTATGTTTATCTTTTTATAAGATCCAGTCTCTGCTGTTTTTAGATCAATTAATATGTTATTAATAATTGTTAATGTGTTTTTATTATTTTTATAAATTTGCATATCTTCAAGTGAATTAAAATATCCAACAATAAAGGCAATCATAATTCCCATAAACATAATTCCAATTATAAAGATTAATATTCCAGTAAACATTGATGCTATTCCTTTTTGGTTTTTAAACAATACTTTAATCATACTTTATCTAATTTCTATTTCTCCAACAGTAATTAATTTTTCTATATTATTAATTGTGTTATATTCAGTTTTAATCCAATCATCTGATCTTGCAATTTTTGAAATTCTAAGCTCGCAGATTGCTCCTGTCAAAGAACTTCCAATTGTAACATTTGTGGTATTACTTAATGCTAAGTTTGAAAATAGTTTTGGGTTATATTTTTGTTCACCATTAACATATAATCTTCCATAATTATTACTAATTGTAAATGCTATTTGATTTTCTGTATATTCTGTGAAATTTGTGTTGTATTCATTACCTGAAAAATTATTCCCACCTCCAGCATACCCACCTTCAGTATCCCCAAAACAAGTGTATTTAAATCTATTACCATTATTCCTATTATCATATTTAAACCAAATTCCTGTGTGTGGGTTAGGAGAATCAGGTTGTCCTTTTAAAAAAATAGAAATTAATTTTCCTGTGTTTGTTGAATAATCTAATTCATTAAAATAATTTACTGATGATATTGTTACATTTTCTAATGTGTTTAAAGATTCAGAATTGTTAACAACTAAATATTGGTTTTTTGAGGAATCTAAGACAACACAATTTCTATTATTTACTTTTGTAAATACTGCATTGTTTACATTGTTAACTATATCATTATTATTATTTGTTGAATCAAAAGAATCATTAAAGTGTAATACCATTAAAAAATCATCATCCCAAGTCTGAGTATCATTTGTTTCAGTCCCATTCTCATTCCCATAATACATATAGATATTAGTATTTTTATTCCCATCAAGATCACCTGGAATTTTTACAAAAGCAATTAGCTCTCCACTTTCAGAGTTATAATCCTCAATTTCTCTTGAAAGCTTTGTAAATCCATCAGCACTTGTAAAAACAACATCACTACCATCACTTTTCCCCTTCTGTTTAAGGGCAAGAGATGTTAAAGAGATAGGTACAGGGAAGTTAGTTACTGTTCCTGAAACATAATTAGAATCAATTATTAGAAGTTGCCTGTACTCCCAATTACTATTATACCAGTTATTTGTTCTTTCTCTTTTTGGAACAATATCAATTTGTATTTTTTCAGTTTGAGAATTATAATCAAAATAAGAAACAGTAATTGTATTTTTTCCTTGTTTTAAATTAAGATTATTGCAATTTAGATTAATTAGATTATTAGAATTATTTATTTCTTTTTCAAAAAATACTTTTCCAAGTTTCTTATATAAAATAATATTATTAACATTCACATTTTGGTCTGTTCTAAAATTAGAACCATAAACTACACTTCCAATTATCTTATTATTTTCACAATCAATTGTAAGCTCTTCAGGGTTATTAACAATTACCTCTTGTCTTTGAAATCTGTTGTTTGAAACTTCTTGTATTTTTTTGTCAAGACTATCTATTGTTTTTAACATTAATTCATAATTGTTCTTTTGTTTATTTTTTTCAATAATGTTTAGAGATCCACTAATAACTATTGCTAAAACAGACAGAGCAAGCAATATATAAAAAATATATGCAATTAAGTTAACTACGCCTTTCTTGTTTTTAATCAGATTCATTTTTCTCTAATTCTCCAGTTTTAAAAAGATAAGCAGAATATTTCTGAGTAAGGTATTCTGTTTTTAACCAATCATCTGACCTTATGGTGCTTGAGATCTTAAGTTCATCAATCATCCCTTTAAAATATTCAGCTCCACTATAAGCTTTACCAAGCATTAACAAGCCATTTGAAATATTATCCTCTCTTGTAACTTCTACTTCTCTACTCTTATGATCGTCTACATATAGTTTAAGAGTCTGTTTATCATATGCCCAACAAACATAATGATTTTCATGTTTTAAAATATATTCACCATATGTTGTGTGATATCCTGCTGAAGGTAAGCCATTACGTAAATAGACTCCAAAGTTAGGATTTGTAAAATTTATTACATAATTAGAGCCACTGTTATAAACTACTCTTTTATATTCTTCAAATTCTTTATTTACCCACATACAATAAGTTATTTCTTCAATAACATCTTGGCTAATGGAAAGGTAATCATCAGTTCCATCAAATTTAATTCCTCTTCCAATAATTCCATAAACATCTGTGTTTGAATCTATATTAAAATCAAAATTATAAAGAAAGCCATTATGTTTATTTTTTGTAGAATCAAAATAACCAAGTCCATTTGTGGTTGGCTTTTCTGAAAAATGTAAAACTGTATTATAATATTTGTCCCAAGAATCAGTATCATTAGTTTCATTTGCTTGATTGTTTCCAAAGTATATGTAGATTGAGCTATTTAGATTTGCATAGATTTTTGGGATCTTAACATATGCAATTAATTTTTTTCCTACCTCTTCAACTTCTCCAAGTGAGTAAAAGTTATCTGGATCATTTTGATTTTCATATTCAGTTTTTATCCAATTGTTTGTTTTTGCTTTGCTTGATATTCTAAACTCATCAATATATCCAAAATGTGTGTAATAAAGATTGTTTAGATAACCAAAACCAAGATACAAAGAAGTGTTATTCTGTTGTAAATAATCTGACACTCTGTTCTGTTCTCCAGAAAGCACACCATCAACATAAATGTACTCTTTATTTTCTTCTGAGTTATAAACATAGGTTATAAGATGCCACTGATCAATATCAAGAACAGGGTTTGTTGTAAAAAAGTTTCCATTTCCATTCTCATATAATATTTTTTTACTTGCTTGAATTAAAACTCTCCCAACATCATTAGCATTATGTTTATACCAAATCCCTGAATAATAGCTTAAGGTTTCTCCACTCCAGTTAACCCAAGCACTAACACTCAACTGATTCCAATTTCCAGCTTGACTAGCATCTCCAAAATCAATATATTCATTTCCATCAAAGTAATTTGCTTTTCCAATCTTTCCAGAAACATCTGTGTTTGAATTATTACCTAAGTCAAGATCATTATAAGTCCCATTAAGATTATTTAAAGTAGAGTCTTTATATGCTCCAACAACACCATTACCTCCATCTTGACTTAAATGTTGGACAATCTTGTAATCCTCAGTCCACACAAATTTAGAATTTTCAACCCTTTGGTTCTTGTCTCCAAAAAACATATAGATAACTGTGTCTTCATCTTTTAAAAGTTCAGGAACTTTTACCCAAACATTAAGTTTTCCACTCTCAAAATTATAATCTTCAATTTCTCTTTCTAAAATTGTTAGACCATCAGAAAGTGTAAAGTAAATGTCAAGCCCATCTTCTCTTGTATGATTAATAAGGTCACTATTGGTTATTGAGACTAAAACAGCAAAATCATTTAAATTATCATATACTTTGTTAGAGTCAATTGTAATTTTTTGTTTATAGATTAAATTTTGAGAAAAATAATCAATTTCTCTTTTTAATTTAAAAGTTCCATTGTCCGTAGTAAAGACAATATCCTTTCCATCTTCTTTTGCAAAATAACCTAAGTCTTTATCAATTATCTCTACAGGAATTGTAAAGTTATTTAAGTCTGCAGATATAAAATTAGAATCTAATAATAATCTTTTTCTATATTTCCAATTTTCATCATACCAAGAGACCTCTTCTATTGCTTGTGTACTTATCTTCAATTTATTTTTTTCAAGTTTAGTAATATAAAGTTCAATTTTTTTATTGTTTATTAGTTCATCTGAAATTATGTTAATGTTAGTATATTCAATTCCAGCAACTAGTTTTTGTTTATCTCTGTAAGTGTATAAACCATTCTTTATAATTTCTGTTGTTTCTTTATAAAATTTAGAATTTGTAATTTGGTAGATTTCTATTTTATTTTGATTTGAGTCAATAAGTAAATATAGTTTATCTAGATCTATGTTTATTTTAGTTGTTGATCCATTTGGTAGTGCCATAACCTCTTTTATCTTTTGATCTAAAGTATTTATATAGTTTTTAGACAACTCATGTTTTTGTTTTGCTTGTTGGTTTGAGACACCAGGAATAACACCATTCATAATTAATGCAACTGTTAAACTTATAACTAAGATTACCATTGTATAACCTAATATCTCAGATGCTCCTTTATTATTTTTTTTTAAGCTCATTTATTTTTTCTGTTTTTACGTATAGTTTTTCTGTTTTTCTTAATTAAAATATATTTAAGTAATTATAAGTAATTATATTTGTTTTAGAAAATCTTTAAAAAGGTATTTACTACTAGGTTTATTGTGAATGACCTATGTTAAGGCTAAGAAAAAGGATTATCCCTAAAAGAAAGAAAAAAATATTAAAATTAAATTCAAATTTAGAAAAATACATTAGAGATTATAAAGCCTTTTCAGAATTAAGTGCTTCTCAAAAATTAGAAGTTCATAGTTTTATTAAGAAGAACCATAAATACTTAGCAGATAAAGAAGTAGTTACTTCTTTATTAGAAAAAATAAGTTCTTATGAAAAACAAAAATCAACAAATCCTTTACCTTTAGAGAAGAAAAAAGAAAATTTAAAATTATTTTACAAGTCTTTAAGTTCTATAGAAAAAGAATATATAGATTCCCATATGAGACTTTTTAACTTAGGACAAAGAATAAAAGAAAGTAATATAATTAGAAATGGATATGTTGATGTTTTATATAAATTAAATTCAGAAAATATTAATAAATTGTATAAAAAGATATTAGAACACTTCTTAGATTTAGGAAATCTTTAAAAACTTATTTAGTCTAATATATATGTATATTTCTTATGTTTTTGTGGTCCGCATAGTGTAGTGGTTAGCATAGGAGTCTGTGGATCTCCTGGCCCGGGTTCAAATCCCGGTGTGGACCCTTTTTTCTTATTTTTTTAAAATAATGGGATGTCTATTCCTAATTTCTTAATTAAAAAATAATACACAATTATTATTAAAATTATTATAAATGTAAATATTAATAATTGATATTTGTTTACATGTTTATGATACTTTTTTCTATCCTTATGTAACTTTACATCCATTAGTTCATCAGCAAACAAAATGGATAAAAAAGTTCCAATCCCTGAAAGAATTATTATTATCCAAAAGGGCCAAGGGTTTGTAAGTATTTGTTTAAATAATGATAAAAGTATTGTGGAGTTATAGATTTGCGGATTTAGAAAAAAGAAAAAAACATTAACAATAGCAGCAACAATCCAAACAATTATTTCTGTATATACCATTTTCAATTTTGTAATTAACCTTATTGGAAAATCTATCAAAAAACCAGCATCTGCAATTGGTGTACAGAACACAAAGAATGACCAAGTAAGAATTGTAATTGAAATTCCGTCTTTAAATCCAAGCTTTAGACTTGTCAATAGAAAGTACACAATTATAACTAATAATATAAATAAAAACTTTCTAAGAGTATGTTTTTTAGTTTCGTGTTTTAGATTAAATTTTTCTTTTGATTTCATCTTTAATTTTCTATAAGTTTTTCTCTTTCTCTTTTTGAGATATTTTAGTTATCATTATTTGTAATTATAAAAGTTATTAAAAACTTTTTGGATTTTTTAATTTTAGATTAAATTTTTCTTTTTTTGTAAAAATTAACCTTTTTTTAGAAAACTTTAAAAATCTTTTTAATAAATCTTTTTATTTTTTTTGTTTCAAATATATATTAGAAGTTCTTTTTTAATAAACAATTTAGAAAATAAGAGGTGATGTTATGAAAAGATATACAATTTGGGATGAAATGAGAAGAATGCAAAGGGATATGGATTCTTTATTTGAAGACTTTGTATATTCTAAAAACCCTTATCTTCTTGTAGATTCTAAGAACAAAAATGAACTAGAAACAAAAGAAAACTATAGAGAACCAGTATGTAACATAGAAGAAGATAAAGAAAACTATAATTTTTCCTTAGAGATTCCTGGATCTAAAAAAGAGGATATTAAGATAAATATAAATGATAATATCTTAGAGATAGAAGTAGAGCATAAAAAGGAAGAAAAAAAGGATGATGAAAAGAAAGGATCTTATAGTTATTCAAGAAGCTATTCTGGATTTTACAGATCTTTTTCTCTTCCAAGAAACATTGATAAGGACAATGTAGATGCAGAGTATAAAGATGGTGTTTTAAAAATAAAGATTCCAAAAAAAGAAATCTCTTCTTCTCAGAAGCAAATTGAGGTTAAGTGATTTTTTTAACCTCTCTTATTCTTTAAGTAAATAATAAAGTTCTTTGTTTAGAACAATATTATTTACTTTTCCTAATTTTTCTTTTTTAATAATATTATTGTCCTCTAAATTTTGAATAATTCTATGTACTTTAATTTTGCTTAAACCTTCAATATAGGTAAGTTCATATTGTCTAATTCTACCATCATTTTCTAATATTTTTTCAATTATTTTTTTCTCAGTATTTGAAAGTAAATTTAAAATTATTTTATTTTTTGATTTAATTTTTAATTCTGTTTTATATATTTTTTCAGACATAATATAATATGTTAAAATTCCAACAAAGAGCCCAAGAAATGCACTGATTGGTATTAGATAAAAAACATAATTTGGTTTTGAAGGCTTATTTAGAATATAGTCTTTTAATTCATCAAATGAATAAAGATCAATTGTTGTAACATCAATATTCCTTTCACTTCTATTTATTTTCTGTTGTGAGGAGATAAATAAAAGTAATGATGTTATTATTAAAATAAATGAGAGTAATAAAGCTAGTCCAGTAATTATCTTTTTATTCATATTAATCTATTAATTATAATTATAAAAATTATTATAAAGTGTGTGTATTTGGTAATCATTTTGTTTTTCTAATCAATAGTTTCACTCTTTTGTAACATAGTTTCAATAATTGCTATATATGGTAACAATCATATATTTTTATATGTACTTAAAATAATCAAAAGTACAAAAGGAGTTGAAAATATGAATAAGAACATAAAAATTATAAGTTCAATTTTAGTGTTATTAAGTTTTGTTTTAACACTAGGGTTTGTAAGTGCTTATAGAGGAAATGTTAATCAGGCAGGTCCAAATTATGACATAGAGGTTCACGATTCTATTCAGGTTGCAATTGAGTCAAAAGATTACTTAACATGGTATAGGTTAATGTCTGAGAAAGGAAATTCTAAAATAACATCTGTAATAACAGAGGATATTTTTTCAGAATTTAGTTCTGCTTATCTAGAGGCAGTTTCAGGAAATGTAGAAGCTTTAGTTGAATTTAGAGAGTCTGTTGGTTTAGGTCAAAAAAATCAGTTTAGGAAAAACAATTTAGAAGGTAAAAGGTTTAGAAACAATCAAGATTCTAGTATGAATAATGGATCTTTTCAAAAAAGAGGTTTAAATAATTCTAATTGCAATTGTTTTAATTAGTTTTATTTTTTTTCTTTCTTTCCTTTTTCTTTTTAAACTTATTTGTTCATAATATATTTGTAAGTTTTAGTATTTATATTATTTAATTTAAAAATATTTTAAAATTTAAGATTTGCTTCTGTGGCTCAGTGGTAGAGCGCAACCTTGGTAAGGTTGAGGTCGCGAGTTCGACTCTCGCCAGAAGCTTGTCAAACTATTTCTCTTGAAGCCTTTAAAATAAAGGTTTTAGAAGAAAATCACTCTAAAGGATACTATAAATCTCTTGCTAAATTAAACAGCATTTTTAGTAAAAATATATATAAAAACCATCAAGAACTGCTTGAAGATTATAAAAAAAATATAGATTTAGTTAATAATACTCAAAGTAGTAGAAAAATTGTGTCAAAGTTTTTAAATTACCTTAAAGATGAAGGATTCTCTCAAGAAAACATAGTTTCTTGTAAAAAACTATTAAAAAAGGATATAAATTTTTCAAATGACACTTATGTTCCAACAGATCAAGAAATAAAAGTTACTTTATCTAAGCTAAGAGAAGATTTAAAGCCATTATATCTTCTTTTCTTATTTAGTGGAATAAGGGTGTCAGAAGGCATATATACCTTTTAAACAACTTAAATAATTTAAAGATACAGTGTAAAGATAATTACTGCAAGATACACCTAGATTACAATAGACACAATAAACGCTCCTTTTTTTGTTATATACCTCACTTTATTTACACACAGATAGGTGTCCAGAAAACAGAACTAAACAATATTCGTATATTTATTAAAAGAAATAAGCTTATTCCTTTAAAATACTGTAGAAAATGGTTTTACACTAAATGTATTGAGTTAGGTATACCAGAATCAATTGCTGACTTTTATCAAGGAAGAGTATCATCTTCAGTTGGTGCAAATCATTATCTTTCAAGACAATTTCTAGCAGATAAACATTATACAAAAATATATGGTTTTTTTAAAGTTTTTTTTAAAATTTAATAAAAGAGGTGTTTTTATGAATAAATATAAATATTTTTATGAAAAAATAATAGGTTTTGATAAATTTATTGAGGTTAGATGTTTTTGTCCCTCAGGTGCAATATTTTCGAAATATTTTTATAATTGGGATAATTTAGAAGATTTTATAAAAAATAATAGATCTAAACTTAACTTATATTCTGGAGTTAATCCTAGAAAAGAAGAAGGTAGAAAAAGCGAAAGTGTTTCAAAAATTAAAAATCTAATTTTTGATCTTGAAGCAATAGGAGAAAAACCTATATTATCTGAAAATAACCAAGATACAAAGTATTTTCTAAAACTTAAAAATACAGTTAATTTTATTCAAGAATATATATCTAAAAATTATAATTTAGATATATCTGCTATTGTAGTTTCAGGAAGAGGTCTACATCTTTATGTAACTATTAATGAAGAGATTATAGATGCATTAAGTTATAAGGATAAGTATAAGCAATTTTACAAAGATGTTTGTGATTACATTAATAAAGACAACCCCTACAAAGGAGAAATTAAGGTTGATTCTATGTGTTCTGATTTTGTAAGAATTTTAGGTCTACCAGGTTCTATAAATATTAAATATCCAGAAAAACCTATTAGAAAGTTAATTTATTTAAATTTAAACACTTCAAATAAAATTAAATATATTTTAGATACTTATAATAAATATAATAAAATTAGTAATAAAATGATAATTCTTAGAAAATATAATGAAAAGACTATATTTAATAGTCCTGAATATAAAATATTTGAATTTAATCCTAGAGTAGGCACTTTAATAAATAACAAATTAAGATTTGCTTTAAAGTTATTAATGATTAAAAACAATTGTTCTAATTTTCAAGAAGTAGCATATAGAATATCAAATTTAGGTTTTCCTTATAAAGAAATGGATTTTGTAGAAGAATCTTGTAAAAATTATAAATATAGTGAGAGTATATTAAATAATTATGTTTTAGAAAATTTTAATTGGGCAGTTGAAGTTGGTTTTAAAGTTCCTTATATGTTAAAAGAAGAAAAAGCTATTAAAGAGTATATTAAATATATTAGAGAATGTGAATATATTTTTATAGATAATAATATTAAAGAGATAAAGAATTTTAATGATTTTAAGGAAGTTATTTCTAAGTTTAATAAAGAATACAATGATACAGATAATTATCTTATATTATATACAAAAGCTTTAGAGAAAAACATATTTAATAATATTAAAGATGATATTTTAAATAAATTTATAGTGGATAATGATTTGTTTAATAGGTTGAAGTATTATTTTGAAAAAGATTAGTTATCAGTAGCTAAATTAAATTTTAGCTATTGTTTGTTAAGATAATTAGATTTAAATATATTTGTATTATAATATATATGTAAACAAATTAATTATTGATCAGTTTATTAACTTTTTGATTGTAATATAGGAATATAGATATGACTGATAATATATATAAAATTAATCCAAATAGGTTAAATTATTTAATTATGCAATATAATTTAACTGAAAACGATTTGTTAGATAAGTTAAACATCACTTCTAGTGGTAAGTTTAGAAAGAGAAACATTATTACTAAAGATATTTTTACAAAAATACTAGAAGGTACAATTAATGTTAGTTTAGATTATCTTAAAA
>JALNXN010000009.1 GCA_023230325.1 archaeon | reverse complement strand
ATCTGGTATGTTTGTGGCAGCAATAACAACTACTTGTCCCCTAGCAGTTAATCCATCCATAAGTGTTAATAGCTGAGCAACAATTCTTTTCTCTGTTTCTCCGTGTATGTTTTCTCTTTTAGGAGCAATAGCATCAATCTCATCAATAAAGATTATTGCTGGTGCAGACTTTTCTGCATCTTCAAATATTTTTCTAAGATTTGCTTCTGATTGTCCATAGGCACTCCCAATAATTTCAGGACCATTAATGATTGTAAAATGCGCGTCTGTTTCTGATGCTACTGCTTTTGCAAGCAATGTTTTTCCAGTTCCGGGTGGTCCATAAAGTAAAACTCCTTTAGGTGGTGAAATTCCAATTTTTTTAAAAATTTCAGGTCTTCTAATAGGTAATTCTACCATTTCTCTAATTGCTTCAATTTCCTTTTTAAGACCCCCAATATCATCATAAGTAATGTTAGGTGTTTTTGTAGTTTCTGTTTTGTCAGAAATATTAATTTTTGTATTTTCTGATATCCTTACAGCTCCTTTAGGAATTGTTTTTGTAATAATTAATTGTAAATCTCTATATCCATCCACAGTAAGTATTGGAAGCCCAGGAATTTTAACTATATTTTTTTCAATAACATTTAAATTTAATAATTTATCTTTAATCATACTTTCAATATCACTAGTTAGATTAATTTTTTTATCTTTATCAATGATTGGAGAAAGATTAATTGTTTGCGCATTTTGTATATTTGTTTTTTCAACAAAGACATCTTCATCAATTGCTGCTCCTGCATTATACCTAATAATCCCATCAATTTTAATAATATTTAATCCAGCATCCTTTTCATTACCTCTAGTTGCATAAGCTAAGGCTTTTTTATTATTTCCTTCAATTAAAATTACATCTCCAATAATTAATTTCATTTTATCAAAAACAAGAGGATCAATTTTTGCTTTCCCCTTCCCTACTTCAGAGGTGTCTGTTTCTTTTACAGTTAATATTATTTTTTCAATCATAAAAATCACATTGTCTATTTATAATTTATTACTGATGTCTATAAATAATATGTTTAAAAAATTTTAAAAGTCTTTTGTAATTTTTGTTGTATTTATTTTTTTACAGATTTTTTTTACTTTTTTTATTTTCATTTAAAATTTTTGCTTGTTTTTTTTCTTCAATTTGTTTTAAATATTCTTCTTTAGTTTTACAATTAGGATTTAAACACATTTCAAAATCAGCACTTCTTCCACCAGATACATTAACAATTGGTTCTTTACATTCTTCACAGAATTTATCTGTAGCTGTAACATTTCTTCTTTGTGGTAAAGGATAAGTATTTCTGCAAGCAGGAAAACCTAAGCACCCCACAAATTGTTTACCAGTCTTTCCATACCTGATTATTAATTTTTTTCCACATTTAGGGCATACAGCAATATAATTAGAATTAATTATTCCGCTTCTAAGTTCCTTTGCAATATCATCTTTTTCTTTAAGTAAAATATCAATTACCTCATGGATTTTTTTTCTAGTGTTATTTACAACTTCTTCTTTTTCTTTTTTTCCAGTTGCAACAAGTTCCATTTCGTCTTCAGTATCAGCAGTTAGTTTTGGTTGGGTAATGATATCTGCATTTTTATTAAGCACACTACAAACAGACATTGCAATTTTTGTAGGTTCAACGGACTTACCACCTTGGATGTAATCTCTATCTCTTAATTTTTGAATAATTCCAGGTCTTGTGGATTTAGTACCAAGGTTAAGGTCTTCCATTAATTTAATTAATGCACCTTCTGTAAATCTAGGTGGTGGTGTAGTTTCTTTTTTCTCTAAGTTTTTATCAACAATAGGCACAATATCTTCTTTATTAAGATTAGGTAAAATCACTTCATTTAGTTTTGAATAGAAATATATCTTTTTCCAACCAGGTTCAATAATAATCTGTCCATTTACTACAAAAGGTTCTTTTTTCACATCAATTATAATTGATAAATTTTCTGTAATTGCATCAATTGATAATGTTGCTAAAAACCGTCTAACTATCAAGTCATAAATTTTTTTATTATCTCCTTTTAATTGTTGTGTAAATTCAACAGGATGAATAGGTGGGTGATCAGTTGTTAATTTTTTTCCTCTTGATGGGTTGATTGGCTTTTTTAATATTTTCAAAATATCTTTTTCAAGTTCTTTAAATCCAAGTAATTTATTTAAGATTCCTTTAAAATCTAGGCTTGGAGGGTATACTGTATTGTCTGTTCTAGGATAACTAATAAAACCTTGTTGATATAAATTTTCTGCAGTTGACATTGCTTTACTAGTTCCAAAGCCAATAGCACTTGCAGCTCTTAGAAAGCTCGTGGTATTAAATGGTGCTGGTCTTTGTAATATTTTTTGTGTTTTTGTAATATTTTTTACAACACCTGTTTTTTCGTCTTTTATATTTTTATAAATTAAATCAGCTTTATTAATATCAAATATTTTTCCAAGTTTGTGGGTTCCTTCAAATCTAATTTTTGTTTTTTCAAAAATAATAGTAATGACTCTATATTTTTCAGGAACAAATTTATTTCTTTCCATTTCTCTTTCTACAATTTGATTTAGAAGAGGTGTTTGAACTCTACCAGCAGAAAGAAACATTTTTCCTTTTCTATTTGCAATTACTGACAAATATCTTGTAAGTATAGCACCCCATAATAGATCAATTTCTTGCCTTGTAAAAACAGAGTGTGCGTAATTAAAATCCAATTTTCTAAGTTTTAAAAAAGCATCCGTAACTTCCTTTTCAGTCAATGCACTAAAATATGCTCTTTTAAGATCTGCTTTTTTATTTTTAACTTGAATATAGTTATACGCTTCAAGACCAATAGCTTCTCCTTCTCGATCAGCATCTGTTGCAATTATAATTTGTGTAAGTTCTTTTCTTTCTTTTTTAAGTAAAGAGATTATTTTTTTTTCAACTTCCTTATATATGAAGTTTTTATCAGCAAGAGCTTTGAGTGTAAAAATACTCCAATATTTATCTTCTCCAACAAAATCAACTGTGTTTATGTGACCTCTTAGAGGTATTAACAAATAAGTTTCATTATTTTTTTTAAATTCAAAAATAGAAATGCCATTAACATTAGTTGTTGCAAAATCATTTTTAGAAAGAATTGCAGCAATCTTTTTTCCTGCTATTGCTTTTTCAGAAATTATCAACTTCATTTATTAAAAATCCTATACTCTTAAAATTAAAAAGTAGTTTGTATTATTTTTCCTGGTAAATTTTTTGTGTTTTTATGTTCTTTAATAGTTGTAAGTATATTTACTTTAATAATCCCATCAACAGTATAAATATTATCTAATACTTTTTTTAGATCCTCTTTATCTTCAGCAATTACTTTTGCTATAAAATTATATTCTCCAGTAACTTCTGTAAGTTTAATCACATCATCATTTTCTTTTAATTTTCTAATTATTTCTTTTTGTTTAGGCGGATCGATACAAATTAAAATATTAATCATTTCAATAAATCCAATAACACTATAATCAATCTCTGCAAAAATAGCTTTAACAATACCCTTTTGTTTAAGCCTATCTAATCTTTTCTTAATAGCAACATCTGTTAAGTTTATGTCTTTTGCAATATTTGCAAATGAAATTCTCCCATCTACTATTAATTTTTCAATAATATGTTTATCAATTTTATCTATTACTTGCATAATTTCTCATTCTACCTTTTTAATTTAAATTGATGTCTAGGTTTTAATAATTTATATTTATTTAAATATATTTCTGTTTTTAGAATTTCTGTAAATGGAATTACAAACAATACTAAAAATAAAACAGAAATTATAATTCCTGTAGACCCAGCTATTAAGACATCTAACAAACTAGTAATTAAAATTAAAATAAATCCGCATAAAAACAATGTTAAAAGATGTCCAAAATTATTTTTCCAAAATCTTGCACTATACCAAATAGCTAAAGGTATTTCTCTATTTTCTAAGACAATAATTTGTGGTACGAACCAAAGAGCTATTGTTATTATAAAGAATATGATTTGAGTAAAAATATTATTTAGTATGTTAAGATCATATAACACTACAGAAACTCCAAAAATCACTAAAAAGAAAATCCAATTAAATTTTAATAATTTGTAAAATATTTTTTTAATTTCTTTAAAATAAATTGTTTCATTAACACTATAGTCTTTACTTATTTTATAAATTATAATTGTTTGCACTAAACTAAATATAAATAACAAGATAAGTGAGGCAAGTATACTTATGATAATGTTACCTAATTCAAAATTTAAAATATTATAAGTTAAGTTAATAGTTCCCCCAAACAAACTAAAAACAGGATTAATTAAAAATAATAAAAATATAAATAATGCACTTAAGGATAGAATAATTTTATAATTTTCTATATATTTTTTAAAAGTCAGAAGTAAATCCATATTTTTTCATCTTTAATTTATAATATATAAATATATATCAAATAGTTTATATACTTAACTTTAAATCGCATTTATTAAGAAATACAAACTACATTTTCTCTAAGCTGTTTTTTCCAATTAAAAAGTTTGCTTTATAATTTATAATTTTTACTTTAAGTTTAGTTCCAATTGGGTAATTTCCTTTTATTCCAACTGGTTTATATTCAACAGTTCTTGCCATGACTGTATTATTTTTTCCAACTTCTGTAACCAACACTTCTTTTTCTGTATTTAAAAATAGTTTATTATTGTTAAGAGATATTTTTCTACAAAGAATAGTAAGTTCTCTAGATCTTTTCTTTTTAATGGCTCCTAAAAGATCTTTATGTTTATTTGCCTCAATTCTCTTTCTTTGACCAAATCTGGATATATTCACGACATCTGGTTTTAACTTTTTAATAACCTCAATTGTATTTTGGAATTCTTCTTCACTTTCTGTAGGGTATCCAACAATAATGTCTGTTGCAATTGTAATTTCTGGAATTTCTTTTCTAAATTCTTTAATAATATCAAACACATCTTCAATATTATAAAATCTATTCATATCTTTTAGAACTTGGTTATCCCCACTCTGTATAGGAATGTGTAAAAATTTATATAGTTTTTCATGTTTATAAATTTCAATAAGTTCTTTTTTGAAAATCTTAAGATGTTGGGGGTTTGCCATCCCTAATCTAATTAGAAAATTCCCTTTAATTTTTATAATTTCAGATAATAGTTTTACTATGTTTGTATTAATATCAAATCCATAACACCCATTATCTTGAGAAGTTAGTAATATTTCTTTACTTCCATTTTCAATTGTTTTTTCGATTTCTAAAATTATATCCTTTTCAGATTTGCTTTTAAGTTTACCTCTTGCAAATTTCACTGCGCAATAATTACAATTTCCAAGGCAACCATTTGAGAGGATTATTGGTTCTGAAATATTTACTTTCTTAGTTTTAGTTTCTAATTTTAAACTACCTAATAATTTTTGTAATTGTTTGGTTTCTTCAATTTTAAAATAATTTGCATTCGGAAAGATATCCGTTAGCAACTCTTTATCTATGGTTACTAGACAACCACAAATTATTATTTTCTTTTCAGAAATATTAAGTTGTTTTAATTTTTTTAAATAATTAATTATTTTTGTGTCTGTTCTTTCCTTAACACCACAAGTATTAATTATAATATAATCAGCAGTAAATGTGTCTTTTTCATCTTCACTATAATTATAATTAGCAACAATATTTTTACTATCTTTTTTATTTAGAGTACACCCAAAAGTCTTTATAAATATTTTTGACATATATTCTTACCTTTATAAATTTAAGTAAGATAAAGTAAACTTCTATTTTTTAATTGAAAAAATTCCAAAGACACCTGAAATTATAAATTCCAAAAATGCAGAATCTAATAATATTTTAAAATAAGGAAATGCAATTGGTTGATTATTTAAAACTTTAAGTGTATTCCAATAGAACATATATAGCGCTATATAAAAACATAATAAAGTTATAATTATAAAAAAACCAGCAAATGTAAATTTGTTATTAATCTTAACATAACTCATAATCTCTTTACTAAAATAATACATTCCAAAAAAGCCAACAATTGGTAAGAATATGTATGTGGGACTTTTTAGAAAATTACTAGGTGATAATAATTTAATTAATGCTTGAGATATAACTGTAGCAACTATAAATAAAATAATTACTTTATAATTTATTTTTATTTTTTTCATATGTTTTTCTCTTTTAACTTTTTCTATCTTTATATATTATTCCTATAAAAAGGGTTATAAATATATTGGGTTATTATTTTAATGTTAATTTATAATATATATATTTAAAAGTAGTTTTAATATGGTAGTTTTAGAAAATTCTTTTCCTTGGACAGAAAAATACAGGCCTAAGTTACTAAAGTCAGTTGTAGGTCAAAGTCATATAGTTCCAAGATTACAAAAATATGTTGAAAAGAAAAGTATGCCTAACTTATTATTTGCAGGACCTCCAGGTGTAGGAAAAACCTGTTGTGCAGTGGCAATGGCAAAGGAACTATTTGGAAGTAACTTCTCTCAAGATTTTCTAGAATTAAATGCTTCAGATGAAAGAGGAATAAATGTTGTAAGAGGTGCAATTAAAGATTTTTCAAGAACAATACCTTTAGGGTCTAATTTTAAAATAATCTTTCTAGATGAAGCAGACGCTTTAACTACAGATGCTCAACAAGCTTTAAGAAGAACTATGGAAAAATACACAGGAACTGTAAGATTTATATTAAATGCAAATTATTCTTCAAAATTAATTGCTCCAATTCAAAGTAGATGTTCTTTATTTAAATTTAAACCTTTAAAAAAGGAAGATATTAAAAAAGGTATAGAGCCAATATTAGTAAATGAAAAGATATCGATTGAAGAAAATGCAATTGATGCCTTGTATGATGTGTGTGAAGGGGATATGAGAACAGCAATCAATTATCTACAAGCAGCATCTTCAATGACAGATAAGGTTACACAAGATATAATCTATGAAGTTTCAAATTCAGCACAACCAAAAGACATAATTAATTTAATTGATGAATGTTTAAATGGAAATTATTTAAAAGCAAGAGGCTATTTAGAAACTTTATTATTTGAACAAGGGTTATCAGGAGAAGACATAATTTCTCAAATTTATAAAAAAGTAATTGATTTTCCTGATGATAAATTAGATATTAAAACAAAAATAAAAATAATTACAATTATTGCAGAAATAAATTTTAGATTGGTTGAAGGTGCAAATGATAGAATTCAATTAGAGGCCCTTTTAGCTCAAATAATTTTAATAAATAAAAAATAGGTGTTTTTTTGGCAGAGTCACAATTAGATAATTTAATTAAAAAATATAAAGTGGAAAAAGAAGAAGATTCTCTTAAAGTTAAGTCTGTTAATGACCTTTCTAGTGATCAAAGTTCCAAAGATGATTCTACAAATAGTTTATCTTTAAAACTATCAGAAGAAATTAAAGATAATGAATTTAACTCTCTTAAAAAAAAGGCCTCCTTTGAAGATCTAGACACTCTTTCAGAAACAAAAATAAAAAAACCAAGCCAACCAGTTACAATTCCAGAAAGAGAATTTGAAAATAAGTTGTTAGATGAGTCCGCTCACTTAATTACAAAGTATGGTGATATTGAAATTTACAGATTAAAAAATCAATCCTTACTTCACTATAAAATTCCAGTTCCAAAACCAACACCTTCTCAAAAATTAATAATTAATACTTTAAAGGAAGCAACAACAAGATTAATATCAACAGATCCATATAAGATAAGAGATCCTTTACAAAGAAAAAATATATATTATCAAAAGATTATTGATATTCTTGAAAATGCTTCTGAAATTAATATTCCAAAGCATCTATATCCATTTTATGCAAATTCAGTTGTAAAGGAAATGACTGGTTATGGAGTTTTAGAACCACTTTTAGATGATGATAAGTTAGAAGAAATTATGGTTGTTGGTCCTAAAAAACCAGTGTATGTCTATCATGTATCCTATGGTATGATGACAACAAACATAACATTCTATTCAGATGATGGGATTCAAGAAATTGTAGATAAAATTGCAAGATCAATTGGAAGACAAGTAGACATTTCCACACCTTTGTTAGATGCAAGACTTCCAGATGGTTCTCGTGTTAATGCAACATTTCCTCCAGCATCAATTGATGGTTCCACAATAACTATTAGAAAGTTTAGGGAGGACCCATACACAATAGTAGATCTAGTAACTTTTAAAACTTTAAATACAGAAGTTGCAGCATTTTTATGGTGTGCAGTAGAGGGTTTTGGAGCAAAACCTGCAAACATCTTAATTTCAGGAGGAACAGGTTCAGGAAAAACAACAACTTTAAATGTTTTAGCAAACTTCATTCCAGAAGCTGATAGAGTTTTAACAATTGAAGACACAGCAGAATTAAAACTTCCAATCAAACATGTAATTAGATTTGAAGGAAGACCTCCTGGATTAGAAGGAAGAGGAGAATTAAGTTTAGAAATTTTAACAAAAAATACTTTAAGAATGAGACCTGATAGAATAATTGTTGGAGAGATAAGACACACTGAAGCTACAACTTTATTTACTGCAATGAACACTGGTCACGATGGTTGTATGGGAACAATTCACGCCAACTCTGCAAAAGAAACAATTGTAAGAATTACCTCTCCTCCAATGAGTGTACCTCCACTAATGCTTGCGGGTGTAGATTTTATAATTATTCAAAAAAGATTAAGATCAGCAAAAGGACAAGTAAGAAGAATAACTGCAATTGCAGAAATTTTAGATGTTTTAGAAAATGATGCAAAAGTAAATATTATTTTTAAATGGAATCCAGAAACAGATACTCTTGAAAGAACAGAAAATCCAATTAAATTTTTTGAAACAATTAAAGCTTATACAAACTTTGATGATCAAGATATTAAAAAACAAATTGAAAACAAAATTAATGTTATAAATAATTTAATTTCAAAGAAAATAAGAAGCATAACTGATGTATCTAAGGAAATCCAATTAGAATATATAAAAAACAAATCATAGAGTATAAACATGTAATAAAATATTAGAAAATATTTAAGGTAAATAAATATGGTTGACTCAAAAACTTTAAAAACACTTAAAAAAAATGATGGGAATTCAAAAGATGAACTAGACATCGATCTTGATGCTGTACAAAATATTGTTTCTAAAATGAAAAAAAAATCAAGTTTAGATGGTACTAGCTCTAGCATGTCAGAGGGTCATTTAAAAGAATTAAGAGATATCATTTCAGAAGGTAAACTTTCAAGATTAGATATTGATGCAGAAACAAAAATATTAGGAAATTCAAATTCAAATTTAGAAAAAAGCACAGTTAAATTATATAAACCTCTAAAGGGCCTGATTGATAAAATTGTTTTATTAATTTTAAAAAATAAAATTGCAAAAAAAATATCCTTCTATCTAACATCTGCAAATAACAAAAGAACATTGGTTCAGCATTTAATTTTCTCTGCAATTTTCTCAGTTTTAGGTGCCAGTTTTTTTGCATTCTTGTTATTGATTATTTTTTCTTTAGTTAAACCTATATTGCTAATAACTATCCCTTTTGTTTTAGTTTTTATTTTTATAATATTAATGGTTGTTTTCGCATATTTTATACCTATGCAAAAAGCAAAGACTAGAGGGGTCTTGATTGACATAGAGTTACCTTTTGCTTTAAGACATATTTCTACAGAATTACAAGCAGGAATTGGATTATATAAGGTTTTACAATCTGTTGCAAAAAATGATTATGGAGTTTTGTCTGAAGAGATGGCAAGATCTATTTTAGAGATTGAAAATGGTACAGATACAAAAACAGCTTTAAGGCATGCAGCTCTTAGAAGCCAATCTAGAAATTATAGTATTGCTTTATCCCATATTGTAAGAACATTAAACACAGGTGGTAATCTTGCAAATACAATTAATAGTGTTGCAGACGCAGTATCGTTTGATTTACTAGAATCTGCAAAAGTTTTTGGAGAAAAGATGAATTTTTTCGGAGTAATTTTTATTTTTATGGCAATTGTTCTTCCTGTTTTTGCAGCAATTTTAGGTGCAATTGCAAATGCCCCTTTAGGACAAGGTGGAGAATTATTCTTACCAGGCGTAATGACACCAACAACTTTAAGTTTAATCTTTTTAGTGGCTATGCCTATAATTTTTATAGTATTAATATACTACATCAAGATGATAGAACCAAAATTGTGATTATGAAATGAAATCAAAATTTTTAGATAGATACCAAATATATCTTAATTCCTTAAAAATAAAAATTCCAGCAAATTACTGGTTTATTGCAATAATTGTAGGTGCTTTAATATTTGGAGTTTTAGGTTTTTTAATTAATATAAAACTAGGAATTCTATTGTTTGTAATTATTATAGATTTAGGAATAGGTATTCCTATTTACAAATATTCTAATCACATAAAAAACATAGAACGATACTGGCCAGATGCACTTAAATTAATTGCAGACACTATGAAAGCAGGGTCATCTTTTGATTTTGCATTAAGAGAAGTTGCCTCTTCAGATTATGGTGAATTATCAGAAGAAATTAATGGTGTTATTAGAAGATTAGAGATGGGTGACACCCTACATGTTGCTTTAACTTATTTAACAATAAGAGTAGACTCTAAAATAATAAAAAGAACAGTAACATTAATTCAAGAATCTTTAAGAACAGGTGCTCAATTAGCAGATGTTTTAGATGAAATTGCAAATGATACTAAATATTTATTTAGAGTTAAAAAAGAAAGATTAACAAAAACTATGTTGCAGACTATTTTTATTGTTGCAGCAGGGGGTATAATTTCTCCATTTATCTTTGGATTAACAAGAGTAATTACAAAGTTTCTTTCAGATGTTGCAATTGATAGTGGTATTGCGGCAGCAGGAGCATTGGTAATTGCTGTTAAAGCTCAAAGTTCAATTTTTATATTATTAGATATATATATTGTAATTGAAACATTAGCAGCATCAGCAATGATATCTATGATGAGGGAAGGAAAATTAACAAATGTTACAATTTACTTTCCAATATTATTATCAATAGCATATTTTATATATTTTATATCTCAATTAGTTTTAACAAGTATGTTATCAGGAATGATCTGATAAAAGTATGTTTAATTTCAAATAAAATGTAAGTATAATATAAAGAAGTAAATATAAATTTGAAATAAGAGTTAAATTTGAAATAAGAGTTAAATTTGAAATAAGAGTTAAATTTGAAATAAGAATTAAATTTGAAATAAGAATTAAATTTGAAATAAGAATTAAATTTGAAATAAGAGTTAAATTTGAAATAAGAGTTAAATTTGAAATAAGAATTAAATTTGAAATAAGAGTTAAATTTGAAATAAGAATTAAATTTGAAATAAGAGTTAAAAGAAAAAAAATATAAAATTAATTAAATTTAAATACGAGAAAATATGATTTATAAAAAAGAAACAATTAGATTATTTTTAAATAAATTAAATAGAAAAAGAGAGCTATTAAAAGATGATAATAGAGCCCAATTATCCCTAGAGTTTTTAGTAATTTTGGGAATTGTTATCCTTGTCGCTCTATTAGTTGGATTGTATTTAAAGCAAGCTTCTGCAAAAAAAGTAGATCAAGTGACAGAAATTCAAGATCAAGCTTTATCTTAAATACACCTTATTTTTAAAATTTGCTAAAATATTTACAAAATTAACTTAGCTTTTCAAAATAGAAAACTATATAAATATAATGTTGTAATATTTTGAATAGATAATATAGTTTGATGAGGTGTTATATTTTTAATTTAGACAAAAAATATGATGTTAAAAATTTAAACTATTTGATCTTAATAAACAAAAATGTTTATATAAACAAAAAAAGGTGAAATTATATGTTTAAAAATAAAAAAGGACAGGGTGCTTTAGAGTACCTTTTGTTAATCGGTGGTGCAGTTTTAATTGCAGTAATTGTAATTGCATTACTTGTTGGTATGGGTGGACAAAGTAGAGAGACTGCAAACACCCAAGCAGAAAATGCACAGCAAAGTTTAGATATGCCACAACCAGCATCAATTGTAGGTGTTGTTTCAGAAATTGGAGATTGTACCCTACTAGATTTTGGGTTTATTGTTGGAATTGATGGTCAAAGTTGTAAGTTTGAGGTAAGTTGGCAAGGTATGGGTGATTCCGGAACATACAGTATAAAATTATACAATTATCAAGATCAAGCATTAGTTTTAAAAGATGTGGATTTTGTTGTTGCTGATGATGCAATTGCTGATGATTTATTAACTGCTGATGATGTAACTGCAAATCTAGATTTATTTTACTCTATGGATTTAGATAGTACTCAGCAAGTAATCTATGCATGGATACCTACAGGATTTAATCCACAAGATAGCTACTGGGCTGAAATTACTACAGAAAAGAACGGTAAATTTGTAACTTCTGTAAAATATAAAGTTGATTGGAGTTAAAGGTGAAATTATATGTTTAAGAATAAAAAAGGACAAGGTGCTTTAGAGTACCTTTTATTAATTGGTGGTGCGGTTTTAATTGCTGTAATTGTAATTGCATTACTTGTTGGTATGGGTGGACAAAGTAGAGAGACTGCAAACACCCAAGCAGAAAATGCACAACAAAGTTTAGATATGCCACAACCAGCATCAATTGTTGCAATTGATGCTTTAAATGCTGCTGATGTGCCTGCTGTGACAGGTTGTAATGTTGCGTTTACTCCTCTTAATTGTGCTTCTGGTCAAACTAATTCAATAAAATTAAATTGGCAAGAATTAGGAGATTCAGGTGTATATTCTCTAAAAGTATTTGATTACGCAGGAAATGAAGTACCTGTTATGGTTAGGAGAAAATCAGATAATGTTGATTTAGGTTCTGCAATTACTGGTGAACTTCCAGCCTGTGTAAATGTAGCTTTAAATCTTACTCAAAAATGTGGTGATTCTTATTGGGCAGAAATTACAACTGAAAAGAATGGTAAATTTGTAACTTCTGTTAAACAAAAATTTAGTTGGTCAGATTAAGTTTGACTAACTTTCTTTTTTCTTTTTTTATTTAATTTTTTAAATATATTTATAAATCTATTCTTCTATATATAAAATATAATATGTACTAAAAAATATACTTTGGTAAAAGGTAATTATGATGTTTGAAAAACTTTCAAAAAAAAACAAAGGACAAGGTGCTTTAGAGTATCTTCTTATTATCGGTGGGGCATTAGTTATTGCTGTTATTGTTGTTACTTTGATTCTCTCTATTGGAAAATCAAATAATGAAAGTGCAATAGATTCTCAAAATGAGTTTGCTATGATGATTGACAACACGATCACCCCTCCAATTGTTACTTCTGTTTCTTGTCAAACAAGTAAAATTATAGTTTACATGAACCCAGCTTCTGACCCACGTGTAAAAGGTTACAGAATAAAAATGGATAATGAGGTACTAATACCAAATACTGCCACTACATTTTTAGACTATTCCTCAGGAAAAATAGAACACACTTTTAATGCTGAAGTAAATGCAGGCACAAAACACAAAATCTCAGTTATTGCTTATAAAAATGATTCTCAATCAAGACCTTCAACACCATCCTTTAACTGTACAGTTCAATAGATTAAATTAAAATTAAATTAAAGTTAGAATCAAAATCAAAAAATCAAAAATAAAACCAAGAGACTAGATAAAAATGCTTACAAAAAAATTAAAAAACATTTTAAATGATAATAAAGCACAAATCTCTGTAGAATACCTAATCATGATTATCTTTGGAATGATGCTTGTTATTACAACAGGCATAGTTATTATTAATTTAAATAGTTTTATTACTGTTGCAAAAGCAAAAATACTAACCTACAGAGATAATATTCTTTCAACTTTAGTTTAAAAATTATTTTCTATATGACTATGTATGTTTGATTTTACAATTTTTTCTTTTTTAATAATTTTAGTGTTTTTAATAGTTGCCTCAATTTATGATATAAAAGAAAGAATTGTTCCTAACTTTCTAATTTTTATTTTATTTGCAATTGGGCTTTTTACAAACATTTTCAAATCAATTTATTTTAATTCATTTAAATTTATCTTAACTAGTTTATTAGCAATCACAATTTCTTTTGTTATCTTTTATATCTTTTGGGAACTTGGTATCTTTGCAGGTGGAGATTTTAAACTACTTGTTGCAATCTCTGCTCTTGCCCCAATCAACCCAAACTACATTGGTCAGTTTATAGGTTTTGAAATAATTACTAAACCTATCTTCTCTTTAACTTTATTTATTGCAAGTGTTTTATCAATTGCCCCACTATTAATTTTAATTTCTTTTTTCCATATATTCTTTAAAAGAAAATATCTTTTAATCAAGGATATGTTTTTTACAAAGAGCAATTTTAAAAATATAATTTACACAACCCTAATGTTATTTCTAATTACAAGTTTTTTAAATATCTTTAACCTAAACACCCCTTATCTTTTAATCTTTATTCTTTCAATTGTTCTGTTCCTTCTTTTTAATAAAGTAAAGGATTACTCTATTAGTTATTTTTACATTTTTTTAGGTGTTTGTTATCTCTTGCTTAGTGGTTATTCTTTTTTTGTAAAAAATGTTTTTTTTATTTCAAACTTTATTTCAATTCTTGTTTCAATTATTATTATTCTTCTGTTAATGATTGTCTACAAGGTTATTAGAGAAGACATCTTTAGTAAGTACATCAATCTCTCAGACCTAAAAGAAGGAGATATTCTATATTACAATTACTATTTAAAAAACAAAAAAGTAATCTACAAACATCTTAATTTCTTCCAAACAATCAAAGAAATATTCAATTCTTCTAAAGATTTAAAGTTAATAGTTGATTCAAGGTATGCAAAAGGAGTTACCAACAAAGACATAGTATTTTTAAAAGAATCATATAATAATAATTTAGTGGGAAGGACAATTAGAATTAAAAAGTCTCTTCCCTTCACACCTTCAATACTAATAGGTTTTATTTTATTAAATATTTTTGGAGACATAATTTGGATTATTTTGTGATAACATATGATTAGAAATAAAAGAGCACAGATTGCAATTGAGTATATAATTTTTATAGCTATTTTTTTATTATTTTTTCAATCAATATTACTGCCCTCAACTCAATTTTCAGAAAACGTAGTTACTGATGTTTTTAATTTAACTCAGACTAAAGAAAACATTGATCTTTTAGCTGATAACATTACAGGTTTTTCAAACAGTTCAGGTTTTGGGAAAAGAACAGTTTATTTTTATTTACCAGTAACTTCAAAGATTGTTGGTTGTGACTCAACTACAAAAAAAATAACTTATGAGGTTATGATTTCTAGCCAGAACCCAAAACCTGCAATAGCAAATTGTGATAATGACACAAGCATTTGTACTTTTGAAAAAATATTGTACATTGGAGATTCCAACATCTCTTGTGATTCAATTGGTCCTGGCTTTGGTGGTTACATAACTATTGAAAAAAATGAAACAACAGGAGATATAGATGTTTTCGTATAAAGGGCAAACTAGTGTAGAATTTTTAATAATTCTTGCAGTTGTTTTTATATTATCTTTAGCTTACATCTCTTCTCTATACATTACTTTTGATGTTAATGTTGGAATTTCAAAAATAAAAAATAGAACTTTAGAGTTAATAAGTCTTTCAGACAATTCCTTTGTTATACAGAAAATAAATTACATAACAGAAGACAAAAAAATTACCTTTGATGTCTATCTACAAAAGATTAACACAACAGAGGAACTAATAGACGAATCTAACTATACAGATGTTATTGACAAAATAAACAAAGTTACTAAGTTTGATGAAACAATAGTTAACATCTCATATTTAAATTAAAAAAGGAAAGTATATTATGGACAAGCATTTATTATATTTAGAATTAATTTTTTTATTTGGAGTAATTGTTAATTTATTATTGCCAGGTTATTTGTTTTTAAAAATATTATTTGTAGTCTTATTGTATCTATTTGTTATTAAAGAAAAAGAAGAATATAATCTAATTTTACCAAAGTATAATTATATAGGTTATGGGTTATGTTCAATTTTAGTATTATTCATAATCTTAGGTTACGTAAATAACATCTATTTTGTTATGGTGTTTATTTGTTTAGTTGTAATTTACTTTTACTTATATAAAGTTTTATTTAATATTACTTATGGAGTTGTAGTCTCAAGTAAGACAACATCTGTTCAAGTAAAGATCACAGACTCTTTTTATAAGTCTAAAAAAATCTATGACATTAAGACTAGAAGAAAATATAAAAAAGATGCTTTAGTGTTATTGGAGTTAAGTAAGTTTCCAATAAATAAAAAACCAATAAAAATAATTAAGGAAGTAAAGCTTGATAAAGAATGAATAGCTTATTTTTTAAAAGATTAGTTATTTTTGTATCAATAATTGGTATCTTGCTTTTAATTTTATTTTCAAAGACATATGTTTCTAAGACCTTAGATCTAACTAAAGACAATTCTGAGTCTTTAGAAAAAGTGGTTATTGTTTGTGGGAATTTAAAACAATTAGAATTAAAAAATAATAATTTGTTTTTTAAAATCTGTGATAGATCAGTTTGTTTAGATGCAGTAATATTTAGTATTTCTAAAAAAGAATATACAACTTTAAATTCAAATTATTTAAATTATGAAAAAATTTGTCTGAAAGGAAAATACACAATTTACAATTCTGAACCTGAGTTGATAGTTTACAATTTTGAAAAAACATGATTTTTGTAGATATAATTTTAGGAATTGCAATTGGTTTTATTTTTGGATTAATTCCAAATTTACATGTTAATGTTTTAGGTTATGTTTTTTTACTAACTTCTTTTTTTACTGTGTTTCATGATCATTTTGTTTTGTTTTTGTGTATTGGTTTGTCTCACTTAATAACAAGCTATATCCCAACAGCTTTATTTGGGATTCCGACCGAATCAACAATTATGCACATCTTTCCTCTTTTGAAGTTTTTTCAAAAAGGAGAAAGTAAAACTGGTATTTTTTTATGCTTGGTTGGTTCTTTTTTCGGAGCAATCTTTTCAGTTGTTTTTTTACCTTTCTTGTTTCTTCTTTTTTCTTTTTTCTTCCAAATTTATTGGTTTATAGCTTTAGCAATATTAATAGTTTTATTATTATTTATTTTTCAAGAAAAAACTTTAAGGTCAAGAGCCATTATGTTTTTTATAATCTGTGTTTCTGGCACTCTTGGGATTTTTACTTTAAAATATAATTTCTTTTTTAAAGACCCATTGATTGTTTGTGTGTCAGGGTTGTTTGCTTTTCCAATATTAATAATGTCTTTGTTTAACAAAGAAAGTTTTGTAAAGCAATCAAAATCTGTTAGAAGTTTCCCAAAAAGATCTTTATTTTATTCTTTTGTAGGTAGTCTTTCTGCCTTGTTTATAATTTTAATTCCTTCCTTTAGTTCTTCTCAAGCAGGAACAATTGTTAACAAGTTTTTAAAGAAATTAAAGAACAATGAATATATAGTTCTTTATTCAAGTATAAGTATAAGTGCTTTTATTTTCTCCATATACTTAGCAATTAATTTTTTTAAACCAAGGTTAGGATATATTGCAATTTTACAAAATAGTAATTTATTACCAAGCGCCTACAATTTTTTCTATGATTCTTTAATAATTGTTGTTTGTGTATGTCTAGTTGTTCTTCTAATATATTTGTTTATAGACAAAATTATAGATTTTGTAAACTCTTCTAATTTATTTATATTAAATATAATAATTCTAATTGTTTCTTTAGCAATTGTTTTAGGCTTTGCTGGTCTAAAATCAGTTCCATTATTGTTATTAAGTATCTCCATTGGTTTTCTACCAATTGTCTTTAATAAACCAAAAGTTGTGTTAATGGCTTACATTATGTTTCCAACTTTACTTTTCTACATCTAAAATATTTTTAATATAAAAACAATTATCTTATTTAAAAAACCAGGAACACAAATTACTTTTTTCTTTTTTAAAGATTTAAAAGAACATCCTACAACTTCTCTTACATTCATCCACATAAACTCAGGATATCTGTCATAAGTGTTTCCCCCTCTCATCATATGAAAGTTAGTTCTAACTAGCCCAGGAGTAAGTGCTTGTATCTTTATATTCTTTTTTAAAAGTTTTAATTCTCTTTGTAAAGTTACAGAAAAAACTCTAACATCTGATTTTGTAGAATTATATAATGCAAAACTTTTTGGGTCTGTAAGGTAAGAAGCAATTGAAGAGATATTAATTATTGTTCCTTTATTTTTAAGAATCATTTTCTCTAAAACAACTTTACAAAGTGTGACTGTAGAAAGAACATGCACATTAACCATACCCTTAGAAAAGTCTAGTGGGGTTGATGTAAAAAAATTACCTGAACCAAAGCCAGCAGCATTAACTAAAAAAGTAATATCATATTTTTTTATCTTATTTTCTAATATTTTTAGATCTTTTTCTAAAGATAAATCTATTTTAAAATAAACAACTTTAATTTTATATTTTTTTTCTAAGTCTTTTTTAAGAGATTTTAACAACTCTTCCCTTCTCCCAACAACAATCAAATTATATTTTCTTTTTGCAAGTTCATAAACATACTCCATTCCAATTCCACTAGTTGCTCCTGTAACAAGTCCAAAATCATTCATAGTTATTCCCTCTTAATTAATTTAATTTTTATAAAGATTACAAATATATATATAATCTTTGCACTTTTATATATTTCTATGACTTATAAAATATATAAAGATGTCTTGTTTTCTATTATGGGTTTTTCAAAATCATTTTACCCTAAGGAATTTTCTGCTTTACTATATTTATCAGAAAACATTATTGAAGAGATCTATTTTTTACCTCTAACAGTAAGTAATGAAAATTCTGCGGTTTTAAGACTTGACATGTCCCCAATGATTTTCTCTTTAAAAGGCTCTGTTCATTCTCATCCTTCAGGTTATGGGGGTCCTTCAAGAGCAGATCTTCACTTCTTTTTAGGAAAGGATGTAAATATCATTGCCTATCATCCATTTGGTGTTGAAGATTATAAAGCCTATAACCAAAAAGGAGAACCAATATTTTTAGAAGTAATTTTAAGAAAAAGAAATAAAAAATAGTTCTTAAAAAATTACAGAATTTACTTGTTATTAAGTAAAAAAAGCAAAGTCTTTTAATACTACCTACGATACTATTTTATTATTTTTGTTTCATATTTATTTTGTGTTAGCGAATTTTAATATTCAATATAAAAAGGTGTATTTATGAATTTAGATAATGGTTTTCATAAGGGAAATGAAGAAGAAAACCTTTCAGAAAACAAAAAAAATTCAATTGAAGAAATTTTAAACAAAGAGATGTTAAAAGAAGAAAATAAAGAAAATTTAGAAACTTCTCAACAAGAAGATCAAGAAGATCAAGAAGATCAAGAAGATCAAGAAGATCAAGAAGATCAAGAAGAAAACAATTCTCTTTTAGAAGAAAATAAAAAACTAAAAGAAAAGATAATATCTTTACAAGAAGAAATAAAAAGAACAATTGCAGATTTCTCAAACTATAAAAAAAGATTAGAAAAAGAATTTGAGGTTATCTCTTTTGAAAAAAATAAAAAAATAATTTTAGAATTTATTTCTTTTAAAGAAGTCTTAAACCTAGCTATTAATCATGAAAAGAATAAAGAAGCTCTAAACAATTTAATTCAATTAGACAATAATTATCAAAATATTCTAAATAGACTAAACATTCAAAAAATAGAAGTTATAAATAAAGATTTTGATTACCACACTTCAGAATGCATAACAAGACAAAAAATAGATTCAGAAAAAGAAAATAATAAAGTAGTGTCTGTCCTAGAAGACGGATATACTTACAAACAAAAATTATTAAAACCTGCAAAAGTAATTGTAGGTTATTTGGAGGAATAAATATGGCTAAAGAAAAAATAATAGGAATTGACCTAGGAACAACAAATTCAGCAGTAGCAATTGTTGAAGCAGGTAAACCTGAAATATTAATCAATTCAGAAGGAGGAAGAACAACACCCTCAGTTGTTGCATACTCAAACAACTCAATAATTGTTGGAGCCTTAGCAAAAAGACAAGCTGTTGCAAACCCAAAAAATACAATTTATTCAATTAAAAGAGATATGGGTTCTTCTAAAAAAGTAAGATTAGAAGATAAAGATTATACACCTGAAGAAATTTCAGCAAAAATCCTACAAAAATTAAAAAAAGATGCAGAAGATGCAATTGGTCAAAAAGTAACTAAAGCAGTTATTACTGTTCCTGCTTACTTTACAGATGCTCAAAGAAAAGCAACTAAAGATGCTGGACAAATAGCAGGACTAGAAGTTCTAAGAATCATAAACGAACCAACAGCGGCAGCTTTAGCTTATGGTCTAGACAAAAAACACGCACACTCCATCCTTGTCTTTGATTTAGGAGGAGGTACCTTTGATGTTTCTATACTAGAGTTAGATGATGGCCTTTTTGAAGTAAAATCTACAAATGGGGATAATCAATTAGGTGGAGATGACTTTGATCAAAAGATAATGGACTACCTAGTTTCAGAATTTAAATCAAAAGAAGGAATTGACCTTACAAAAGACCAAATGGCAATGCAGAGATTAAAAGATGAATCTGAAAAAGCAAAAATTGAATTGTCTCAGACTCTAAAAACAACAATTAACATTCCTTATATTACGGCAACTCCTGAAGGACCAAAACATCTAAACATAGAGTTAACAAGAGCAAAGTTTGAATCTTTATGTGCAGATGCATTTAAAAGACTTGAAGGCCCAATAAGAAAAGCAATTGAAGATTCAAAATTAGATGTTTCAAAAATTGATGAAGTAATTTTAGTTGGAGGATCAACAAGAATTCCAAAAGTTCAAGAAATTGTAGAGAAGTTTACAAACAAAAAACCAAACAGATCAATTAATCCTGACGAAGTTGTAGCTATGGGTGCTGCTATACAGGGTGCAGTTTTAGGTGGAGACATTACAGATGTTTTACTTTTAGATGTAACTCCTCTATCTTTAGGAATTGAGACTTTAGGCGGAGTGTTTACAAAATTGATTGAAAGAAATACAACAATTCCAACTAAAAAGTCTCAAACCTTTTCAACAGCTGCAGATTCTCAAACAGCAGTAGACATTCATGTTCTTCAAGGTGAGAGACCAATGGCAACTGACAACCACACACTTGGTAGATTCCAGTTGGTTGGTATTCCTGCAGCACCAAGAGGTGTTCCACAAATAGAAGTTACCTTTGATATTGATTCAAATGGAATTATTCATGTTTCTGCAAAGGACCTAGGCACAGGAAAAGTTCAAAAGATACAAATAACTTCAACTACAAATCTATCAAAAGAAGATATTGAAAAAATGAAAACAGAAGCAGAAGCTCATGCTGAGGAAGACAAGAAGGTAAGAGAACAAATTGAAAGCATAAACAATGCAGAGACCTTAATCTACAGTGTAGATAATCTTGTTAAAGAAAGTAAAGAAAAGCTGGATGCTACCGAAGTTGAAGAATTAACAAAGCTAAAAGATGATCTAAAATCTTCTGTTGATTCAAAAAGTGATGATGTAAAAGACAAGACCGAGAAGTTGCAGAAAAAACTTTATGAACTTTCCTCTAAGCTTTACCAACAAACACAAAATGCTGAGCAAGGAAAAGAAAAAGCTTCTCCTGAAGGTTCTTCAACAAAGGACAACACTGTTGATGCAAATTTCACAGAAGAAAATGAAGACACAGAAGATAAAACAGCAGATGACAAGAAAGAAGAAGATAAAACAGCAGATGACAAGAAAGACAAATAAAAAGCAATAAAGTAAAAAAGGGGATAGGCATTTTTTTAATTTCCTTCCCTCTTCAATCTTTCTATTTTAAAACAATTTAAAATTTATTTGAGAAATTATGGCTGAAAAAGATTACTATGAGATTTTAGGAGTTTCAAGAAATGCAACTCCTGAAGAAATAAAAGCTGCTTACAAACAACTAGCAAGAAAGCATCACCCTGACTTAGCTGGTCTAAATGCAGATCAAGAAAAATTTAAAGAAATAAGTAATGCTTATTCAGTTCTTTCTGATCCACAAAAAAGACAACAATATGATCACTTTGGTCAAGCTGGTGCAAGTGGACAGGCAGGAGCAAATGACCAAGGCTTTTCAGGCTTTAGTACTCGTGGATTTGGAGCTCATGGCTTTGGAACTCAAGACTTCAATTTCTCAGACATCTTCTCCTCATTTATGGATGATGAAGACAATATCTTTTCAAGGTTTTCAGGAGGTAGAAGAAAAAGACAATCTTCTCAAGAAAATTTAGATATTGTTCATAATTTAGATTTAGATTTTGAAACTGCTGTAAAAGGCGGAAAGAAAAAAATAGAAATCTATGTCGATGACTTTTGTAGCGAGTGTGATGGTACAGGTTCAAAAAGTAAAAATCCAAAAACCTGTTCTACCTGTAAAGGACAAGGAAGAGTCTTAAACTCAAAAAGAACTCCTTTTGGAATGTTTTCTGTAGAATCAATTTGTCCAACATGTAAAGGTAAAGGAACAATAATTGATGACCCTTGTAGTAGTTGTTCAGCAAAAGGCTATGTAAAGGTAAAAAAAATATTAACAGTTGACATCCCAGCAGGAATAAACACCCAAGATGTAATTAAGTTAAGAGAGAAAGGTCACAATCACTCAAACGAAAAAGGAGACTTATTTTTAAGAATAAGTGTTAAAGAACATGAATTTTATAAAAGAGAGGATAGAGATCTATTTTGTGAATTGCCTTTACCTTACTCAGACTTTGTTTTAGGAACAACTTTTAAATTAAATTTCTTTGGTGACAAATTAAAAGTTAAAGTTCCTTCATCTACAAAACCAAACACTATTTTTAAATTAAAAGGAAAGGGTTTACCTGATGTTAATAGAGGTGGAAACTACGGATCTTTGTTTGTAAAAGTAGTTGTTGAGGTTCCAAGTAAACTTTCTTCAGATTATAAAAAGTTAATTAAAAACTTGTCAGCTCTAGAAGAGAAGGAAACCAAAAAAGATATTTTAAAAAGATACTCAAAATATCTTATTGATTAGTTTCTTTTTTCTTTTAATTTTTTCAATTCTCTTTTAATTCTTAATTTTAATTTTCTAAATTTTTTCTTTTCTAGTTTTTATTTTTTAAACATAATTTTAATTTAAAATAATCCAAAAAAGAAATTCTTTAAAAAATCAAACAAATAAACTTCTGTAAAGATTCCAAGGAACAAAAAACCAAGCCCAAACAACAAAAGGATTGTGCAGTACTTTATGACCTTAAACAATCTTTCAGAATCCAATTTTTCTCTTTTAAACCCAATTGCAAGTAAGTTTCCACTCATTGCTCCAAAGAAATAACTAATTATCTCTAAAATCATATGTGTTGCTACGCTTAATAGTAAGGGCAAAAGAACACTTACAAAGGCAACAGAGTATAAAGAACTATAAGTTAAAGCATACTGAGTAAAGACAACCCCCCAAAAAATAGCATTCCACACAATTATCATGGCTGCACCTAAGGGAAAGACTAAGGCAATAACAAAAGTTACAATTAAAACTGAGAGGTTGTTAGTAAATATCTCTGCAAACACTAAATTTTTATTTTGTCCTTCAAACCCAATATTTTTGGAAGGAAGTAATTTACTATCCCATCCTTGATCACTAAAAAGGGTTTGAGAAGTTGATTGTGGGATTATTGCTATTAGGCAGATTATTACAAGCATAATTCCTAAGAAAAAATTTAAATAGGTGTTAAGTATATTTCTATTTTCTAAATAAAAATCTTTAAATGAAAACTTGCTATCATGCTTTATATGAAACTTAGTAATTGTAACTCCATCTTTTTTAATCTGTTCAGTTCTTCCAATCAAGATTTCATTATACTTAATTTGTTTTTGAATAAATGGTGTTAGAAAGATTGTTGTGAAAAAAACAGCAAATAACCCAGGTCTAGTTGGAAACAGCAATATTGCAAATCCAAAACCAACCATTGTCCCAAGTATTCCCCAATATAAAGATTTTAGGTTATATGGCAGGTCATTTGAGAATTTAGAAGGAATGTCTCTAATTTTGTTTAAGATTTTAAAAAATAAATATTTTAAGTTTTTTTTTGGCTTTAGTTCTTTTTGTTGTTGTTTATAAGCTTCTTCTTTTTCTTCAATTAGTTCTTTGTTTAAAGGCCCACCTTTCTTTCTAACTTCTTTTTTAATATCTTTAGTTGTTGTAAATTGAAAGTGTTTAGGTTCTTTAGATTTATTTTTAATTTCTTTAAGTGTTCTTGGGCTTTTGCTTTTTTTAATATCCATTTTCTTTTCCTCTAAAAAAGATTATTTTTTTCTTATTATTCTTTATACATTCTATATTTATAAGATTAATAGAAACATATATAAATTAATTTGAGGTCTTAGTTTTTTTATAAAGAAATAGTAATTGCCATCTTTTAAATAGGTGTGTAAAAAAGTAATTATTTTTATTTAACTTTAAAAAAAATTATTCTAATTGTTAATAGCCAATAAACAACTTACCTTTTCTTTTTAATATGTTTGCAATTATTATATATTTATGGTTAAGTATATTTTAAAAGAAAATCATTATTTTGCTTCTAAAAATGGAAAGGAAATAAAAATAATTTGTTCTAAAAAACTATTTTTAAAAATTCCAAAATCTGCTTTTAAACAATTAGAAAATATTTCTTTACTACCAAACATCATTTCTCCAATCATAGCTTTACCAGATATCCATCCTGGCTTTGGTGTTCCAATTGGGTCTGTTTTTGCAACTTTAAAAGAAAATGCAATTATTAGTTTTGAAGCTGTTGGTTATGACATCAATTGTGGAGTTAGATTAATTAAAACTAACTTATATAAAAAAGACCTAGATAAAACAACTTTACAAAAATTAGCAAACAACCTAAAACAATTGGGTCTGGGGTTATCAGATAAAGGTATAAAAATTACAAAAAATGATTTAAATGAAATTTTATTAACTGGGGTTGATTGGGCAATTAAGAATAACTATTGTTTAAAGAAAGATAAAAAATATATAAACTATAATGGTGTTTTTAAATATGCAGATTATAAAGGTATTTCAAAAACTGCAATGACTAGAGCACAAACACAAGTTGGAACTTTAGGTCAAGGTAATCATTTTATAGATATAGTTGAGGTTACTGATGTCTTTAACAAAAGTCTAAGTAAAAAATTTGGTTTAAAAAAATCACAAATCTGTATATTTTTACATTCTGGTTCAAGAGGTTTGGGTCATCAAGTTGCAACAGATTATAATAAGAAGAACAGATCAGAAAATAAAGATGTTATTAGTTATTTACAATTAGATTCAAAGAAAGGTAACAACTATTATAGGTCGATGTTAGCTTGTGCAAATTATGCTTTTGTAAATAGGAGTGTGTTATCTAAGCAAATTGAAGAAGTTTTCAAATCTACATTAAATCTTGGACAAAAATTAAGCTTTCAATTACTTTGTGATAACTCACATAATCTTGCTACTCTTGAAAAGGTCAACAACAAAGAACATTTAGTACATAGAAAAGGAGCTTCTCGTGTCTTTCTAAAAGAAGATTTAAAAAAAACCTCTCCTTTTAAGGAGACTGGCTTTCCTGTTCTTCTTCCAGGCTCTATGCTTGATTATAGTTATGTCTTAGTTCCTGACAAGGGTGTGAAAAAAACTTTCTATTCTGTAGCTCATGGCTCTGGTAGAAAATTAAACAGAATAGTGGCTAAAGAAAAGATGTCTTTTGAAAAATTAGAGAAATTGATGGAAAAAGAAAATATTATTCTTGCTGGAAGATCTCAGAATTTAATGAGAGAAGAACAACCTTTAGCTTATAAGCCTTCAAAAGAAGTTCTTGAGATTATGGAAAAAAATAAATTAGTAAAAAAAGTTATAAGATTTATACCAGTTATAGTTCTGACTGGTTAAAATAGAATTGTAGAATTGTAAACGAAGAAAAGGAAAGAAGAAAAAAAAGGGAAGTAATTATTATGACATATGGTGTAGGAATAAGTGTTATGGCTTGTAAATCTGGTCTGTTTTTTGCAGAAAAATTAATACCTTATTTAAATTCTTTTTTAAAGCAGAATGGTGAACCTGAAATTGCAATTACAAAAACAGAAGAACAGATGTTTATTAACACAGAAATAAAATCAAATGTTTTAGAATCAATAAGAGGAAAGGATGTTTACATTATTCAAGATGTTTCAAATTTAAATAATGGTTATTCTGTTAACGATAATGTTTTAGCTTTAAAAACATTAATTAACTCTGCAAGAATTTCAGATGCATCAAGAATAAATGTAGTGTTACCAACATTTCCTTATGCAAGACAAGACAAGTCATTTAACAGAGAGGGTATTACTGCTAAGATGTTTGCAAAGGAGATGGAGATTTTAGGAGTTAACACAATAATGACTCTTGACATACATAACCCAGCAATTGTTGGTTTCTTTGATAAATGTGTTGTTGAAAATCTAAAAGGCTTTAGAGACCTAATCACATATTTTATAAAAAACATAGACACCTCTAACCTAGTTATAAGTTCTCCTGATCTAGGTGGGATAAAGAGAGCTGAACTGTTTGCTTCTAAACTAAATGTTGGATTAATTACAATCTACAAGGAAAGAAGTTACACAAAAATAGATGCTATTGAAAAAATGGAAATAATTGGTTCTGTTGACAAAAAAGATGTTTTGTTAGTAGATGATATGATTGACACTGCAGGAACTATGTACAATGCTATAAAGTTATTAAAAGAAAAAGGTGCAAACAAAATTTATTGTGCATGCTCTTTACCTTTCTTAAATGGAAAGGCAGTAGAAAGAATGCAAGAGTTGTTTGAAAACAAACAACTAACTAAGTTGATAGGAACAAATGCTGTGTACAAGTCTCAAGATTTTTTAGACAAAAATCTTTGGTATCTACAAATTTCTGTAGAAGATTATTTTGCTAAAGTAATCTTTAATATGCACACTTCTAAATCTATAAGTAGTTTACTAAAAGAAGTAAAATCTAATTAAATGTGGAGAAAAGAAATTGTGGTTAAAAGAAATAAAATTAAGATGTTTAGAACATAAGTTTAATTAGATTTAAATAAATCTTTTAAAATAAAAATTAATAACATTCTTTAAAATTAAAATAAGGTTTTTTGCACCAAATCAATTTCTGTTTCTTTATCTATTTCTTTTTGTTTTTCTTCTTTTTCTTTTTTTGAAAAAGTTATATATGGAACTCCATAATGTCCTGCTCCACCAGGTCTAAAGACAACAAGATCATTTCTAAAAGCTATAATATATCTTGCGATATTTTCATTTATTTTGTTTAGTTTTTCTTCACAGACATTTAACATAATATCTATCTCTGTGTGCTGTTCTATAAATTGATTATATATTTCTAAAACAGACTTATGTTGAATATTTTTTTGCTTAATTGCGATCTGTATAATTTGTGCAAGTGGTATTAGATATTTATAGTTAGGTCTTTTAGTAACCTCTAATAATTTTTTATTACCTTGTAATATTGCTATCTCTTTTGCTCTATCTCCAACTCCTTTCTTAACAACACCTTTACATTTTATACATCTCCAGTTGTTTACTGTTGCTTGTTCTAAGCTATAAAGTTGTTTACAAGTCTTACAAGCACTTTTATTATATTTTCCTTCCAAAGGATTATATCCAACATTATAAAGTATTTTGTTTCCTTTCTTATTATTTAGTAAGTCTAAGAAAGAATCATAGTTTGGTTTTTTTAAATCTGCACAAACATACTCTCTTCCAATTCTGTAGCTATAAGGTGAATGAGAATCAGAAAATGAGAAAAACTTAACCTCTTTAAGGTCAGGAATAATGTTTGCTGTTTGTGTGTCTGCAGAAAGCCCAAGTTCTAAAAATTTAATTTTTTTCCAATTTTTACCATAGGCTTCTTTTAGAGAAGAGTAATGTGCAAAGACTCCAAAGTAAGGTGTAAAGACATGTGCTGGACCTAAAGGCACTTGATAATCAACACAGATATCAAGAAGTTCTTGTGGAGTTAACGATAGTCTAGGTCTTCCTCCTCCGTATTTTTCCATGTCTTGAGAGTATTTGTTTATTTCTTTTTTAAAGGTGTCAAGATGTTGTAAGTTTCTAAAGTATAATAGATGGTGTACTCTTTTTGCACTTTCTACCTCTACACCAAGTAAAAAGTTTGTTTTTTCTAAATTGTTTTTGTCTTCTTTAAAGATTAAGCATTCATCTTTTTCAATAATGTTTTCTTTAATATGTTTTTTCCAAATTGGATGTAAAGAGTCAGCAGTTGTAATTAGGTTAAGTCCTTTTAACTTTGCTTCTTTAGAAAGTAGAGAGATGCTTATGTTTTTAGAGCAGGCAGCAGCATATGGTGAATGATAATGTAGATCTAAATTATATTTTTGCATATAATTAATTTATTAAAGAAAATATATAAAAAGTGTAGGTGTGTGTTTTAGATTTAAAGAAAAAGAAGAAAATTATATTTAGAATATCATAGACATGATATATTTAAAAAATAATATTTGTTATTTCTAATTCTCATATAAACTATTAATAATAATTTTGTCATAATGTTTCTAATAAGAAATTTCTTTATCAAGAAAGTTTAATTTTAAAAAATGAAAAAAAGAAATTGTTGGTGTTTCTTTTACACAAGTCCAAAAAACCTTAACACAAGCATAATACCTAAACCTGCTGGTCCAAGAATTGCTGTGACAATAAGAGTAACAACAAAAGGTAATTTTAAACCAAATATAAAATTAGTAATAAACAGCCCAACTACTCCAATAATACTATTTACTATTATATTTTTGAAAAACTTAATAATAATAACTGTAATAACTATTAATATTAAGGCATATAATAACACTATTGGTTTGTTAAATAAAGTTTTTGTGGCAGTTTCTGTTGTTGCTAATAATAAGTAATTAAACATACATCTCGCCTCCTTTTTACTTTATTTTTTAGTTTCTGTAAATATAGTCTAACTAACATATAATATTGTCCCAAATAGTTTATATTTTTTTCTAAATAGTAAAATTTTTGTTTTAGAGGTTAACTTTTTAAGAACAAGATCACTTTGTTTCTTAGTAAATCGCTTCTCATTTAAAAAAAGAACAAAACCTTTCTTTTATATATTTTTCTTAGTATATAATATTTATTAAAAAGAACAAAAAAATGATTAGTTATGGAAGAAACATATAAAGAGCAAGAATATAAAAGACTAAAAGCACTAGTAGAGTTAAGACAAGAGATTGCAAAAAAGATATATGCAGCAGAATCTTTAACAGAAGAAGAAATAAAAAAACAAATACCTAATGCAAGTTATGAAGAAATCTCAAATGCTTTAAGAAATATGTTAGTTTTAAAATTAATAAAAAAAGAAGGTTTTCCTGTAAAATATTTTTTAGCAGAAGAAATAAAAGAAAAACTATCTGTAAGAAGTAATACTCAAAATGCAGACAACAACAAGATAAGAGTAAGTGTAATAATTGAATCAAAATCAAATGATAAAGAAAGGCTAGAAATTGCAATGTCAACCATTCTAAAAAACCTAAAAGAAAATCCACAGTTAGTGGTTTATGAGTCTAACCTAGCAGAGGTAGTTGTCCACGATGATCTTTTTTCAACATACATTGATGCAGAGATTTCCTGTCCAACTTTTGCTTCACTACTACAATTGGTTTATTATTATGGTGTAACTTCAATAGATGTTATTAAACCAGAGAAGTTAAGTTTACCAATCTCTGACCTTCAAGAAAGTCTTTTTACTATAATAGACATGACTCATGGTTATGCAGACATGATCTATAAGTTAAAGGAAGAAAATGAAAAACTAAAAGCTATGTTTACAAAGAGATAATTTTTTCCCTTTTTTTTCTCTTTTCTCCTTTTAATTTTCTTGTAAATTTAAAATATTAAAAAACAAATAAGAAAGTTCTAATTGTTATGATTAGAGTTAAATACACTTTTTTTCTTAACTATTACCATAAGAAACAAAAGGTTATATCTAAAAATGCAGAAACTTATATTTAAAAATATTTCAACATATATTATATATTGATAATATAGATATAACAAAAGTAAAAATAAAGAAAACAACACAGTAAGAAAAAAGAACGACACAGTAAGAAGACAAAGTAAGAAAAAGAGAGAATGAAGGCAATATCAAAGGGAAGGTTACTTGTAGGTTAATAGATGACTAAAGGTAAACAGATATGAAAGGAAAAATCTTAGCTTTTCTAAGGTAATAAAAAAGCAAGATTTCACATCTTATTCCTTTATAAACATATCGTCTATTTTCCAAAAAAGAAAGCTTTTTAAATGAATTTGTCCTTCAATATCATACGGTAGCATAGTTGTAAATGGCTGTGTTATTAGTTTGGGTCTGTTGGTTTCAAGTTTATTTTTTTTGAAATAAAAAATCAGATTCAGTCTTAATAAAAAAACAAAACCAAAAAGGTGAAAAAAATATGAAAAATATAAATATGAAGAAAATCGTAGCAGGTGCTGCTGCTCTGGGTGTTTCTGCTCTTTTAGCAGGTTCAGTTGTAGCTGCAAATGTAAACGGTGACGACTTTGGTTCTTTCAATGAATTAACAAAGGATCAATTATTCACAAGCGGTGTTCCTGCATACAACATTGTTGTGGGTTCAATGGGTCAAACTATTGATGTAGTTTGGGCTGGTAACATTGCTGCTGCAATCGGTAAGAAAGCTTACATGTCAGCAGAAGAAGCTGGAACAGGTAGTTACACATTCAATAATGTAGTAGTAACTGTTGGTACAGAAGCTGGAGCAACAGTAACAGGAGACGGTTATTTATCAGATGGATACGAAATTAATGATATGAGCATTACATCAAAGGTAATCGATGAATCAGATTATTCTATGATGTACAAAGTAGATACTTCTGCTGATTCTGAGTTTGCAGGTGCAAGTACTTTAACAATTTCAGATTCTTTAGCTGTACAGGCTAATGTTTACTTCAACAAAAATAAAAACGTTAAAGATTTAGTGGCATCAATTGATAAAGGTGCTATAACTTACACAGTTGATTTAGACGAAGGTATTTTTGGTACATACAAAGATTCTTCTGCAAGTCCAAGACTTAAATTTGAGGTTATGGGAAAGAACTATACTGTAGATTCTTTTGATGGTACAACACTAAAATTAATTCAAAATTTAGCTACCCAAACCTATGCTCCTGGAGCAACATTTGAAGCTGATGACTATACAATAGAAGTTGTAAATATTTTAGATACTGGTGCTACAGAAAAGAGATATCAAGTTGAAATGAATTTAATTGATTCAACAGGTAATCCTGTTGCAACTGAGGTGTATAAAACTGGAGATACAAAAATATTTGATAGTTTTTTAACCGCAAGTATTGATGTTGATACTGTTTATGCAACTATGGTTAAAATAATTGCAGGATCTTCTGGTACATTAGAAATAAAAGATGGTTCTAAAGTAAATGATTTCCCTAACATAGACGATAAGTTATGGAAAGCTAAATTTTATGGAACTAACATAAACGATAAAAATGGGAGTACAATATTAACTGGCTTTTCTTTAACTACAGATGATACATCTCAAAGGTACACAAATGATGACTCATTAAGAATTGGAGATTCAATAGAATT
>JALNXN010000023.1 GCA_023230325.1 archaeon | reverse complement strand
ATAAAAAAGTTGCTGATGGATATAGAAAATATTTTGAAGCTTTATGGAAAATTGCAAAATAAAATAACTTATATTAAATATTAATCTTTTATATTATTTTTAACAAAATCTATAACTTCTTTTGAAACTTCTTTAAAGGAAGGCACATTTTTAATTAATCCTGAAAGTTCAGTAATCCAAATATTTTCTTTATTTAAGACAGCTTTTTTAAAATTATTAATATAAAATTTTTGATCATAATAATCAACCTTGGAATCAATTAATTCTTTTTTTATTTCTAAAAGATTTAGCTTTGATAAATACCATAAATCATATAAATCCCTTGCTTTATTTCTAGTTAAAATTGCCCTTATCTTTTCTATAAAAATCTCTTCTTTTGACATAACTAAAACATCAAAGGAAGGTAAATCTTCTAAGTTAATTATTTTTTTTATAACAGGTTCTAATAACAAATTTTCTCTATAACTTATATCAATAAATAACTTACACAAACTGTGTTTAATTCCATTATAAAGTGGGCCTTTTAATCTTAAAGTAATTTTAAGACCAATATCTTTAAAATCAGATTTTTCTAATTCATAATCTAAATAAAATCTATTTAGATATTCTTTAAATTTATCTACATTAAATATAACACTAGCATTAAAATCTAAATCTTCAGAAAATCTATCCAAGCCATAACATTTACTTAAAGCAGTCCCTCCTTTAAATATTAATTCAAAACCATACAATCTATAAATAATAAATAAAACAATATTTTGAAAATAATCTTTTTCTGCTTGACCAAGATTTAATGTTTTTAATTTTGCATATTCAATTAATTCTTGCTTATCAATCATATTTAATTCTCCATTTCTTATTTATATATTTATATTTTTTATAAAATGAATTTAAAATTATATAATTACTATTAGTAAGATTATCAAATTCATCAAAAATATTTATAGATCTATATTTTTCTAATAAGAAACCTACCTTTCTAATTAAAGAAATATTATTTATTATTTTAAGATAACTAACGATTTTATCTTTATTAAAATTTGCATTTTTTACAACTTTTAATATTTCTTCAAAATTTCCAAATGTTTTTGGTCTTAAAAGTGCATCTATTAAAAGTTTATTATCATCTACAATAAATATATCTTTTTCTTTATAATATCCAAATAGATACTTCGTATTTATGAATTTAATTTTATAGTTTTGAAAATTAATTTCTTTCTTTCTAACTTTAGTTGCTACAAAAACAGAATTAACTATTTGCTCAGTATAACCTTTATAATAAGAGGCATACCAATAAGATAAATACGAGGGGGTGATAATATTTGTTGCAATTTTATTAATATCATCTATAGTAGTGTAAGCTCCATCTTCTATAAAATAAATTAAATTTTTTTTCTTAAGTCTGTATACTAATAATTTAGAATAATTAGCACTATACTTAGTAATCCTTTGAATATCCTTTAATGTAAATACAGGATAATTATTTAACTTATTTAAAATAGATATTGTACTCATAAATATATATTCTTATAATATGTTTATAAAGATATCATAATTGATAACTTCAAATACAAAATATAAAAGTTTGTGCGAATTTTATAATTTGAGAGATAATTATCTTAAATAACTATAATTTTTTAAAGTATATAAATACTAATATTTTTAGTTAATTTTTAAAAAATTCCAAAAAATACAATACATTTGGTAGATGAAAAGATTGTGCAGAATTTATGACAATAGAGTAGTGAAATCTACTTCACAAAAAAAGGGTATTAAACAAATTACCAGCAAGACAAATATTTGACAACACTGTAAAGCCATTAGCTAAAGATATTGAAAGTAACACCTTAACAAAAGTTAAATATTTACCAGAAAAGTTTTCTCAATTTCAAGAAACAGTAATTGTTAATGATTATGTTGCAATTAATGTTTTTTCAAATGATGGATATTCATTTTTAATAAAAGATAAAAAAGTTGCTGATGGATATAGAAAATATTTTGAAGCTTTATGGAAAATTGCAAAATAAAATAACTTATATTAAATATTAATCTTTTATATTATTTTTAACAAAATCTATAACTTCTTTTGAAATTTCTTTAAAGGAAGGGTAAACTTTTAATAAATTTTTCATTTCTTTATCCCATATTTCTTTTTTATTATCAATAGCAGATATAAATTCTTTTAAATTAAATTTTCTATCATTTAAAGATAACTTTTTATTTATTAAATTTAAATCTAAATTTACTTTTCTATTTATTAAATATTGTAAATCATATAAATCCCTTGCTTTATTTCTTTCAATAATTGCTCTTATTTTTTCTGAAAATATTTCATCAAGAGATAATGCTTTAATATAAAAAACAGGTATTTCATTATAAATATGATTTACTTTTACAATCTCTAAATTCTTAGAATAATCATTTCTTCTTGAAAAATCTAATTTAATTTTACACCTTGTATTATTATTAGGATTATTTTTATATAATGGACCATAAAAATAGATTAAACAATCTTCATATTTCTTAATTGTTATTTTATAATCAATAATTATATCATATTTTTTAAGAAATAATTTAATTTTAGACAATACAGATTCTAGGTCTAAATCTTCTACTAAATCAAAATCTAAATCTTCTGAAAATCTATCTAAATTATAACAAACCATCATACAGGTTCCACCTTTAAATATTAATTTATTAGGAAATAATTTTGAAATCACAAATAAAACCATAATGTGAATATAATTTTTTTCTATTTGACCTAAATTTAAGTTTAATAAATATTTATTTTTTTTTAATTCATCTAATGTTATCATAAATCAATCACTTCATTAATATTTAATTTCCATTTCACACTATTTTTATTTGTTTTATTAAGATTTTTATTTAGTTTGATATAAGATTTGTTATTATTTATTTTATTTTTAAAAAATTTATAAATATCTATTCCAACAAGTTCTAATAAATATCCAACTCTTTTAATTAAACTAACATTATTTATTCTTGAAAGATAATCAACAATCTTTTTTTTATCTAAATTAGATTTAAGCAAATTGAAAAGATCACTTACTTGTATTTGATTTTGATATAATAAACAATCTAATAATAATTTTTCTTTACTAGCTATAAATAAATCAAAATCACCATATTTAATTTTTAAATAACCAAAGAAATATTTAGAATTTATTCTTATAAATTTTATATTTTTTAAATTTTTTTTACTATGTTTAATTGCAACAGTGTGTTTGATAGGAATCTGCGTTGATAGTCCATAAAAATTTAAAGCAGATAAAAAAGAAAGATAAGAAGGAATTATAATTACTGTTGAATAAATCAAAGAATCATCTTGTAAAGTATATTTGCCCTTTTCTATAGTTAAAATCTTATTTTTATTTTTAAATCTTTGAATATAAACTTCAGGATATTTTATATTATAATAAAATTTTAAATCTTTATTTGTAAAAAAAGGAAGTTGTTTTAATTTTTCTAAAATCATATAAATATAAGAAAGGAAAAATATATAAATCCTATTATTTGTAGTTAAACTATACACAACAGTATAGTTCATGGCAATAAATTAGGGAAATAATGCTAATTTTTAAAATACATGAGTATTGGTGAAGTATAAGAAGCGATTAACAATTATATAAAAACAAACAAAATAATTTTAGTTAACACCAAAAAAAGTAATTTTTGCTAAAAACACGAAATCTCAGCATTAACTTTTTTTATAATTTAAAAAAATTAAATATCGTAAAAGTATACCTTGAAAACATAAGCTAAATAAAAATTAAATTATGACTTAAAATAAAACAAAAAAATAAACTAGATTTATCTTCCACCAAAATAAACATCTTTTATTCTTTTATCTTTAAGGATGGATTTGTCCCCCTTTAAGGCAACTTTTCCATCTTCTAAAACATAAATTATATCTGAAATTTCTGCTGCTTGCTTTGCATTTTGTTCAACAATTATAATTGTAATTCCTTCTCTATTAATTCTTTTAATAATTCTTTTATATTACCCTAAAGGATTTTATGGAAAAGTAGAGTTAACCTCATAAGTCTAAAATTTCCATATGTAATAAATTCAGTAGACGTGGTATTAATGCTTACTGATGAATGGACTCCAGGTTTTAAAAATTTACTTAGTATTTAAATTGTTTTCTAACCTTTAAAATATATATGAACACAAACATAATTGGTGTAAAAATACCTAAAGAAAAAGCACAAGAACTAATTTCTTTAATTAAAAATGAAAATAATTTTAATTCTAATTATAAAATTACAAACAAAAAAGAACAAGTAATTATACCTATTAAAAAAATAACAAAGTCTCTAGAAGATTATAAAATAGTAGAATTAGAAAACCCAACTAAACAAAAAGAACATGGACTTTCTTTTAAAGAATTTCTTAAAAAAGAAGGACTAAAAGAACAAGAATTAAAACAAATACCAAACTCCTATGATATAGTAGGAGATATTGTAATTATTAATATAGAAAACCAAGAGGTTATTAAAAACTACTCAAAACATTTAGAAACTGCTCTTAAAAAAGTAAACCCACACATAAAAGTGGTACTTAACAAAGCAAAAGAACACCATGGGGAGTTTAGAACACAGGACCTTGACTGGATTGCTGGAGAGAACAGAAAGGAAACAATAATTACAGAGAATGGTTGTAAACTAAAAACAAATGTTGAAGAGGTATTCTACTCAACAAGACTTGCAACTGAAAGAAAAAGGATAGCAAAACTTGTTAAAGAAAATGAAGTGGTTGGTGTGTTTTTTGCAGGAGTTGGACCTTTTGCAATTGGAATTGCAAAGTTAGCAAAACCAAAAGAAGTTGTTGCAATTGAACTTAACCCAACAGGTGTAAAATACCTAATAGAGAATATTAAATTAAATAAGTTAGAAGGAAAGGTTATTCCAGTCTTAGGAGATGTTAAAAAAGTTTCTAAAAAATATAAAGATTACTTTGATAGAATTCCAATGCCTCTTCCAAAATCTGCAGAGATGTTTTTAGATTCTGCAATCTATTCTTGTAAAGATAAAGGAATAATTCATACTTATAATTTTGTTTCCAAAAACAACCCGTTTGAAAAAATTGAAAAGATATTAAAAGAAAAAGAAAAAGAAAATAAAGTAAAATTAAAAATTATAAATAAACAAGTAATTAGAAGTTTTTCTCCTGCTGTTGTCCAAATTGTAATGGATATTATGGTTTGTAAAAAATGAATATTTATATTTATGAATTTTGTTATATACTTTATGATCAAATATATTAAGAACAAAAGCAATAATCTCTACTTCTAAATCATTATTTGTTAAAGTATATTTCATTCTCCAAAAATTTGATAAAGAAACTCTTGAATTTCTTTTTTATTTGATTCTATTTTTTTTTCAAACTTAGATAACAGTAAAGATAACTTTTTATCTGTTGGCTTAATTATACCAATATATTTTCTACAAGATAATAATATGTTTTGTTATTTCTTTTTAATTTAGATAATTAACTCATAATATATTGTATTCCTCAAAACATTAAAAAAAGATGTAAGTAATACAATCACATGAGTAATACAAAATATAATTTATTTTTTATATTTAAAATACACCTTAAAATAAAAAGATATACACTACATATAATTAAAAAAAATAAAACAGAAAAAAAGTAAAAAGAAACTATTTCTTTTTAGAAACTTTTTTCTTAATCTTTGAGCTTTTCTTTCCAAGTTCCTTTTTTCTCTTTTTTAACTCTTCAATTTGTTTATCAATTATTTTTTCTTCCAAACTAATATTTAGATTTTGAGAGCTGATCTCTTCATGTTTTATTTTTTTAGTCTGCAACTGTTTTTTGTTTTCCTGCTCTTTAATTAAATTTAATTCTTCCAAGTATTTGCTTCTCATCTCCTTATATGTAAAAGGACTTATCTTTCCTTCCAACAGTTGCTCGTCAAGATAAGATATTTGTTTTAATAATCCTTGAGAGGTGTGCTTTTTTCTAAAGTTATTAAATTCAATTGCAAAGGTTATAAGTATAATAAATATTCCAATAACCAAAACATATAGATAAGAGTTGTCTTGTTTGCCTTCTTTAGAATAAACATATACAGAAGGATCATTATAATTTTGGGAAGTATAATCTAAATTGTCCTCTATTGTTGTTTGGGAACTATTGTTTAGATCTTCAATTATAACTTGAATGTCTGCATCATCATAATAAGGGATTACCTTTTCTTCAACCTCATACAAATAATAAGCAATATTTACAATTGAATTTGCAGTTCTTAAATAACTGTCTGCTTCTGCTTCATTTCCTTTATCTCTATAATATTGATATCCTGTATAATAGTAGACTGAGTGATCAAAATACAATTTAGACCAAACATTTTTTTTAGAATTAAGTCCTGAAGAACTTCTTAAAACTTTATCTAACTTATTATATTTCTTTTCAAAAAAAGACACATTAAACAATTCTTGGTAACTTTCATTATCAGAAACTAAGACAGACATTGCTGTTGCAGAATCATATAAAGAAGTTACATACCATCCTCTTTTAAAATTCATTTTTGCAGCATTTAGTCTTCTTAAAAAATCTTCATCAGAGCTTAAGTCACTGTTTAAAAGTATTAGTTCATTTTCCACAGAGATAATACTTTCTTGGGCTAGTTCCCTAAAGTGGCTTGATTCCACAAACTTCAGATCAGAATCTGTAATCCCAATATTTAAAAAGTCATTTGCAATGTTTACCCAACCAACAGCATAACTATAATCTGAAACTTTAAGTAAACTGTTTCCTGGTAAAGAATAATTTGTAGATTTTATTTTCTCTAATTTGTCTTCTGCCCAAGTCAACCTTTGCTTAGCCCCAATACACCATTCAAAATTATCTAAGGAACATAACTTTAATCTATTTTTTGTAAGATTAATTTTTTTTTCTAAGTCTAAAACTCTTAAGTCAAAAGCTGTAGAGTTTGGGCTAAGAACAGAGGGGTTTGCAATAATCTCATTAACTGTGGTTATGTTTACAAAAGTTATAAATGCTGAGTTTGCTGAAGAATATAGATAGTTATTTTCATTATAGGTAATTGCACTCTCTAACCCATCTCTTGCATAATCAAAAACACTTAATAGACTTTGCAATATTCCAAAGTCTTTAATTGAATTATTATCCATCCCATATTTTATTTTATTAATTTCTGTATTTGCGTCAACTATATACTTGTCTACTAGACTTTTCATGGGCTTGATTGCTGAAGAGTACTTTATTTTATTAGGAACAAAAGTGTCTTTGGTTACAGGCTTAGTTGCATTAATATCAATTTCTGAAAAGTCCATTCTTGAATATTTAATAACTTCTTTAATATTTTTAACTTCAACAATCTTCATGTCCCAATTTTGGTAAGCATAATCAACTAGATCAACATCCTTTATTTCTCCTTCTTCAGAGATAACTTGTTTTCTGTTTCCTGCAGGTATTAAAAATAATTTCACACCAACTTCTGATGCTTTTTTTGCTTTAAAGTAAATTCCACCTACATCTCCAATCATTCCATCTGCTGTAATTGATCCTGTGATCCCTATTTCGTGGCTAAGGTTAACATCTTCAAACATAGAGATCATCAAAAGTGCAATTGCCCCCCCAGCAGAAGGTCCATCAATACTGTAGGCATTTGATTCAATATCAATTGTAAAATTGTATTTGTTTTTAATTTTATCTCCAACAATATCATACGTTGTTTTTACAGCATTTTTTACAGACTCTTGTGTAGCACTACCAACTAATGACTCATCAATTGAGGAAAAAATTTTACCTGTCCCTTCAACAATGGAGATGTGTAAGGTTGCAGCCATTGCCTCATTATTACTAACAGCAAAAATCTTCATACTCTCATTTGGAATTAAAGCAGAAGTGAAGGGAAGAAAACCAATTATTGATACTAAAATTAAGAAAATTATTAATATTTTTTTATAGTTCATACAAATACACCTTTTTAAAAATTTTTGAAATTGATTTATTTTAGTGCAATAATCTAAAATTGATTTGTTTTGATTTGAAAATCTAAAATTGATTTGTTTTGATTTGAAAATCTAAAATTGATTTCTAAACCTAATATTCTAAGATCTACATATATTTATGTAATAAAATGTATATAAATATATTTTATTTAGATTTTTTAAACAAAAGAGTAAACTTTTTAGTTGTGTGTAAAATATTTTTTCTGCCTTTTTTTTCTACAGAAATTAAATCTAAATCTTTTAATATTTGTAAGTCTTCAAATGGTCTTTTTCTTGTGATCTTTGCTTGCTCAACAGGTGAGTTTAAAGAGATGTATGCTAATGTTTTTAGTTCACTTTTAGAAAGAGTATTTCCTGTTGCAAAGATATTGAATGG
>JALNXN010000022.1 GCA_023230325.1 archaeon | reverse complement strand
AAAAGCACTTCATCCAATGGATCTAAAAAATGGAGTGTCTGAAGAAGTAAATAAATTATTAGAACCAATTAGACAAAAGTTTGTTGGAAAAGAAGACTTAATTAAAGCAGCTTATCCTGAAAGTTTATAATAATTGAGTTAAAATTTAATTAATTATATTATTTTTAATTTTAATTAATATTTGTTAATAACTATTAATATTTATTAATGTTTCGATATATAATATATTTGGTGATAACATGAAAGCATTATTAGATTTACCAGTAGACATAAATCAAACATTAAATATAATTAAAGCAAAGAATAATTTAAAAAATAAAGTAGAAGCAATTTCTGTAGTAGTTAGATACTACGCAGATTTAGAATTAGCTCCAGAATTAAGACCTGATTTTATAAAAAAAGTGTTATCAGATAATAAAAAAGATAAATCTTCAGATTATAAAAAGTTTAATTCTGTAGATGATTTAGATAATTATATAAAAGGTAAATAAATGGATTTTGAATTTCATAAAGAATTATTAAAGAATTTAATTAAACTTTCAAAAAAAGATCCTATGTTATATTCTCAAATACTTACTAAAATAGATGAAATTAAAAACAATATTGAAATTGAACATTATAAAAATTTAAAAAATCCTTTGCAGAACTTTAAAAGAGTTCATATTACTCAGAAATTTGTTTTAATTTTTAGGTATTTAAAAAAAGAAAATAAAATTTTATTTAGATATTTTGAACATAGAGATTATGTTTATAAAAGGAATTACGATTAATTATGATGTTAAATAAAGGTTATATTTAAATTTCTTTCTGTACACTATATTTGTACAACTGTACTTAAATAGTGTATATATGTTAGAAAAATTATTTACTTCAAAAACAAGAATAAATATTTTATCCTTATTAATGTTTAATCAAGATTCATCTTTCCATTTAAGAGAAATTGCAAAATTAACTAAAAGTTATCCTTCTCAAACATCTAAGGAACTATTAAATCTAGAATCATTAAATCTAATTATTAAAATTAAGAAAAGTAATCTTTCTATATATACAATAAATAAAAATAATATTTTTTTAAAAGACTTAAAAAATATTTTTTTAAAAACTGAGTTTATAGGCCAAGAAATTAAAATAAAATTAAAAAACAAAGTCGATTATTGTCTTATTTTTGGATCTTTTGCTAAGGGTGTAGAAAATTCAAAAAGTGATATTGATTTATTAGTTATTTCTGATTCTCTTAATCAAAATGAATTATTAAAAATTATTAGTGATTTAGAAGATAGATTAAAAAGAGATATTAATTATATTTTATGGAATAATAAAGATTTTATTAAAAAATCAAAAAATAATAATTTATTAAAAACAATAAATAAAGATAAAATTATTATGTTAATTGGAGATGAGGATAATTTTAGAAGAAAAATTAATTAGTTGGGAAAAAATAGATTCAACTAAAGAGTTTATAGAAAATTCATTAAAACATGCTTTTAGAGATTTAGAAGTTGCAAGGAAATTGTTTACTATAAAAGATTATGATTGGGCTTTATCTATATCTTATACTGCAATGCTTCAAGCAGCTAAATCTTTAATGTTTTTTAAAGGATATAGACCAACAGGATATTCTAAACATTTATCTATAATTAATTTTGTTAAAGAAAATTTTAGTTCTAATATTCCAGAAACATTATTTTTCTTAATTAATAAAACCAGAAAAAAAAGGCATCAAGTAGTTTATGAAGAAATAAATTTAGTAAGTAAAGATGAAGCTTTTTTTATTATTGAACAAACTGAAATTTTTTTAAATATTGTAGATGATATAATTTATAAGAAAAAAAATAAAAAATGATTAATTATGCAAGAAGATTTTAAAAAAATAATTTTGGAAAATTCAATTAAGCATAAAGGTAAAGCTGAACTTAAATTTGTTCTTGGTGGAATTTTAAAAGACTTTCCAGAATATAGAACAAAGACTAAGGAGTTATCTTTTGAATTAATACCTTTATTAAATGAAATTAATTCCTTATCTTTAGAAGAACAAATTGAACAATTAAAAGAAATCAATCCTGAATTCTTTGAAAAAAAAGAAAAAGAAGAAAGAAATATTTTTGCTTTTTTAAATATTAAAGAAGGGGATAAAGTTGTTACTTGTTTTCCTCCAGGACCAGAAAAATATTTTCATATTGGTCACTCTAAAGCCATTTTATTAAATTATTTATTAGCAAAGAAATATGATGGGGAATTTTATTTAAGATTTGAAGATACTAACCCTAAATTAGTTAAACCAGAATTTTATACAATTATGCAAGAGGATATTGAGTGGTTGGGTGCTCATCCTGTTAGAGTTGAATATGCTTCTGACTATATACCTTTATTTAAAGAAATGGCTGAAAAATTAATTTTAAAAAATCAAGCATATGTTTGTTTTTGTAATTCAGAAAAAATGAGTGAATTAAGAGATAAAAAAGAAAATTGCGATTGTAGATTTACAACTCCTGAACAAAATTTAATCTATTGGAAGGAAATGGAAACTTACCCAGAAGGAAAAGCCTCTTTGAGAATAAAAATTGATATGAAACATAAAAATACAAGAATGAGAGACCCATCAATTTTTAGAGTAATTGATAAAGAACATCCAAGACTTGGTTATAAATATAGAAATTATCCAACTTATGATTTTCAAAATGCAGTTTTAGATGGTTATTTTAATACTACTCATAGACTAAGAACATTAGAATTTGAAATGGCTTCAGAACTTCATCATTATATAAGAAAACTATTAGGTTTATATGATACTTATACTTATGAATTTTCAAGATTTAATTTAGAAGGAATGGCTTCTAGTGGAAGAGAAATTAGAGAAAAAGTAAATTCTGGAGAACTTATTGGTTGGGATGATCCATCTTTACCAACTCTTAGAGCATTAAAAAGAAGAGGATTTTCAAAAGAAGCAATTACTCAAATGGTAATAGAATCTGGTATTACAAAATCTTCTGGTTCTGTTATTACTTGGGATACTTTAATTAAATATAATAAAAGAATATTAAATGATTCTTCAAAAAGATTTTTTTTCATTAAAGATCCAATTAAAATTGAAGTAGAAAATGATCCAAAAAAAGAATATAAACTACCAATTCATCCAAATTTAGATTTGGGTGTAAGAAAATTTAAATCAACTGGTTATTATTTAATTGAAAGAGATGATTTTGATTCTTTTAAAGATGGTGAATTAATTAGACTAATGGATAATATTAATTTTAAATTTGTAAATATTAATAAATTAGTATTTGATTCTGAAAACTATTCTAAATATAAAGAAGAACCAAATGAAAATAAAACAATAATTCATTTTCTTCCAGATGATTCTTCTCAGTTAGTTGATGCTACTGTTTTTACTCCTGAGCATGAATTAATAAAGGGACAAGCAGAATCGCATATTTCTCAATTAAAGGTAGGAGAAGTTATTCAGTTTGAGAGATTTGGTTTTTGTAGACTTGATTCAATTGAAGAAGATTTAAATGGTAAAAAGATTTATAACTTTTGGTTTACTCACTGAGCCCCTTTAGAAAAGGTGCTTTCCCCCTAAAAGAACTAGTTTTGCTCAGTTCACACGCAATAATTAATTTGTTTGATTTAAGCAGAATTCTTTTTACTGTTTAATAGGTTGGTTTTATTTATAAATAACAACTTCTCCATTTTTAATAATCTTTAATTGATAGTTTATCTGTGTATTTTTAATTATAGTTATTATTAAAAAGAACTATTTTATAAATGTTTTGTGTCACACATATATAACAATATTGTTATTGTGGTGTGATGTCTAATATATATAAAATTAAAGAAAAGTTATTAAATACTAAAAAAGCAGTATTTAGTACTAAGCAAATATCTAATCTTATTGGTAGATCTGTAGTTATTACAAGTGTTTATGTTTCAAGATTAGTTAATAATGGTTTGGCTAAAAGGAAACATGGTAAAATTATATTTTCATCTGATGAATATGTGATAGGTACTCAATTTATAGAACCATCTTATATTTCTTTGTCCTCTGCGTTGTTTTTTCATCAAATTATTAATCAAGTTCCAATTAATACTTCTTGTGTTACTACTATTAATACCAGATATTATGAGGATATGCAATTAAGATATCATCAAATTACTCCTAAATTATTTTTTGGTTTTAAAAAATATAATTTAGATGGTAGTTATGCATATATTGCAAATCCAGAAAAAGCTATACTTGATGGAATTTATTATGGAATTTATAATAAATCTACTTTACAAGATTATAAATCTTTGATCAATTTTAAGTTATTAAAAAAATATAGCAAATTGTATCCAAAAAGGGTTAAAAGTGTGGTTGAAGATGTTAAGTAAAAAAGAAATAGTAAATGTTGCAAATATAAGAGGAATAAAACCATATCAACAAGAAAAGCATTATCTTCAAACATTAATATTAATAATTTTGTCAGATTATCCATTAGTTTTTAAAGGTGGTACTTATCTTTGGTTTTTTCAGGGATTAGATAGATTTTCTACAGATTTAGATTTTACTATTGATTTGTCTATTTCTCCATTTGGATTTAAAGATATTAAATCATTTTCAAATCATATAAATAAAAGAATTACTAGTATGCTTTGGGTATTAGATGGAGTTAAATCTACTGGAAAAATAGTTAGTATTAATGAATATGGTTTTTCATTGAAAATATCTGCAGAAGGTCCATTATATACTAATGCTAAAAGTCTTTGTTTTATTGATGTTGATGTTAGTTATAGAGAAGAAGTTTTATTACCTACAGTTTCATTTTCATTAGATTTTCCTGCTTATAATCTTCCAACAAAAATAATTAGATGTATGGATTTAAAAGAAATTTTTTCAGAAAAAATTAGAGCAATATATACAAGAAGAAAAGGCAGAGATATTTATGATATTTGGTTTCTAATAAATAAAAAACATATCTACCTTACTAAAGATACTATTAGTTTAATTAATAAAAAATTAATGTTTAAAGGAATAGGTAGTTCTAAAAAATTTAGTTTAACTAGTTTTAAAAAAAGTTTGTTAGATTTAAAGGATGTATTTTCTAAAGATATGTATGAAATTAAATTTCAAGATATTGATAATTTTGAATTTTATTATATTTCAATTATTGAAAATATCAAAAAAAATAAAGAAAAGAATTAGTTGTTGTAAATAACAACTTCTCCATTCTTTATAATTTTTAATTGGTAGTTTACTTCTGCATCTCCATTTTCATTAATTGTTAAAAAGCCATCTGTTCCAAGTCTGTCTTTAATACCATAAAGGTGATTTTTAATACAATCTGTGTCCCTATCAGTTTTACATTTTTCAATAGCTTCTTTAATTATATAAACTGAATCGTATACTTTTGTTTGATATGATGGAAAGGATAGGTCTATATTGTTATTTTTTAATTTATCTAATAACTCTTTAGTTAATGGTGAATTTTCATCAAACTCAGGTTCTGCAAAAATTATGTCTTCAGCTTCTGTTGCATAGTCTTTTAAAACTTCTTTTGATCTAGTGTATTCATTTCCATATAATTGACCTGTATAGTTATTTTCTTTTAATTCTTTTAAAAGTATTGTTAACGATTTTGGAGTTTGTGGAATTAAATATATTGCATCTGGATTAGTGTTTATTATTTTTGTAACTATTGTTTTAAAATCAGTTACATCTGAATTAAACTTTTCTTCAATTAAAATTTCTCCACCTAATTTTTTATATTCTTCTTTAAAGACTCTTGATATTGCTAATGCATAATCTGAATTTTCTGTAATTATTGCTAATTTTCTTTGATTATTTTTAATTATTGCTTCTGCAATTTTTTTCCCAGAATAAGCATCTGATGCTGTATTTCTAAAAATATAATCTCCTGAAAAAGTTATATCTGGACTTCCTGATGCTGGTGAAAATAAAATTATTTTGTTCTTTTCTGCTATTGGTGCAGCTGCTAATGTTTCTCCAGAACAAATTCCGCCAATAATTATTTTTACATTATTTATATTTATTAATTTATTTACTGAATCAACTGCATCTTTATTAGTACATTTACTATCTTCAAAAATTACTTTTAATTGTTTGCCATTAATTCCACCATTTTCATTAATCTCATTAACAGCTAAATTAACTGTCTTTTCAAAAGGTAATCCAAATGCTGCTGCATCTCCTGAAAGTGGCATAATTGAACCAATTACATATTCATTTGAATTATTTAGTGTAATTAATCCTGAAAAGTTTGCTGTTAATATTGCTAATAAAATTATTGCTATTATTGCAATTGGTAGTATTATTTTTTTATTCATAGTTTAACCCGCTTAAGTTAATATTAATTTATTGTTTTTACAAGTAATTATAACTTAACATTTATTTTTTGCACAAAACAGTAATATTTATATATTTTATTGGTAATAAATTAAATATGCAGTTAGATAAGAAAGATAAAGAAATATTATTTGAGTTAAGTAAAAATAGTAGACAACCATTTTCAGTTATTGCTAAATCTGTAAGACTAAGTAAAGAAACTTGCACATATAAGATACATAGGTTAGAAAAAGAAGGGGTAATTTCTAATTTTTTAACTTTAATTTCTTTAAGTAAATTAGGATTAAGTCATTATAAAATATATTTTCAATTTCATGGTGCTTCAAAAAATATTACTGATTTAATTATTACTGATTTTAATAATTATTATAAAATAAATTGGGTTGCAAAATGTACAGGTGTTTTTGATTTAATAATTTCTATTCTTTGTAGAGATGTTAAAGAATTTAATTCTGAAAAAAATAAAATTCTTCAAAAATATAATAAGTATATACAAAATTATTCTGTTGGTATAATGGCAGACACTTATGTTTATGGTAAAAACTATTTAGTTGAATCAAAAATAAATTATTTAGAAGATAAAAAGATGATTGGAGAAGAAATTATTATTAAATTAGATAAATCTGATAAAGAAATATTAAGATTATTAGTTAATGATTCTAGAATATCCTCTATGGATATATCTAAAAAACTAAATTTAAATATAAAGACTGTTATTTCAAGAATTAAACTTTTAGAAAAAAAAGGAATTATTTCAGGTTATGATATTTTTTTAAATTTTAATAAAGTTAATTTAAAATATTATAAATTATTTATTTCTATTAATAAAATGATTATTGAGAAATATAATGAATTTTTAGCATATTGTAAAAACAATAGACATATTGTATATTTAGTTGAAAATGTAGGCTCTTGGGAATTAGAGCCAGAAATAGAAATAGATTCTGAAGATAAATTTTATGAAATTGTTGATGATATTAAAAATAAATTTCCTAATTTTATAAAAAGGATAGATATTGTTAAAATAACTAAGGATTATAAACATATTTATGTTCCTGAAGAAGTTATTGAAAAATTATAAATTTTTATATAAAGAAATAATTATGCCTTTTGAATAAAAACATTATTTATTGGACAAATAAATTGTGATTAATATGCTTGAAAAAATTGTTGATGGGATTTATAAAATAGAAGGAGAAAGTAATGTTTACTTTTTATCTAAAGAAAATATAATTATTGATTGTGGGTCTCCTTCCGATTATCTACTAATTTTAACAAGTATTTCTTCAATTATTGATCCTAAAGAGATTAAAACTGTTATATTTACTCATTTACACTATGATCATATCGCAAATTGGAAAATTTTTACAAATGCTAAATTTTATGCTTCTAAAAAAGAAATTGAATCTTTAGGTAATAATAGATTTGGAACAATTCTTTTAACAGAAGTTGCAGATAATTTCAATTTAAAATTAAATGACATCTCTAGTTTAGATTTGCCTGACTATCTAACAATAATTGAAACACCAGGACACACTATAGGTTCAATTTGTTTATATGATTCTAAAAGGAAAGTGTTATTTTCTGGAGATACCCTTTTTGACACAGACTTTGAATTTATTGGAAGAATGGATTTACCAAATTCTTTACCAAAAGAAATGCCTTTATCTTTAGAAAAATTAAAAAAATTAGATTTTGATTTTTTATGTTCAGGACATGATTATTAATTTTTAATTTATTTTAAGTTAATTCCTAAAGCTTCTAAATCTTTTTTAAGTCTATTATAATCTCCATCAAAATGAATTGCATTCCAATTTAGTTGCTTGGGTGTTAACACATCATTAATAAAATTGTCCCCAATCATTACTATCTCATCAGCAAGAATCATTGTTTGTCTTTGCAATTCTAAATAGATCATAGGATTTGGTTTAACTGCTCCTATCTCATATGAAAAAAGAGGATAATCAATATAATCTAATATCCTTGTGTTCTTTTCTAAAAGTTCCTTTTCAAAAATAGAAGAGTTTGTAATAATTGATAAAATATAATTATTTTTTTTAAGAGCTTTAAATAAGGGGTAAACAAAATCATAAACCATAACATTACTTTCTGCAATTTTTCTTAGTTTCATAATTTTAAATGTATTTTCCTTTGTTGGCTCAATTCCAACATTTCTTGCAAATTCAATATAAGCATCAAATTCAGTTTCCCATCTCCTAGTTTTGACTGTGTTTCTAAAAATATCATTAACATCAGCTTCTAATTTATCTAATTTAAATTCCTCAACTATTTTTAAGGCAAAGTGAAAATCAATCCCATCCCTTTTTGCTAATGTTGCCCATAAATCAAAAACTATTAGTTTAATCATATTTCTTTTCCTTTTATATAATTTTATTCAAATCCCCATTTAAGGCAGTAGCATTTAAATATTTAATTTCATCCTTACTTTTAGATTTAGAAAAATTATAAAGTAAATATATCTTTTTATTTAAAGCATAAGCCACACCTATAAATAAAAGCATAGAACTGCCAACATAATTTATTTGCTTACCCTTATCAAAATTACAAACAAGAATCGCATCTACCTTTTTAATCAATTCAATATCCTTATCTATAAATTCTTTCTTCTTATTTATAAATTTAGAAGTTTTTCCTAATTGAAAGGTTGGAAGTATAACTTCATGTTTTTTAATATTAAACTTTATGTTTGGTAATTTTTTAATATCTTCTTCTCTTGAAAGTAATAATATTTTCATAGTAATATTAAACATAAATCTCTTAATAAACATATAGTTTTAATTACTTAGATTAATTTTACAAACTATATTCTAATTTATATTAATTTTCTCAATTAGGTTTATTTATAATAAGAACATAGTATATATATATGAAAATTCTATTTTTACTTAAAAATTGTGAAAAAATATGTCAGTTAAAATTAAAATAAATCAATATCTAGATGAAAATTGGACTGATGCTCTTCTTCAAGAAATACAGAGAGGAGAAATTATAGATATTAATAAAATTTTACCAATTGTTACTCCTGGAAATGAACTTAGGAGAGGTTTAGATGAAATATTAAATGGAAATTTAGGTGCATTAATTGTTTTAGGTTCAAATGAAGAGTTAGCTCCAATTTTAAAAGGTGGTTTTGATTTAGACATTCCTTTTTCTTCTCAAAAATTATTTGAATTATCAAAAATGGATGGTGCAATTATTTTATCAAGCGATTTAAAAAAGATAATTGGTGCAAACAAACATTTAATGCCAGACAAATCAGTTCCATCTTCAGAAACTGGAATGAGACATAGGTCTGCTGAACAAACTGCGATTCAAAGTAATTTACCAGTAATTGCAATTTCTCATAGAAGAAACATAATTTCATTATATTTTAGAGATCAAAAATATGTTTTACAAGATCCTAGTTTTTTAACAGTTAAAGCAAATTATTCTTTAAATAATTTAAAAGATTATAGACAAAAGATTGATTCAAATTTAAATAAATTATTATATAGTGAATTTAATATTCCTACAAAAGTTTTTGAACAAGTAATTGATGTAATTCAAAAAATCCTATATTTCTTTAAGCACGGTGAAGAGATGGAAAAAATAATAGTTGAGCTTGGAACTCAAGGAAATGATATTTCTCAAACCCTTTCAGAGGTTATTTTTGGATTGGATGAGGAATTAAGTTTACTTTTAATGGATTATTCTCAAAAGCCAATTACAAAAAAGGAAGCAGAAGAAAAGGTTGAATATTTACTTAGATTAGGTGTAAGAAAGATAACTGATAAAAACATATTAATTAATTCTTGTGAAATTGAAAATAAAGATTCTAGAGGGTATAGGATTTTATATAAAATTCCAAATTTAGACTTTGAAACAATTGATAAAATTATAAATGTGAAAAAAACCATTTCAAATATTAAGAGTTGTAGTCCAGGGCAATTGGCATTAATTGACGGATTAAATAGTAATAAAGCAAAATATATTTTATCTCAGTTAAATAGATTGAATGAGGATATTTTAGAGGATGAGTTTAATTTTCAGTAAATTTCTTAAATTTTGTGCCTTAAATAGCTTTATAAGACTTTCTTATTATAAATATATTATAATGTAGTCTTGAAATTTATAGCTAAGCAAAAGCTATTAATTTTAGATTATTTTAAAAACAAAAAATGTGAATATATAATGGATGGAACAGTAAAGTTTTATAACTTTAAGAAAAGATTTGGTTTTATAACTGGGTCTGATGGCAAGGATTATTTTGTTCATCAAACAGGTTTAAAAAGTACTAATATCAGAGATGGTATGAAAGTAACTTTTGAAATTGTTCAAGATGACAAGGGTTCAAAAGCTGTAGATGTTAATGTAGTAG